>CAYHNK010000233.1:0-7842 GCA_964357695.1 uncultured Bdellovibrionales bacterium | reverse complement strand
TGAGGTACCCGCCGCGACGCCCGAGACCGTAACCGTCGCGTCGACGGTGGCGACAAAGAAGGCGCCCGAGGCGTTCGTCATGCGGATACACTGACCGGTGGTGGGCGTGTTGGAGCAGGCGGTATCGACGTTGCCGAAGGCGATATCCGCGCCGGTTCCGGCGACGATATTCGTCAAGCTGGTTGACGGTGCCACGGCGTTGCCGGCGAGCGACAGCACGACCGCGCCCTGCAAGCTCATGGTGAGGTTAAGTGCCAGATTGGCGGTCGCTGGTGGCGTCGCCGTGCGCGTGACCGACGTTTGCGCCCGAGCGGGCGCCGCAGCGAGGAGAAAGAAACTGACGGCGAACAGTACGCGACCAAGAGCTCTCATGAAGGTTTGCCTCCTGCGTAAGAGAATCGAAACAAACAATACAAAAGGTTACCCGTGCCTGCGCACACGTTCAAGGAAATTGTCATCGGCCTCGCGCGCAAGGAATCGCTCACCCATCGCTGGATGCCGTTGGATCGCGCTCGCCCGCGTCAAGGCGGCCATTGCGATCGCGATCTTCCTCGCCGTCGAAAACGCCCCCGGCGTCACTATCCGGGTTGCGTGGGTCGGTCGTGGTCGCGCCATCGGCATCGGGACAAAATTTGGGCTCGGCACTCGGCGGGATCGGACACACGCCAGTCTGCGTCGCCGCGGGCACCTGCGGCGCGGTGAGACCGACCTCAGTGCCATCTTGGATGCCGTCGTGGTCGCTGTCGATCTGTAGCGGATCGGTGAGGCTCTGGCGCGACACCGGACAATCAGACAAGAGCTCACACCGGTCGGTGAGCCCATCGTCATCGGTGTCGGCGTCGTCGGCCTTCGTACCAAGCGCGTACTCGAGGCCGTTACACAAGCCATCGTCGTCGTCGTCCTCTAGCGGCCGCGGACCCCACAGGAGCGAGAGGTCGTCGTCGAGCGCGTTGTCCGGATCGCTGTCGCCAGCGCCGACGAGGCCATTGCGATCGCGATCTTCAAAGCCGTCCGGCAAGGCGCAGTAGATTGCCCCCGCCGCAGGTCCATCGCTGTCAAACGATAGGGCACTCGTGGTCGTTACGGGATCCGCGTCCGGAATGAAGCCGGCGCTCGTGCCTGCAACGAACAGCGTTGTGTCGGGCCCGACATCGGCGACGGTCAGACCGAGCTCGGTGCCATCCTGGATCCCGTCGCGATCGCTGTCCCAGGCGAGTGGGTCGGTGAGCGCCGGAGCGGCGGCCGGACACAGCGGATCGATCTCGCAACCGTCCGAGAGGCCATCGTCGTCGCTGTCGGCATCGAGGGGATTTGTGCCGAGCAACCACTCTTGTGCCGCGTTGAGCCCATCGCCATCGACATCTGCGAGGCGCGCTTCGTCTGCGCGCCAATTGGGGTCGGTCTCACCGACGTCCGCCTGTCCGTTGTGGTCGGCGTCCTCGTCGCCATCGCCCAGCCCGCTGCCATCGGTGTCGCGTGGATCGCGATCCCAAGAGAAGCAGCTCGCCGCCGTGCCCGCTGCGCAGGCGGCGTCCCTCGGCTCGCAACAGATCCAGGTCGCAAGCGTCGTCGTCGAGGCATCGGCGTCGGCGACGAACCCGGCGCCGGTGTCTGCCGTGCCGCTCGTGGCCCCGCGCTCGGTGCCGTCCTGAATGCCGTCGCCGTCGGTGTCGGCGGCATTGGGATCGGTCTCACCGCGATCGACGATGCCGTTTGCATTGCAGTCCTCACACTGGCTCAGCCACTGCTTGGAATCGCCGGGGCCATCGTAGAGCCCGTCGTCGTCGCTGTCGACATCGGCGTCCGAAGTACCAAGCGTCGTTTCGATGGCGTCGGTCAGGCCGTCGCTGTCCGTATCGGTGCCAATCGGCAGCGGCGCTTGGCAACTGTCATCGGCGAGGCTCCACGCGATCGTCTCGCCGCCATCCGCCCGCCCATTGCGGTCTGCGTCCTCGATGCCGTCGGCGTCGCAACCACCGTCGTAGTCCGAGATGAGCGGACTCGTATTGTGCGCCGCCGGAAAGGTGCTCGTATCAACATCGGCGACAAAGAGATTAGTGTCGGTGCCGAGAATGGGCGTGGACGCCGGCACGCCTACGGTGAGCCCGCCCGCGGTCGCGCCGTTGCCTTCGGTGCCATCTTGTAGCCCGTCACGATCGGTGTCGATTTGCGTGGGGTTGGTCTCGCCAGCATCGACGACACCGTTCAAGTTGCGATCTTCGCCGAAGACGCTGCTGAAGAGGCCGTCGGGGAGACCATCGTCGTCGCTGTCTCGATCGATCGCATCGGTGCCAAGCCACCACTCGCGCTGATTGATGACCTTGTCGCCATCGAGATCGCCACAATCCTCGTCACCGACGACGCGCGGATCCGTCTCGCCAGGGTCGAGTCGGCCGTTCTTGTCGATGTCCTCAATGCCGTCACCCGCACATCGAACGCCCCCCACCGGTGCCGAATAGAGTATCGACGCCGCATCGGAGCTCTTGAGCTCACTGAGCGCGCTCGTCGTCGTGCTCGCATCCTGATCGGCGCGAAACGCCTCCGGCAGCGTGTCCGGGCCAACGTCGCTCCATGCAACACCCAGCTCGGTGCCGTCGAGGATGCCGTCGCGATCGGTGTCGGCGAGCCGGGGATCGGTCTCGTTATCCGCGTCCGTGTTGATGCTGCCGTCGGAGCCCATTGGCGCGAAGGCACCATCGTTGTTCTTGTCCTCGCACAGGCGCGTCGCAACGCCGCTTGGGCAGCCATCGTAGAGCCCGTCGTCGTCCGTGTCGGCGTCGTCGACCCGGGTGCCAAATGCGATCTCGTCGCCGTTCACAAGGCCATCACCGTCGAGGTCGTCGTCATCGTAGTCGTTCGGATCACCCTCGCCCGCGTCGACACGGCCGTTGGCGTTGACGTCTTCCGCGCCATCGATGAAGCCGCCGGCGTCGGTGTCCGGATCGAGCGGGTCGGTGGTCGTGAGCGGATTGGGATCGGCGTCGGGGATAAAGACCCCGAGATCGGTCCCGGTGGCGCCCGCAACGAGGCCGCGCTCGGTGCCATCTTGGATACCGTCGCTGTCGCTGTCGACGAGCTGCGGGTCGGTCTCGCCCGCATCGGCGATGCCGTCGGCGTCGAGATCCTCGGCACCGTCGATGAGCCCATCGTCGTCCGTATCATCGTCAAAGGGGTCGGTGCCGCTGACATCCTCCACACCCGTCGTGATGCCGTCGCCATCGTGATCGAAGGTGCCGTCGAGCACCCGCACATTCGTCACGTCGGCCATCGACACGCGATCGCCGCTTTGCACCGTGAGCGCAAAGACGAACAAACCCGGCACGTCCGGAGTAAAGCGCGGCGTCGCAATCGCGGTATCGTCGAGCACGATCGTACTGCCTACCGGCAAGGTGAGCTGTCGCCAGGCGTAGAGCAACGCGCCGCCTTCGGGATCGCGGCTACCTGTGCCGTCGAGCACAACCTCGACACCACTGCGCGGCACGAGCTGATCGTCCCCGGCGTCGGCCGCGGGCGGTAACGTGGGCGTTGCGGAGCGACCACACGCGGCGATCGCGGCAGACAATGACAAGAAGAAGATCGCGCTTTTCACAAAACCTCCATCGCAACATTCTACACGGTGCCGCGGCTCACGCTATGCTACTCTAGATCCGTATTGAAGCGCGAAGGAGTCGCACTGCTCATGAAGCTCCGAGCGTGGTTGGTGATCGGTGTACTGCTTGCTTGCGGCACGTGTGCCCGCATTGACATCCACACGACGACGGGCCTGCCGACCGGCACCAAGGCCGTGCGCCGTCTGGCGGTCATCCCCTTGGCCAGTATGGCGCACGCGCCCCAGGCGGGACCCACCTTGACCGCTGCGCTCGTCAATGCGCTGCGCCGACGCGGCGAGGTGCAAGTGGTCGAGGCCACGGGGGCGAGCAGTGCGCAGGCGGAGCGCTGGAGCGCCACCAAGGTCGGCGAGTCACTCGGCGTCGACGCTGTGCTCGTCGGCGAGGTCACCTCCTTTGAGTACGGCCCCAATGCGCAGCCGGGAGCAGGCATCGTCACGCCCTCTCTTGGCGTCACTCTGCGGCTCATCGGCAGCGCCACCGGCAACGTCCTGTGGGGCGCCACGGTCGATGCTGCCGACGGACAGCTCGGCTCTTACGACGGGGTGTCACTCTCCGATCTGGCCCAAGATGTCGCGGACGAGATCGCCGCGGCCTTGGGCGAGGTGGTGGCCGGATGAAACTTCGACAAGCGGCATGGTTGGGGCTGTGGCTCGCGACCCTCGGCTGCGGCTCGGGTCTCAAGGTGCGCCAGGGCGTGCTCGATCGCGACGCCGTGCGGCGCATGGACTGCATCGCCGTGCTGCCGTTTCAGAACTATACACCGGCGCCGGAGGCGGGCGACACGATCGCCCAGGCACTCGCTGGTCAACTACTCACCTCGGAGCGCTACAACGCCCTGTTACCGACCGAGACGACACAGCTGCTGGGCCTTCTCGGCGCTCCGGCGCAGGCGGCCAACAGCCCCGAGGTCGCCAAGCGCTATGGCGAGCTGCTCGGCGTCCAAGGGGTGCTCATCGGCTCGGTGTCCGAGCTCGGACGCGAGGATCTCACGACCCGCACCTGGACCGCCGAGCCGGTGGTCGGTTTTTCCGCGCGCCTGGTCGCCACCGACAACGGTCGCGTCGTATGGACGAGCACCACCAGCAACTTCGACTTCCAGAGCGCCTTCGCGATCCCCACGGCGCCAGGCATGATCGTGCAACAGGCGGTCGAAGCAACGGTCGCTGAGCTGCTCGACGTGCGCGACGAAGCCGTGGCGACGCGCGGCCTGTGCGCCAAGGCATACGCGGTGTTGCAGCGAGGCGAACGTCCGGACGCGGCCATGGTCGCGAGTCTCGTCGAGTCTTTAGGCGTATCGACTCGGTCGGACGCCGCGAGCGCGGCGCCGCGTCTGGCAACACCGTCTTCGAGTCTGCCCTCCATGCCGGCGGGCTCCCCGGCACCTGCGGGTGCGGCCCTGCCGGCCCTCCCAGAGCTCGGTGCCGACGGTCCGACCGCTGGGGGCGAGGCACTGCCCTCCCTGCCGGACCTTGGCAGCGGCGATAGCTTCGGCGCGGTGCCGGCGCTCCCCGAAATCAAGGAGTCACCTGAAGAGCCGCCTCTGGTCATCGGCTCCGAAGCGCCACCGGTCGATGCGTCGCAAGAGGGCGCAAGCTTGCCCGCGCTCCCGGACGAGCCGGCGCCGCCGTCCGACGCCACAACCGGTCAGCTCGCCGCAGCCGCACCGCCGCCGGCCAAACAACCGCCGCAGCCACTACTCAAGGGGCTGAAGGCACCGCAGCAGAAGATGCTGCGTGAGCTCTATCGCCCGCGCACCTACGTTCTCGCGACGGTGTTCCCGCCCAACCCGAAGGTGAAGCAGACCGTGCTGCCGAAGACGAAACGCTCGCTCGATCAACTCGGCGCCCTGCTCAAAGCGCTGCCGGAGCTCGAAGTGCGCCTCGACGTCCACGTCGACGCGCCGGGTAAGAACATCACGGACGTCATGCTGCAAACCCTCGCCGAACAGCGCGCGGACGCGATGCTCACCTACTTGCGCGACAAGCTCGGCGTCCCTGAGACACAGTTGACAGTGCACGCGTTTGGCCGTAGCCAGCCAAAGAAGCCGCAGCGTGGTGCCAAACCGAATACGCGCATCGAGGTGACGGTGCTACGCTATCCACCCGAGGAGCCCCATGACGTTCGTGCCCCCGAAAGCGCTGCCACAGAATCTGTCCCGGCGGACAAGCCCTCTAAGCAATCCAAACAGTCCAAGCGCGCGAAAAAGCGTGGCAAGCAGCCTCGTCGTCGGTAGCCTGGCGGCACTGTTCGGCGTCGCGACGGCAAACTGCAACGCGGTCGAGGTCGATGTCGTCGAGCCGTTGTTGGTGATCAGCATCGCTCCGTCACACGGCGCCATCGCCATCGATCCGAGCACCACCGTGATGGCGACCTTCTCGCGCCCGATCGATGTCAGCACGGCCATAGCCAGCTCATGCTCGCTAGCGCCGCTCGATGGCCAAGGCGACGCGCTGGCACCGGTCGACGCGACGCTCGCCTTGAGTGACGACGGGCAGACGCTTGTGCTCACCCCCACGACGCCGCTCGCCGCCGCGAGCCGCCACCGCGTGACGCTGTCGACGGACATCGCCGACGTCGCAGGCACGCAGCTCGCTGCCGACGTCACTGCCGAGTTCACGACCCTGTAGAGACACAACGTGACGGCGCCGCAGAAGGAACGCATTGGCAAGTATGAAGTGCTCGCGTGCATCGGTGTCGGCGGCCTGGGGGAAGTGTATTGCGCGCGCCCCGACGATGGCAGGCCGGCGCCGATGGTGGCCATCAAGCGCCTGCGGGACAAGTGGCACAAGCGACCGGATCTCGCGCAGCTATTTGCGAGCGAAGCGGATATCGGCCGCATGTTGGTCCATCCCAACATCGTGCGCAACTACGAGACCGGTTTCGACGAGCACGGTCGGCTGTTCCTGGTCATGGAGCTCATCACCGGCCGCAGCCTCGGCGAGCTGCTCCAGCGGGTTGGCGACCAGCAGCTCGTGGCGTACGAGATCTCGCTGCACATCGTCTGCACGCTGCTCGCCGGCCTGCAATGCGCGCACGACTTGACCACAGCCGCCGGTGCGCCGTTGAATTTGGTGCACCGGGACGTCACTCCCGACAACATCCTCATCACCTTTGACGGCGTCATCAAGCTGTCAGACTTCGGCGTCGCCCATCTCGAAGCCCTGGACGGCAGCGCCGCCAATCGTGGCGCGTTCGGCAAGGTGCCTTACATGGCGCCTGAGCATGTGCTCGATCGCCCCATCGACCGGCGCGCCGACGTCTACGCCTGCGGCGTCATTCTCTACGAGCTACTGACCGGCACCCACCCCTTTATCGACAACAAGAGTGACGACGCCGCCCTGCTCGAGCGCATCGTGCGCGGTAAGAAGCGCCGGCCGCGTGACATCCTATCGTCCATTCCGCATGAGCTCGAGGCGGTGATTGAGCACGCCATGGCACCCAACCCCAACAAGCGCTTCTCGACCGCGCGCGAGATGGAGGCGGCGTTGCGACCGCTATATCGGGCCGATGCCAACTGGAGCCCGATCATTGCCGGCATGATGCGACAGCTGTTCGCTGAGGCCTACGCGCAGCACCGCGGCGCGCCGCCTCACTGACAGGACTGAAGCAGGCCTTCGATCTGGGCGCGATCGGGAGCCCCCGGCGCAAATCGCAGATAGCGGCGGTACGACTCGCACGCTGGCGCTTTCGCTCCGAGACTCGAGTAGGCGATACCGAGCGTTCGGTAAGCCTGGCCGTTGCGCGGGTCCATGCCGAGGACCTCCTGGCACACCTCGATCGCTTTTTTGAAGTCACGCTTTTGCAGCAGCTTGTTGGCCAGCCCAAGGCGAAACGCGATGTCCTCACTCGAAGCGCCGCCTGCCGCGGGAGGCTTTGGCTGCGGTTTAGCCGTCGGCTCGGCCGTGGCGGGACGATTGGTGGGTTTCTCAGTGCGCGGGGGAGAAGGCACCTTGGCGGTCTTCGCACTCTCGCGCTTGTCCGGCTTTGTGACTGGCGTCGGCTCGGTCGGCGCCGCCTTGGCGACCTCAGGCTCCGTCGCGGGCTCGGTCGCGGGCTCCGCGGCTCGCTCTTGTGGCTCGGCGTCGGCGACGACTGGTGCTGCCTTCCCCTCAGGGGCACCGAGGCGATGGCTGACGTACCACACGGCCACGCCACCGCCACCGACGCCGCCGAGCAGCATCAGCACCGACAGGAAGCTGTACAACCCCAGGCGCGATGCGCTGTTGCTGGC
>CAYHNK010000232.1:0-7843 GCA_964357695.1 uncultured Bdellovibrionales bacterium | reverse complement strand
TCAGCAAGATCGTCGACATCAAGGGTGGCGAGCCCGCGTATGTGTGGGTGGTGCTCGCCGGACTCGTCGGCGCCATCGTCTGGGATCTACTCACCTGGTGGTGGGGCCTGCCGACGAGCTCGTCGCATGCGCTGATTGGTGGATTTGCAGGTGCCGGCGTTGCCCATGCGGGGCTCGGCTCGCTCAAGCTCGAGTATCTGCTCAAGACCGTCAAGTTCATCCCCCTCGCGCCGCTCATCGGCATGGTGCTCGGATTTTTTCTCATGGTCGCTGTGTACTGGATCTTTCGCCACACACGCCCGGCCATGGTCGATCGCATCTTTCGCCGCGGACAGCTCGTCTCCGCCGCGCTCTACTCGCTTGGCCATGGTGGCAATGACGCGCAAAAGACCATGGGCGTCATCGTCGCGGTCCTCGTCGCCTCGGGTCACATGAGCAAGACGACGATGCTCTCGCTCACCGATCCCAACACGTTGTGGATCATCGTCTCGTGTCATGTTGCCATGGCGTTCGGTACGGCGTTTGGCGGTTGGCGCATCGTCAAGACGATGGGCATGAAGATCACCAAGCTCCGGCCCGTCGGCGGCTTTTGCGCCGAGACCGGTGGCGCCATCATGCTCTTTGGCGCGACGCATGCGGGCATCCCTGTGTCGACGACGCACACCATCACCGGCTCCATCATCGGCGTTGGCGCGACGAGCACCTTGTCTGGCATCAAGTGGGGCGTTGCCGGCCGCATCTTGTGGGCCTGGCTGCTCACCATTCCGGCAGCGGCCGCGGTTGGCGCCGGGGTGTACTACCCGCTCGCGTGGCTACTCGGACTGTAGCTTGAGGGCGATGACCGCCTAGCCGTCTGCTTTGGCCCAGCTCGACGGGATCTTGGCCGGGAAGCGCCACAGGCGTAGATGGTCGCGATCGGCGCAGTAGAGACCGCCTTGGTCGTTCGCTCCGAAGCCAATCCACGCGGTAAACGGCACCTTGTCGATGGCGCTGCCGTGGAATACCGTCTTGGTCTTCTTGGACGGCGAGCGCGACAGCGCGTCCCGCGCCTCGTCGACGGTCTGTTCGGCGGCAAGATCACGCAGGTTGGGCTTGATCTCGGTAAACATCACCTGCCGAAAGAGCTTGCCGGCGCGGTGCGTCGCATACCACGCGTACTCTTCGGGCGTGAGGTTTGAGAGGATGACAAGCTCCACCGGCGCGAACACCATGTAGCAGCGCGGTTGCCGGCTGGGTTGTCGCGGCAGGCCTGCGGCCTCGGCCAAGTCGTCGGGAGACATGTTGAGACGCCAGGCGTGGTTGCGGAAGCGAAACAGCTCGCCCGCGCTTTCGAGGGTCAGCACGTGACCCCCTGTCTTCACGAGCGAGACGCTCTCAAAAGCATCCATCGGCACGACATTGAAGGCGCTGTTCGATAGCGCAGTCTTGGTGCGCTTGGTCTCGCACTCGGCGAGCGCCGTCTCGGTATCGGCCTTCGCGTCGCGCCAGCCGCCCTCATCGCGGAACGTGAAGCCGGGCTTGCCCTTGTCGAGCTTCAGATCGACGAAGATAGCGCGGCTATGAAAAACCTGACCCGATCCCGGGCTGTTGTGCCCCGCGAGCCCGTCAACGCCAAGGCTCGTGGCAGTGCACATGTCGTACGGCAAAGAAATGATGAGCTTGGGAGTGTTCATGGGACGGCGATGCTAGCACAAAGCACGCGTGTGATGCCACCGCCGCTTACGCGCGCACGCGCAACAACCCCCTCGACACGGTGCGGCGACGGGTGCTATGGACCACGGTTTCGACGAACCTTGGGAGGAGAGTGCGGATCATGAGGCATGGCTTTGCTGGGTGGAATCGCGTGGGTGGCGCACTGGTTGCCCTGCTTGGCTGGATGCTCCCTGGACGTAGCGCACACGCTGGGGAGGCGGATCTCATACTCCCCGATCTCGGCTCCGTGGACTTTCTGGGTGTGAGCGGCCACAACCTCTTGGTGGGTGGTCTGTTTGTCTGCGCCCTCGGCTTTGTCTTTGGGCTCGTGAGCTACGTGCAGCTGCGCGGGCTGCCGGTGCACCGGGCCATGGCCGAGATCTCCGAGCTCATCTGGGAGACCTGCAAGACGTACCTGTTCACGCAGGGCAAGCTGCTGCTGGTGCTCGAGCTGTTTATCGGCACCATCATCGTCGTCTACTTCGGCTACTTGCGGCACTACGAGCCCCTCAAGGTGCTCATCATCCTCGCCTTCAGTCTCGTCGGCATCCTCGGCAGCTACGGGGTTGCTTGGTTCGGCATCCGCGTCAACACCTTCGCCAATTCACGCACGGCTTTCGCCAGCCTGCGCGGCAAGCCCTTTGCGACGTACGCCATTCCGCTCAAGGCCGGTATGAGCATCGGCATGGTGCTCATCAGCACCGAGCTGCTCATCATGCTTGCGATCTTGCTCTTTGTCCCGGGCGACTACGCGGGGCCGTGTTTTATCGGCTTCGCGGTGGGTGAGTCACTCGGCGCCGCGGCGCTACGCGTGGCCGGCGGCATCTTCACCAAGATCGCCGACATCGGCTCCGACCTCATGAAGATCGTCTTCAAGATCAAAGAGGACGACGCGCGCAATCCCGGCGTCATCGCGGACTGCACGGGCGACAACGCGGGCGACTCGGTTGGCCCGACGGCCGACGGCTTTGAGACCTACGGTGTCACGGGCGTCGCGCTCATCACCTTCATCTTGCTGGCCGTCAAAGATCCCGTGGTGCAGGTGCAGCTGCTCGTGTGGATCTTCTCGATGCGCGTCATGATGGTCGTGACCAGCGCCGCGTCGTATTGGATCAACGAGGCCATCGCCAAGGCCCGCTACGGCCGTGCCGATGAAATGGACTTCGAGGTGCCGCTCACCAGCCTCGTGTGGCTTACCTCGATCGTATCGATTGCCGTGACCTTTGGCGTCTCGCAATTGCTCATCGCCGAGCTCGGCGATGGCACCTTGTGGTGGAAGCTCTCGGGGATCATCAGCCTCGGCACGCTCGCGGGCGCACTTATCCCCGAGGTCGTCAAGGTCTTTACCTCGACGACGAGCGGCCACGTCCGTGAGGTGGTCACCGCGTCGCGCGAAGGCGGCGCGTCCCTCAACGTGCTCTCGGGACTTGTGGCCGGCAACTTCAGCGCCTTTTGGCTGGGCGGCATCATTTTGCTCCTCATGGCCCTCGGCTACGGCATCAGCGCCTTCGGGCTCGCGGACCTCATGGTGGCTCCGGCCGTGTTCGCCTTCGGGCTCGTGGCCTTCGGCTTTCTCGGCATGGGGCCGGTGACCATCGCGGTCGATTCCTATGGTCCGGTCACCGACAACGCCCAGTCGGTCTACGAGCTGTCCACCATCGAGACCCTGCCCGGCATCCAAGAGGAGGTAAAGCGCGACTTCGGCTTCGACTTGAGCTTCGATCGCGCCAAGCGCTTCCTCGAGCAAAACGATGGCGCCGGCAACACCTTCAAGGCCACGGCGAAGCCAGTGCTCATTGGCACAGCGGTGGTGGGTGCGACGACGCTCATTTTCTCCATCATCTTCTTGCTCACCCACGGATTGACGACCGATCTCGAGAAGCTGTCGATCCTGCACCCGCCGTTCTTGCTCGGCCTCGTCGCCGGCGGCGCCACGATCTACTGGTTCACCGGCGCCTCGATGCAGGCGGTGACGACGGGTGCCTACCGCGCCGTCGAGTACATTAAGGCGAACATCCGCCTCGATGCTTCGGTGACCAAGGCGTCGACGACGGATAGCAAGAACGTGGTCGAGATCTGCACGCGCTACGCCCAGCGCGGTATGTTCAATATCTTTCTCGGAGTGTTCTTTGCGACGCTCGCCTACGCCTGCATGGAGCCCTACCTGTTCATTGGCTATTTGATCTCCATCGCCATCTTCGGTTTGTATCAGGCGATCTTCATGGCCAACGCGGGCGGCGCCTGGGACAACGCCAAGAAGGTGGTCGAGGTCGACTTGAACGAGAAGGGCACGGCGCTGCATGCCGCCACGGTGGTCGGTGACACGGTCGGCGATCCCTTCAAGGACACCTCCTCGGTGGCCATGAACCCGATCATCAAGTTCACGACACTCTTTGGCCTCTTGGCGGTCGAGCTGGCCATCGAGATGAATCGCAGCGTCAGCGTGGCCTTGGCGTTTGTCTTCTTGGCGCTCGCGCTGGTGTTCGTCTACCGCTCGTTCTACAGCATGCGTATCGTGGCGCCGACGACTACCCGGCGCGCGCACGGCGAATAAGCCGCTCGATGTCGTCGCCGCTCGTGGGGCGTGCCCGCGGCTCGCGGGAGGTGAGCTGGTGCACGAGTGCAAACAAGGGCGTCGGCAGATCATCTCGCAGTCGCACGAGGGGCACGAGCGGGGGCAGGGGGGCTCCCAGCCGCGGCTCCACGACAAAAGTCGGTGACGTGCCGGCGAGCATTTCCCACAGCAGTACGCCAAGTTGGTAGCCGGCGGGGGGGGCGCCGCCCGGGGCCCGATTCCATAGCTCCGGCGCCGTGTAGCCGATCTTATGCGGGATGGCCTCGCGCACGATCATGGTCTCTCGCGTAGGCCACTGCCCGCGCGTGAGATCGCACAGCACGACGCGCCCGGACCGCTCGATGAGCACGTTGTCCGGGGTGACGTCGAGATGCCAGACGTGGTGGTCGTGCAGGTAGGCGAGCACGGGTGCGAGCTGGCCGACGACATCGAGCGCCCGCTCCGGCTCGAAGCGCTGACCCCGCTCGCGCATGACGGCGAGAAATGAGCCCAGATCGGCACCGTCGATGTGCTCGAGCAGCTGGGTCGGCGGCTCGTCACGAAAGCTAAAGCAACGACGCAAGTTGGGGTGAGCAAGGCTGAGGAGCAGCTCTGCTTCCTCGCGCACCATCAAGCGCCGCGCACGATCGCTGTGGTACTCCGCGCGTAGCTGTCGCCGCACCGCCACGCGGCCGTCGCGCGCCCGCACGAGCTCATTGACGCATAGGGAGCCGCCGCCGAGGCGCTCGACGACGTCCCAGCTCTCGTTCCCATGCAGCGCCATGCGCCAACCCTGTAGCATGTCGACAGCGCGTGGCGCCATTGCTAGCATAGCCCACACGCCTCCCCCGAAAGCGAGCTCGCGATGCCCGTGGCTCTGGCCGAGAACAGCAACCCCTTCCTGACGGCCGCCATGGCCGCTGTCAATCGCGCTCGGCCCCTGTACGGCACCGACAAGCCGTTTGACGTTCGATTCGAGGCGTTGCCGTGGGGACGGTACGCGCAACTGTGGTTTCTCACCGGGGGCTGCTCGTGGGACGCCTGCACCATGTGCAACTACGGCAGGGGACCGCGTGTCGATGCGCCGACGATGATCGAGGCGGTCGCACGCGGCGTCGCTCGGTTGCACGAGCAACACGTCGACATCCTGCTCGTCTCGCCGTCCGGCAGCTTTCTCGACCCGCGCGAGGTCCCTCTGGAGGCACGCTGTGGCATCCTCGCGCTCATGCGGGATGCCCCGATACCCGTCGTCGAATTCGAGACCCGCGCCGAGACGGTTACGGAGGAGGCCGTTGCGCAGGTCGCCGAGTTGCTGCGCGGCAAGATGGTCCACGTGAACCTGGGGCTCGAGTCCGCCAATCCCTGGGTGCAGCGCTTCTGCGTCAACAAGGGCAGCAGCCCCCAGCGCTTCGTGGACGCAGCGGCGATCCTGCGCCGGCACGACATCTTCGTCATCGCCAATATTTCGCTCGGCACTGCCTTCTTGACGCCGCGCGAGGCCATCGCCGACACGGTGGCGACCGTGCGCTGGGCGCTCGACCATGGTGCCGACAGCGCCGTGGTGTATCCGCTCCAGGTCAAAAAGCACACGGTGCTAGCGACCCTCACCGACCTCCGACTGCATCGAGCGACATCGCTGTGGGGGCTCGTCGAAGCGCTCGCGCAGCTCGGCGAGGAGTACTACGCGCGCACGCCCATTGCGTGGTATCGCAACTACTACAACGACACGTTTCGGGAGACGGTGACGACCTGTCCGCGCTGCGAGGCGCGTGTGTTGCGCCTGCTCGACGGCTATCGGGCTGCACAGAGCGTGGAGTCGATGGCGCCGCTGCTATCGTACCGGTGCAGCTGTCGTGAGCGCTGGCGCGCTCAGCTCGACGAGCCTGCGCGGCCGCCAGTCGAGCGCATCATCGATGGCTACGATCGCGTGGCCGTGGCTCTCGGCCTCGAAGCGATGTGGGCGACGCAGCGCCACGGACTCATCGAGGCCATGACGGCCCAGTTCGTTCCTCCTGGGGAGCTCGGCCCGGCAAAGGCGGCGTAGGCAGACGATGGCGCCCGCGCTGGCCAGGCACAACAACCCATTTCTCAGTGCCGCCATGGCCGCGGTCCGCCGTCAGCGGCCGCAGTTGACCGCCCGTTACCCGTACGTGCTGCGCAGCGAAATGTTCCCCGGCGGCCGCATGGCGCAGCTGTGGTTCATTACCGGCGGCTGCTCGTGGGACGCATGCACCATGTGTGACTATGGTCAGGGGCCACGCGTGTCAGTCGAGACCATGGTCGGCGCCGTAGACCAGGGCCTCGCGGCGCTACCTCTCGATGCACTCACGTATTTGGAGGTGTCGCCCTCCGGTAGCATGCTCGATGCGCGTGAGGTGCCCGTCGCGGCGCGCCAACAGATCTTCGCGCGCCTGCGCGATATTCCCGTCCCGAATCTCTTGTTTGAGACACGCGCCGAGACGGTCGACGACGACATCGTCGCCGACACAGCGGCCCAGCTTGCGGGCAAGAAGATTGCGGTCATGCTCGGCCTGGAGTCGGCGAACCCGTGGGTGCAACGCTACTGCGTCAACAAGGGCAGTGACCCCGAGCGCTTTGCCGCGGCGGCCGCAATCTTGGGTGCCCATGGCATCGAAGTCATCGCCAACGTGTCGCTCGGCACCGCGTTCTTGACGCCAGTGGAAGCGATCGACGATGCCGTGACGACGGTACGCTGGGCGCTCGCACACGGCGCGGACCACGCGGTACTCTACCCGCTGCAAGTGAAAGAGCACACGCTGCTCGCCAAGCTCTTCGACCTTGGTCTCTATCGCTCGCCCTCGCTGTGGGCACTTATCGATGCCTTCGAGCGCCTCGGCCCCGAGCTCTTCGCCTGTACGACGACCGCGTGGTATCGCAACTACTTTGGTGAGTCGTTTCGCCATCACGCCACCACCTGTCCTCGATGTGAGAGCCGCGTCTTGCGGATGCTCGACGCGTACCACGCGGCGCAGACTCTTGAGGCCTTTGCGCCCCTGCGTGATTATCACTGCACATGTCGCGAGCGTTGGCGTACGAGCCTCGTGCACGATGTCGCGGACCTACCCACACGAGTCGCCACGAGCTACGAGCGCCTCGCAGGCCTGCTCGGGCTGACAGCGCTCTGGGAACGACAGGGCGCGGCGCTGCGCGCGCAGCTCGGGCGCGACTTTGTTCCTATCGTTGGAGCCTCCTGCGGCGATGGTGTAGTCTCCGCTTCATGACGCGACTACGTGACGGCTCCCTGGTGACGCTGTGGGCCCGCCAGCTCGTCGTGTGGCGCCACGACGGCGTGCCGCAGGCGCTGCCGCGTACCCTCGTGGGGCCGCTCACCGACTGGCTTGCCGAGGCTGGCTCCGAGGCGGTTGCTGCCGAGGGACCGCTCGCCGAGCTCGTCGAGCCCGGCGCCGCGCGTGCGCCCGCCACGTGGGTGGCCGAGTCGTTGACGAGCTTGAAATGGTCGAGGTCCGCGTACAGCAGGGTGAAGGTCTGCATCTCGCTGGCCAGCATCTGTCGCGCCTGCTCCTCGAAGGTATCGCGGTTGAGCAGGCCGGTCAGGGGGTCGCGGGTGGCGCGTTG
>CAYHNK010000231.1:0-7940 GCA_964357695.1 uncultured Bdellovibrionales bacterium | reverse complement strand
ACCTGTGCACCAACGTCATCCCGGACGTCCCCGTGCGCCAGTGGGTCATCACCGTTCCGCCACCGGTGCGCTACCTGCTTGCTTACGACGCCGAGCTACTCGCCCACGTGGTCCGCATCTTCGTGCACGCGGTCTTCGCGCACCTTCGCCTGGTCGCTCGCCGCGAGCTCAGCGTGCCCGACGGCGCGCGCATCGAAGCGGGCGGAGTGTGCGTTCCGCAGCGCTTCAACTCGGCCTTGGGACTTGCGCCGCACCTGCACGCGCTGGTCGCCGACGGCGTCTGGGTGCAGAGCTCACCGGATGCCCAGCCGACCTTTCACGCCCTACCCGCACCGAGCAACGCCGAGCTTGCAGCCGTGGCGTGGTCGGTGTGCGAGCGCACCGTCAAGCTGTTGAAGAAACGCGGACAGTGGGTCGACGCGGACCCCGGCGAAGACCGCCTGGCTCAGGAGCAACCGCTCTTGGCGGGACTCGCCTCAGCCTCGATCGCGGGTGTGCTGTGTCGCTATCTGTTACGTCCGCCGCTGTCGAACGACCGGCTGACGCGCACCGAAGAGGGCAAGTACGTCATCAAGCTCAAGCGTGCGTGGGACAACGGCACGAGCGCGATCGTGGTGAGCGGCGAGGAGCTCTTCGGTCGTCTCGCGCTCCTCGTGCCGCCGCCGCGGGTTCATACTACGAGATATTTTGGCGTCTGGGCGCCTCGCTCGAACCTGCGCCGAATGGTCGTGCCGACTCCCCCCGAGACACCGCAGGTGCAGAGCAGCGAGGGGACCGGCGACACTCCGCACACGCATCGCTACCGGCTCTCATGGGCGCAGGCTCTGACGAAGGTATTCGAGATCGACATTGCCGTTTGCCCGCGGTGTCGTCAGCGCGGGATGCAGCAGATCGCAGTGTTCCATGATGCCGGTGTCTTGCGTGCGATGCTGGCGTCGATGGCGCGGGAGACCGAGCCGCCGTAGTCATGTGACGTGGAAGGTGTGTGGCTGCCTGCTGGGTCGATGTGATGAGCGCGGAGAAGCTCCGCAACGATACGGGTGCGCGTGGTCGTCGTGCTCGCGACGTGTTGGGCCCTCGGCTGTGGGCTCCCGAGCTCGCAGTCTTGTTACGTGCACGCCGCTGGCGGTGAGCTTTCGGAGTCGCGACGCCGCGTGTCTCGCGAAAAGAGCTGGTCAAGCACCGCTAGTTTCGCCTACAAGCCGGCAAGATCATGCGCCGCATTCTGCGCAAGATCGCCTCCTCCGAGTACACCGAGCTCGGCGACCTGACGACGCTCGCCGAGCCGGAGGTGGTCGAGCGCCTCGTCGAGGAGCATCAGCAGCGCAGCTAGGGAAGGTGATTGCCAAGCGCACGAGCCCGTGCTTTATCGAGCGATGCCGTTGGATCTCAACCTCAAGGGGGCCACCATGTTGAGAGCGTCAATCGCCATCGTCGCCGTGTTCGTCACCTGGTCGTTGCTCGACTTCGTCATCCACAGCCTGATGCTCGGCAGCGTCTACGCCGCGACGCCGGAGCTGTGGCGGCCGATGGGCGAGATGAAGATGGGCCTGATGTACGCCACGGTGCTCATCGCCGCCGCGGCCTTCGTCGCCATCTACGCGCGCTTCGTCTCGCCCAAGAGCCTCGGCACCGCCACGCTCTACGGGCTCGTCTTCGGCATCGGCACCGGCATCTCCATGGGCTACGGCAGCTACTCGGTGATGCCCATACCGTACACCCTCGCCATCGGCTGGTTCGCAGGCAGCGTCGCCGAGGCGACTTTGGGCGGCGTCGTGCTTGGGCTCATCGTCAAGCCCGAAGGTGCTGCATGACGCCGTTGACCTGCGCGTTGTGGTGGGTGTGGGCCGCCGCGGGCCCTGCCAGACTCGCCGTGCTGCCCGTACAGCTGGAGCCGAACGCCGACGTACCGGTGCGCATCCTCAACGACGCCGTGCTCACGGCAACAGCCCGCGCGTCGCGCCACGAGGTCGTGGGGCAGGACGACCTCAACGCGCTCTTGAGCTTCGAGAAGCAGAAGGAGCTGCTCGGCTGTGACGAGGTCTCCTGCTTTGCCGAGATTGGTGGAGCGCTCGGCGTCGAGAGCGTCCTCTCGATGCGCGTCGGCTTCGTCAACGGCGAGTGGGTGGTGACCTCGAAGGTCATCGATACGACCACCGGCAAGGCGCTGCACCGCGGCACCGAGTTCGTCAAGGGAGACGCGAAAGACCTCCTCAAGCGCCACGAGCGCGCCGACACCGACGGCGTCCTACGACCTCTCTGCGTTCATGGCGGCCGGCATGAGCCCCATCGACTACGACGACTTCTCCCGCAAGCAGGTCAGCTACCCGCTGTGGGCCGCACATCGCAATCGGGAGTCGGGGGCGCTCGAGGCCGTGAAGTGGCTGATGACGATTACCGGGGTCGCGTTGGCCATGCGTTTTTGAGCTAACAGGTTCGTTCGCCCTCTGGTGGGCGCCGCCGATGCGCCAAACGTCGCGCTCACGCGCAGACCGCGTCGTCCACCTCGACGCCCGCCGGACAATGATCGGAGCCCATGACGTGGCTGTCGATGAAGGCACGCTTCACGAACGGCATGGCCCCCGGCGAGGCGAGCACGTAGTCGATGCGCCAACCGACATTGCGCTGACGCACACCGGGGCGGTTGCTCCACCAGGTGTACAGGCCGGGGCGCGGATCGAAGTGACGCAAGGTGTCGATCCAGCCGCGACGCAGCCAGCGATCGAGATCGTCGCGCTCCTTGGCGGTGAAACCGCTCGTCGTCGCGTTCTGCTTGGGCCGGGCGATGTCGATCTCGCGGTGCGCGGTGTTGAAATCGCCGATGACGAGGATGCGGCCGCCGGCGGCCCGCTCGTCCTCCAAAAGCTCGAACAGCACGCGGTAGAAGGCGAGCTTGTACGGGATGCGGCTGTTGTCGCGCTCCTTGCCGCTGCCGTTCGGAAAGTAGACGTTGGCGACGAGGAGCCGCCCGAAGCGGGCGAGCTGCACGCGACCCTCGACGTCGAGCTCCTCCACCCCGAGCGCCGTGGTCAGTGTGTCGGGCGCGACACGCGAGAAGAGCCCGACGCCGCTGTAGCCGGGACGGGCGGCCGCGACGAAGTGCGTGTGCCACCCGCGAGGTGCGCGCACGTGCTCGGGGAGCGCATCGGCAGGGGCGCGGACTTCCTGGACGCCGACGACATCGGCCCCCGAGCCATCGAGCCAGGTCATAAAGCCCTTCGTGATGCAGGCCCGCAGTCCGTTGACGTTCCAGGAGACGATGCGCACGGCTGTGGGGGTATACGCGGTGACACGCCCGCCGGTCAACGCGATCGTCCGCCTGGTTGGCGGGGTGCTCACGCAACGCGCCGAGGCGCCGTCCGTGGGGCTTTCACATGAGCCGTGAGATGATTATGCTGCGTGGACGAATCCCAGGGGAGGGAGACCCATGGACAGACGATCAGCCCGTCAGCCGCTCGACGGCCGACATATCACAGTGAGCTCGTGCGCCGGCGCGCTGCTGTTGCTCCTGCCCATCGGGGCACACGCTGCCGAGGACGCGCCCAGCACGTCCGAAGCACCGCGCCTCCTCGTGCTCGATTTCTCCACGGCGCTCGGCGTGGACGCGGAGCTTGCGAAGGCTCTCGAAGAGATGTTCGTCACTCGCCTGCATGCCCTCGGCCGCCATGAGGTGATGGCGATGGCAGACGTGGCATCGCTGCTCGACCTCGAGCGTCAGCGGCAGCTGCTCGACTGTCCCGACGACAGCTGCATGGCGGAGATTGGCGGCGCGGTCGGGGCGCGCTTCCTCGTCGCCGGCAAGCTGGCGGCGCTCGGCACCGACACGGTGCTGACACTCAAGCTCATGGACACCCGCACCGCACGCCTCACGAATCACCTGAGTGAGCCGTTGCCGTCGGCACGCGAGCAATTTCCCGAAGCGGTTCGCCAGATCACCTATCGCCTGCTCGGTGAGCCCGTGCCCGAGCTCGCACGGCCGACGCCGTGGTACAAGAACGGCTGGCTGTGGGGTGGGGTCGCGACCGTGGCCGCCGGCAGCGCGGCGCTCTGGTGGCTGGCACGACCGGCGCAGCCGCCCGATGCCGCGCTCGGCACCTACACGCTGGATGCCCGATGATGGCGATGCACTATCGTGGGTGGTGGTCTTGCGTGTGCTTGTCACTGGCAAGCTGTGGCGGCAGCGACTATGCCGCCGCATTGCTGCTCGACATCGATGGCGCCATCGCCACGCCAGGAGGCGGCTATGTGGTGGAGCTACGCCATCCGGATGGCGGTGCACTCACCGAAACCAGCGAGGTGTATGTGCCTTACGCGGCCGGGCGACAGCAGGTGTCTCTCGTGCTCGAGCGCGACACTGCATTCGACGATGCCCAGCGCCTCGACGTCCGCGTGTACGTCCAGGCCCTCCCTTCGCGCTCGGCCTCGCCCGTGGGACTCGGCAGCGTTCTCGCAGCGCTTCGTCGCGGGGAGGTGACCAAGAAGTCGGTCTCGCTCATCGGCACACCAACCGGCGCCGACGATTTCATCGCGGCCAGCTTCAGCACGCAAGTGGACGAGACACCCGGCCAGGCGATCACGCTCCAGTGGGCGGCCGGTACACAAGCTTGGCCCGGCACCTTACACCTATGGGCGATCGTGCCCACGGCGGCGCCCGTATGGCAAATGCAGCTCGACGACCCGGGCACCACCGTCGTCACGCCCACGCCCGGCGTCTCGTGGTGGAGCGTCGACGGCCTGCGTCTGCGCGTCACCCTCGAGTCGACGGACAGCGCCGGGCCCCTGGTGCGCTCGAGCGGCTGGACGCTCTACGAAGGGGGTCCCGCGGCCACGGTCGCCGCCGCCGAGCTGGAGCTCGCGCCGCTCGTGTCGAGCCTGCTCTCACTGCTCGGCGCCACACGCGATCACGCCGCCTTCGCGCGCTCGGATGCGCTCGGCGGCAACGTCGCGGGCGCGCGAGGACACGCAGAGCATGTTCACAACGCGGTCGCCGGGCCGGACAACGCACCAGGAGACGCCGGCGACGCGTTCGATCTCACGGGCAATGGCGATGTCCAGTGGGCCAGCGCTGACCACACCGGCGTGGGCGTCTACACGGGCGCAGGCGGCGACTACGGCTACGTGGCCGAGATCATGACGCGCGTCATCACCCTCGCCGAAAGCGTCGGCACGAGCCTCGGTCAGGACAACGCGTACGCTGAGCTCATGAGCTGCCAGACGCAACTCGTGAGCACCGCGGGCGACGTCAAGAATGCGGCCCTTCTGCTTGTCGGCGAGACCAGCCTTGCCAACGCCGATACGCTGCTCGCGCGCGCCGACGCGCTGCGTGGCGACGCCTTCGATGCCGCGCTCGTCGCCGCACACGACGGTCGCCAAAGCGCGCTCTGCCTGCGCGACCGCATCGAGACGCTCGGCATATTCGCCCTCACCGCCCCGTAACGCCACCCGGAGGATCCCCTGGTCGCGACCGCATCGCCGCGGTCGGTATCAACGCCAACGACATCGTCTCGCACCCGGAGGACGCGCCCGCACACATGGCGGCGGAAGCGCGCGCCGCCGGGTACATCTTTCCGTACCTCTTCGATGGGGAGCGCCGCCTCTACTACCGCGGCCAGCTCCACGACAGCCGCCCTGGCGGCAACGTGCCGCCGACCGGCAGCGACCTGCGCGACGCCATCGAGGGTCTCTTGCGCGGCAAGCCACCACCGGCCCGGCAGACGCCCAGCATGGGCTGCAACATCAAGTGGAAACGCGGCAACACACCCGACTATTTTTTGACGAAACGCCGCGCCGGATCTGCCGACAAGGGCTCGCGGCGCCCACCCAGGGGGTGGGCTACGCCGCGAGGAGAAGCGTCATGGTGGATCTCGCACAGGTACGCAGAGTGGCCTACAACTACGCGGTCGATGGCGACCGCGGCCCACGACAACGCCAAGAGCTGCCCGACGGCTACCTGACCGTCTCGGAAATTGCCTACGGCATCGCTCGCCTGCGCAATCTGCAGACCCTCGCGAAGGCTCCGGGGCCAGAGCGCGGCATGGCGTTGCCCGCCAGCCGCTACGGGGAGATGATCGATCTCTTGCGCGCCATGTTGCCCGCCGCCCGCTTGGCGGAGTCACGCGGCGAGCGCGGCGCCAAGTACATGGACGAGCTGTTCTACGCGCTCGACATGTCGCCCACGGATCTCGAGCGGGCCATCCACGGCGACGTCAACATGGGCGACAACGACGGCATCGCGGCGCGCGCGGAGTACTGCCGCGCGAGCTGGTATCCCGGCAAGCCCGAGCCAGCGTACACGGGTCGCTCGACTTCACGGGCACCGCTCGCGCAAGATGGCGGCGTTGCAGTCGTACCCGGGGAGGGACGTGCCGAGCATGGTCATGGCGCTGTGCGCTAACCAGGATCACGCTCAGCGCGATCCTGGTTAGTTGGTGTTCTCATCGTGGCCGATGTCGCAGACGATCGCCGACGCGCGCGCTTCGTCCTCGAAGTCCGTGTTCAACGGCGCGTACGGGAGCGGGAGCACGGTCTGGCGGTCGGCGTAATGCAGCGGGCCCGTGCTGGCGGCCGTGCCGACGCGGAAGTCGGACGCAGGCAATAAGCCTGGGATCTCGGAGATCAGGAGTTCGCTGCCGGCGAAATCGGGATCGACCTCGAGGTTGCCGAGGTAGTAGGTGCTCGTGGTCGGGAACACGGCGCCGACAAAGCAGTCGGTGCCGACGACGTCGCTGGCGGCGGCATCGCAGAAGGCCTGGTTGTCCGACTCGAGGTAGGCGATCGCGTGATAACCGGCCGGCGTCGCGTCGCGCTCCGTGTCTGCCTGCACGAAGGCGTTGTAGGCGAAGTCGATGGTAACGAAGAGGTCGGCCGGGACGGAGGGCTGGACCTCCCAGACACCGTAACGACGGCACGCGCGGCCACCCGAGTCGACGAGGTTGTTGAACAGGTCGAGGCGGTCCGCGCTCGCGGCGGCGGCGCCGGGCCCGAGCAGGAGCTCCACCGCGCGCGCGTCGGGCGCGCTGCCGGTGCAGGTGCTCGCTGAATCGACGAGCCAACCCTGCGCGTTGATGTAGTTGTTGAAGGCGGCGACGCCACCGACGCTGCCGCCGAGGTCCCAGATCTGGAGGGCGGTGGCCCCGGTGTCGGCGCGCAGTTGTTCACGTGTCGATTGCCAAAGGGCTGTGGTTGAGATCATCCGGGTCCTCCGTGGACCCTAGATTTCTCACACCAGCGCCGCGACGTCAGGACGGTTGGGGCGAGGACCCACATTGGAGCGCATATGCTCCGCGGGCCCCTACCCCGTACTCGAGCTCCCCTGCGGCTCGCCACCCCACCGCCGTGTCCGAAGCCACCGACGGGCGCCGTTGGCAACACTACCCCGCGCCATGCGAGCGCTTGATGTGACGCCCCACCCTACGGCGTGAACGTCCCACCGGCCGCGACGCACGACGCCTGCACCGTCGCCGCGGCGAATGGAATGGGCCCCGTGCTGTAGTACACGATGTCGAGGCGATACTCGACCCCTGCCGATGCGAGCGTGCACGTACCGACGGCGTTGGTCGTCGGGCACTGCGTTAGCGATGTCCCGCCGGTCGCGGTGCAGTTGTTCGCAACGGTCGCCGCATCGTACGCCCAGCCGACGTAGTTCGTGCACTGGCTGGCGTACGCGCTCATGTCGCAGGCGCCGGCGCCGCTGCTCACCACCACACAACCGCTATACCCGTCGCCGCTATAGCCTCCAGGGCACGCACCGCAGGTGCGTGAGCCCGCCGTGTTGGTGCACGTCGTGAGCAAGTCGCAGCCGCCGTTGCTCGACTGACACTCGTCGATGTCCGTGCAGGCCGTCGCACCCGTGCCCGTGTAGCCGCTCGGGCAAGCGCTGCACGTACGTGAGCCCGCCGTGTTGGTGCACGTCGTGAGCAAGTCGCAGCCGCCGTTGCTCG
>CAYHNK010000230.1:0-7956 GCA_964357695.1 uncultured Bdellovibrionales bacterium | reverse complement strand
GTGCACCGGGCCCTTGAGCTGCACGTTCAAACGAATGCTGAGATCCTGCAAGCGAAAGGCGTGCGCATCCAGGATCTCGAGCGCGCGCTCGCGATCGGTGTGGGGTGAGAGGTGCACAATGAGACCGGGTCGCTCAATCGTCGTGGACAGCACCTGTTCGATCTGAGCGCGCGTGGCGCGAAATCCCAGGCGCTGTCCCGCCAAGGTGTCGTAGCCAAGTGGCAGCACGACGAGCAGTGCGCCGACGAGCCACCGAGACCGGCGCAGCGCGACGCGCTCGAGTGCCAGCACGCCCAGGACGGCGGCCACGACGCGCAGCAGCGTCCCGAGGCGCCACGCGATCATGGTGGCATCGATGCGGATGACCTCGTCGTAGAGACTGCCCGAAAAATGTCCCCACAGATGGTCGTAGGCGAAAATCGGAGGCTCGGTGTACAGGGCCCAAAGCGTACGGGTGATGTGACCTGTCGCGATGACGAGCGCGCTCAGGGCACGCACGGCCCGCTGGCGCGGCAACAGACGGCCGACAACGAGTCCGAGCGCCGCGCCGTAGAGCGCGCCCACGACGGGCAGAACAAAGAAGAAGGCGAGCCCTTCGAGGTAGTCGCAGTTGCGCACCCGTAAGGCGTTGGCACTCACGAGCGCGAGGGGTGCGACGAGGTGGAGCAGGGCGCGCGTCAACGTGCGGCGGACCGCGACGAGACCGCTGACGTCTTCACGGGCGGCACCAAGGCCGATGGTGAGCGAGGTCACTGCGCCGAGAAGTCCCACAGCGAGCGAGAGCTCGTAGCCCAAGAGGTTAGCCAGAGGCACAAAGCACAACACGCCGCCCAGCAGCGCCTGAAGGCCCGCGGCGACCCAGAAGCTGCGCGGCAGACGATGCCGGCGATCGAAGAGCGATCGCAGTCGTGCAAATGTCTGGCAATGAGAAATTGACGTGGTTTCCACCATCGGCCTATCCTAGGCGTCGTGACACCGCCTCGCGAGCAGCGCAATCAGCCGCGCGCACCCATTGAGCTGAAGGTCGAGTATAAGAAGATGAACACCTTCTTTGCCGACTACACCAAAAACATCTCCAAGGGAGGCACGTTCATCAAGACCGAGCGTCCCTTGCCGGTGGGCACCGAGTTCATTTTTCGCCTCACCGTGCCCAAGCGCGCAACCCCCTTCGAGCTGCACGGCGCAGTGGTGTGGACCAACCGCGTCGAAGAGCGACAGCAGCCAGAAGTCGAAGAGATGGGCATGGGCATTCGCTTCTTCTTTGACACCGATGAGCAGCGCGATGCCTTCGAGCTCGAGGTCGAGCAGATGATGGTCGAGTCACTCGGCGCGCATCTGTACGAGAAGCTCGTACAAAAGCCCGTGCGCGGCGCGCGTCAGTAGGGAACCGAGGTCGGCACGCCCGACAAGCTGACGCGTGCTTCGGCGACGATCCCGTGCTGCGCGGCGAATCCCGCGTTGACCTCGACGACATACGTCGAGGGTGCTCCCACCGAACGTGGATCGAGTGTGAGCGGCTCCGCATTGGCGACGACACCGACGACTTGCAGCTCCCGGTTGATGAAGATCATGTCGAGGGGGATGTAAGTATTCTTCATCCAGAAGCTGTGCACCTGCTCGGTGGGGAAGACGAACACCATGCCGCGGTAGGGATCGAGCGACTCGCGGTACATCAGACCCGTCTCGCGTTCTCGCGGATCGTCGGCCACCTCGACGAGCACGTCCACCGACACCGTGTCGGAGACGCCAAAAGTCACAGTCGCTGGCGCGCTGGGCGCGGGAAGAGATGAGGTGTCGGCGCTGCACGCGGCGACGAGCACGAGCGAGGCAACCCCCGAGAGCATGTGGGCCCTCATTCGTCGACGGGCACGCAGACGTTGAGCTGCGCCACTGATCCAGTTGGCAGCGTTGTACCGAGCGAGGCCGGCGTGCACACGAGGTCGACATCGTCACAGGTGTCGCGCGGGTTACCGAGCTGGTCCGGGAGGCACTCGCAGCCAAGATCGCTGCGCTCTTCGCAGTGCAGCGCATGAAACTCGCAGCCAACCGGTTGCAGGGAGCAGGCATCGAGGCAGCCGAGCTTGGCGCAGCGAATGTTGCCGAGATCGCCGCAGTCGATGTTGCGGCCGCACGCGCGCTCAAAGACACAGTACTTCTTGAGGGCGAGCGGTCCTTGCTCTTGGACTTGCTCGCAGACGAAGCCCACCGGGCAGTCACTCTTTTTTTCACATTCGCGCGTGCAGTAGGGCGCCAGGCCCCGATGCGTCAGACACTGGAACGTCTCGCAGGCACTGTCGCGCTGGAGGCGCACGACCTCGATGACCGGCTCTTCCCCATCGACCGCCTGCGCGGGGATCGGCGGCGCGTCATCGCCGCACGGACGACCGAGGTCGTTGGATTGACAGCCGGTACAGAGAAGGCTGGCGGTGAGGGCGAAAAGCGCCGTCGCGCGCACGGGCCGTCGCGTGCCGAGGCCGCCTAAGGAGGACATTTGCCATCGTTGGAGAACGAGCACAGCCGAGTCTCCTCGTTGTTGTCGATTACCGGTGCACAGCAAAACGACTTACGGATGCTACCGCAATCGCTGCGCGTCTCACAGGGCTTCCATGCACACAGCTTCTGATTCGCAAACGGCCCGACCGCCTGAACGAGACGACACTCGAAGCCATCGGGACAGCCGCCGTTGCTGCGACACTTCTTAGAACAATAGCCGCTCGTGCCGCCGCTCGCGATGCAGATGAACTCCTCGCAGGGGAACGAGACGTCCTGTGCCACGACTTCCGGAGTTTCGATGCGCGAGCCGTCGACGTTGGCTGCATCGTTGCCGTCAAGCAGCTGCGGGCACGGGGCACCGATGTCGTCAGAAGCGCAGGCCGAGCCCAGGGTCGCCGAGACTGCGAGAACACCACAAAGCCAAAGGGCGGGCACCATGCGAGGGGTCACGGTCTCTTGCAGTAGCACGCGCGCAACGACCGCAGCAAGTGTCGCGCCACGGCCGCGCCGAGTTGACGAGGCGAGAGATTGACACCGCACCGGAGCCCCGATAGCTTCTTGCTGGCGTGGTCGCCGAATTCTGGAGCCGCCGTGAGACAACTGCTGATCGTCGCTCGCATCTCATTCCTTTTCGCGCTCGTGCTGCTCTTGCCGGCAGGGTCGGCTCGTGGCGCAGGAGAAGATGCCGATCTGCTCGATGATCTCGGTGCTGCCCCAGCGCCTGCCGCTGCGCCTGCGGGGCAAGCTGCCGCTCCAGTCACGACGGCCGGGGCCGAGGAAATCCGTGCGCAGGCACCTGGCACCGAAGCAAAGGCAACGGCCGAGGCGCGTGAAGCGCGCAGCGTACCGGCTGCGCAGTCGCTCGATCGCGTCAAAGCAGTGCCGCGCAAGCCCGTGCTCAAGCGTGGACGCGTGGAGCTCTCGCTCGCGCCGGCACTCAGCCTCAACGACGCTTACTACCACCACTATGCTGGCAACGCGTCGCTCATCTACTACCTGCATGATGCGTTGGGTCTGGGGGTGGGTGTCGATTACATGGTGGCGCACGTCAGCACCGGAAACACGGATGTCATTCGTGAGGCGATGACCGCGGTACCTGCTGTGTTCGAGCCGCCGCAGATGTTCACGCATCTCGACATGTATTGGGTGCCGATCTACGGCAAGGCGAGCTTGCTTGGCAGTAGCATCGCGCACTTTGAAATCTACGGCACGGCTGGGGTGGGAGCGGCGTCCGTGCCGGATGGACGTTGGCCGTGGATGGCCAACGCAGGAATCGGTGAGCGCGTGATGATCAACGACTGGATGGCCTTGCGTGTCGAGGTTCGCGATCATCTGTTTGTCGACACGCAAGAGGTCAACGGTCTCGCGCGCTCGGACATTCAGAGCTATCTGATGTTCTTTGTGGGCGTGAGCTTGTTCGTTCCCCCTTCATTCGAGTACCGGATCCGATGAACAGGGCATGCAGAATTCTTGGGGCAGCGTGGTGGCTGGTGGCGCTCGTACCGGGTGTTGCCGCAGCGGCCGATGAAGAGGCAGGCGGCGAGGAGGAGGTCGTGGCCAGCGAGGAAGAACCGGTCGGCCGCTCGCTGGCCGAGCGCATTCCCGCGGTGAGTGCCAGCGTTTTTGTCAAGCGGGGCCGCGTGGAGCTCTACCCTGCAATCGGTATGTCGCTCGACGACGCCTTCTACAACCAGACACTCGGCTCACTCGGTGTGAGCTACCACGTGCTCGAGTCGCTCTCGATTGGCGTGGCGGGCGACTACTACTTGGCCTTCAATCGACGGACTCCCGTTGTAGGCGGGCCGCACCCCGGGCGACCCGAATACAATCGGCCTGCGTATGGTGCTCGCATGGAGCTCGCCTGGGCGCCGATCTACGGCAAGCTCAGCCTGCTCGCCGAAGGGGTGCTGCATTTTGACACCTATGTGGCAGTGGGTGGTGGCATCATCGCGCCAAGTGCCACAGCGAGCACGACGATGGCGGGAAATGTGGCGGTCGGGCAGCGCTACTTTCTGAACAGCTGGGCGGCGCTGCGCATCGAGGTGCGCGACGAGATCTTCAAGATGGCGCGCAATCCGGACGCGGATCCGAAGGAGCGCTTGCAGAGCTTGCTCTCGGCCAGCGTCGCGCTATGCTTCTACGTGCCGTCCACGTTCGAACGAGTGGCACCGTGAGCGCGGGGCGACGGATGCGACACATGGTTCAGCTCTCTTCCAAACAGCCCGATCGATCGCGGATGGTGCGCACGGGTGGATGGCTCGCCGCGTACCTCTCCGTCGTTTTGTGCGGCGCGCTCGCGTTGGCGCTCCCCGACGCGCTCGCTGGCGTCGGCGCCGATTTTGCGGCGGTGCGCGCTGCCGGGGCGAGCGTGCTCGCAGCCCGTGGTAAGGGCAAGAAGAAGCAGCGTGGCAAGGCGAAGAAGGGCCGTGCGAAGGCCCGCGGCAAGAAGGGCACCGAGGCGGCCGCTGAGGACGTGACCGAAGGCACGGTCGGCGCGGGACCCAGCAAGCAAGGCGCGACCGAGCCCGCCTCCACAGAAGCGCCGGCGGTGCTGGATCTGAGCAATGTCAGCACGGATACGGATACGGCGCGCCAAGAGCTGTTGCAGCAGAGCACCGAGGAGTCCCAGGAGAAAAAGCCCTCGGGGCCGGTGCGCAAGGCCGGGGGTGGATTTGACTTCGGTGGTGGCGCCGAGGCTTCGGGTGAGGGTGGTGGCGAGTTCGATTTTGGCTCCGATCTGGTGCAGTTCGACTTGGGCACGGTGAATGTCAGCTCGCCCGAGCACGATCGTTTCGAAGCGGCGATGGGCATGATGTCGAGCGAATCGTACGCCGAGGCGGCTGGCGAGTTTCGCTACTTTCTCGACGACCCAAAATTCGCCGAGTTCCTGCAAGAGTCGCAGTACCAGCTCGCGAAAGCGCTCTACAAGCTCGGCTTCTATGACGCGGCGCTACCGCGTTTCCAGGCGATTCTCGATCAAGGCCCATCCCATCGGCGCTATCGCAAGGCTGTCGAGTGGCTCTTTTTTGTCAGCCGCAAGATGGCCGACGATACTCCCGTGCTCGCCGAGCTGGCGCGCTTTCGCAATGTCACGTGGCCCAAAGCCTACCGCAACGAGTACCGCTACTTGCTCGCCAAGTACTTGTTCATTCAGGCCGGGCGGTTCGAAGTGGCACGCCTCGAGGCCGATCAGCTGGCGCGCTCGAAGAAGTCGAAGTCGGCAACCTTCGACTTCGGCTCCGTGGCCGAGGCAGTGGAAACCGGTGGCGGTCTCGATTTTTCGGCCATGGGTGGTGACGCCGGCTTTGATTTCGGTGGCGGCGGCGGTGGCGGCGACAGTGGCGCCGGCTTCGACTTCGGCGGCGGCGGCGGCAGTGGCGGCGGCGGCAGTGACAGTGGCGGAGGCTTCGACTTCGGCGGCGGCGGTGGTGGTAGTGGCGATGCCGGGGGCGGCTTCGACTTTGGCGCAGGTGCGGCCCCGAGTCCCGATTTGGCCGCGCAGCCGCTCGGTCCGGTGCGTGAGGATGCACCGACCAATGCCAAAGAAGCGATCCGCCAAGGTCTCGACCTCATCGGGGAAGTCGAGAAGGACAGCCCGTTCTACGCCAAGGCCAAGTATCTCGAAGGCCTGCTGCAATACCTCGACCAGTCCGACCAGGACTCGGTCAATGCCTTTCAAGAGGTTGTGCGCGTGCTCAATCCGCGCGAGGGCGCCAAGCTCGATCCGAAGCTGCGCGAGCAAGCGTTCTTGAGCCTGGCCCGCATTCACTACGGGCACAAGCAGTTCAATCGCAGCGTCTACTACTACGATCTCATCGATCGCGATTCGGAGAACTGGCTCACCGCGCTGTTTGAGGCGAGCTGGGCATACTACCGCCGTGGCGACTTCGACAAGGCGCTCGGGAATTTGCTGACGCTGCATTCACCTTTCTTTGAGCGCGAGTATTTCCCCGAGTCGCAGCTCGTCAAGGCGATCATTTACTTTGAGGCGTGTCGCTACGCCGAGACGCGCGGCATCGTCGACGACTTCATTGGACGATTTACGCGCGTCATGACTGAAATCGAGAAGCTGGCGTCGTCCAAAGAGACTCCCGAGCGCCTCTACGACCGCATCGAGGAGCTCGAGGCGTTGGCCGAGGACGACCAGGGTGATGACGTCACCGCCCGCGTGGTGAGCGTCGCGCTCGCGGATCCCGAGATCCGCCGGGTGCGCAGCGTGGTCGAGCAGACCAAGGAAGAGATCGACCTCCTGGGGACGATGCCGGACGCCATCAAGCAGTCGCGGTTGACACAGGAAATGGGCGGACAGCTGCGCGAACAGCTCGCCACCCGTATTCGCGATGCTGGCGAGACCACCCGCAAGAAATTCGAGCGTGAGCTCTATGAGCTTCGATCGCTGTTGGCACAGGCGCTGCGTATCAAGATCGAGGTCGCTCGTTCGGAGCGTGAGGTGCTCGAGCGTCGCCTCAGCGGTGGGCAGGGTGATGAAGTGATCCCCGCGCAAGCGCGCACGGTGGTTGACGACGAGCATCTCTACTGGCCCTACGAGGGTGAGTACTGGCGCGACGAGCTCGGCACGTACGAGCTCGACTTCAGCATGTGCCGGCCACTCGCGGCGCGCTAGGCGTGGCTTGGGCGACGCCAGGAGCGGGTTGGGCTAGCGGTCTGACCACACGGGGAGGGTAGCGGTGACGGGCTTGACAGGTGGATTCCTCAGACGGCTGACGCTCGGTGCGGTGTTGGCGTTCGGCACGGTGACGCTGGCGCCGCCACTCGTTGCTTCGGTGGCCGCGGCGAAAAAGAAGCGCAAGCCGACCAAGAAGCGCGCCCGTCATGGGAAAAAGCGAGAGGCAGTCGCCGAGCGCGAGATCCAGCGCGAGGGCGAGCTGACGCCGCGTAAGGAATACGGCCCCGCCGAGGACATCTCTAAGACGAAAGACCTCAAGCCTCTGCAAGCGACGCCGAAGGGCCCGACGCTCAGCATCGAGGACGTCAACCTGGGTGAGAAGCAGATGGAGGTCATGATGGACGACAAGCTGGATGAGGAAATCCAGCTCGCCCATCAGCTGCTCGATTACGAGAGCGAGTGCGAGAGCTCGGCACCGGTGCGCTTTCGCGTCGCCGATCTCTATTGGGAAAAATCCAAGCGCGCCTTTTTCAAGAGCAACGATTCCGCATTGTCGCAAAAGCAGCGCGAGCGCAGCCAAAAGGATATGGGCGATCTCCAGACGCGCACCATCGCGCACTACCAGAAGATCGCCGACGATTGCGCGGACTACAGCGACTACGCCAAGGTGCTCTTCTATCTCGGCAAGGCGCTCTCTGAAGTCAATCGTGCGAAGGAAGGCGCCTCGTACTTTCAGCGTGTCATCAAGGAGTATCCGGACTCCCCCTGGGTGGCCAACGCCTGGTTCATGGTGGGCGAGTACTACTTCAACACCGCCAACGATCCCATCAAGGCGC
>CAYHNK010000229.1:0-7973 GCA_964357695.1 uncultured Bdellovibrionales bacterium | reverse complement strand
AAATTGCCGGTGTGTCCGACCATGTCGCCATTGGCGTAGTTGAGGCGCAGAAGGCGCTCACTGCCGCTGGCGATGGCTGCGAGCACGACATCCGTGATCTCGGGGGCACGCATCTCGGGGCGTTCGTCAAAAGGCGGCTCGTGCGACGGCACCTCGACGTAGCGCTCGAGTCGGGCGTCAAACGCACCGCTGCGGTTGCCGTTCCAAAAATACGTCACGTGGCCGAACTTCTGCGTCTCAGAGCAGGCGAGCTGCGTCACGCCCGCGCGACACAAGAGCTCTCCCAGGGTGCCGCGGATCTCGGGTGGGGCGACGAGGTAGCGGCGGGGGCGATGCGTGTCTCCGTCGTACAGGGTCATACCGGCAAAAAGAACCTCCGGTACGGCGCCACGCGGGAACTTGTCGAACGTTTCGTCTTCGAAGGCACGCACGAGCTCGAGCATGCGATCGCCACGGAAATTGAAGGCGATGACCGCGTCGCCATCGCGCAGGCGACCGACCGGCACACCGTTCTCGGTGATTGTGAACGGCGGCAGATCTTGATCGTTGATCCCTTGCGTCTCGCGACGAAAGGTCTCGATGGCCTCGCGCGTGGACGCGAAGGCGCGGGCGGCGCCATGCACGTGCGCATTCCAGCCGCGCTCGACGATGCGCCAGTCCGCCTCGTAGCGATCCATGGTGGTGATCATGCGACCGCCACCGGACGCGATGCGATAGCGGCGATCAGGGTTGCGACCGATGTCGGTGAGCAACGCCTCCAGACGCTCAACGTAGAGGAGCGCGCTGGTTTTGGGCACATCGCGGCCGTCCAGTAGCGCGTGCACGTACACCCGCCGCACGCCTTCGGAATCCGCACGGCGGATCATCGCCAAGAGGTGATCGATGTGGCTGTGCACGTTGCCGTCGGAGAGCAGGCCGACAAAGTGCAGGGCGCTCTCTTTTTTTTGGCAGCGTGCGACGAGCGCGCGCCAGACGTCGCCGTCGTAAAGACGGCCGCTGTCGAGGGCTTGCGCAACGAGCTTGGCTCCCTGAGCAAAGACGCGGCCAGCGCCGAGCGCATTGTGACCCACTTCACTGTTGCCCATGTCGTCGTCGCTCGGCATACCGACGGCCAAGCCGTGGGCAGCGAGCTGCATCGCCAGTGCTTCGCAGGCGTAGCGATCGAGGTTGGGCGTGCGGGCGCGAAATACGGCGTCACCCTCATCGCGGCGCCCCAGGCCAACGCCGTCCATGATGGCGATGACCACCGGACCGGTGACTGCTTGGCCCGAGACGACGCGCAGCGGCAGGTAGCTCACGGCGCCACGCGCGTCAGGACCGATAGCGGCGCGGGTGCCGGGGCCGCGTCGACGCGCAGCTCCACCGGCGGCGGCGAGCGATAGAAGCTCACCGAGGTCCGGATGGCCTCGCTGAGCGGGGCCCAGTAGAGCCCGAGCACGAGTGTCGGCAAGGCCAATCCCGCGGTGAGCCAGAGGTAGCCGCGATGGACCCCGAGCGGCGCCTCGGCTTCGGTGGTGGTCAGGTACATCGCCTTGACGATGCGCATGTAATAGAAGAGCGACACGGCGCTGTTGGCGACGGCGATGAGCGCCAACGCGAGATACCAGAAACCGCCGTGCTCGAGCACCGAGGCAAAAAGGTAGAACTTGCCGATGAACCCGGCAAGCGGCGGAATGCCGGTGAGCGAGAGCAGAAAGACCGTCATCGCTGCAGCGAGCAGCGGCTCGCGGGCACCGAGGCCACGAAAATCGTGTAGGAGCTCGCCGCCGGTACGATCCCGTACCGCCTGCACCACGGTGAAGGCGCCTATGTTCATCAGATAGTAGAAGACGAGGTAGAGCATCACGGCATGCAGCGCCGCGCTCGAGAGCACGAGCACGCCCATCAATAGATACCCGGCGTGGGCGATTGACGAGTACGCGAGCAGGCGCTTGACGTTGTTCTGTGGAATGGCCGCGAGATTGCCGAGAGTCATGGTGACTGCGGCGATGATGCCGAGCACGGCTGCGAGCGGCACGTCGATGATGAGCGGCATGACGCCGTGCGCGTCGGTGGCAAAGCCGTGCGTTGCTGGGTCGCCACCCGTGGTGGCGGGCACCAGCAAGGTGACGAGCAAGCGGATGAGCAGCGCAAAGCCTGCCGCTTTGGGGCCGACGGACAAAAAGCCGGAAAACGGCGTGGGAGAGCCTTCGTACACGTCGGGCGACCACATGTGGAACGGCACGACCGCGATCTTGAAGCCGACCCCGGCGAGGAGAAACACGAGTCCCACGATCAGCGTCAACGGCAGCATGGTACCGACGGCGGCGGTGCCGCTCGCGTGCCAGGCGACGAGCGCGCGGTGAATGCTCCCGAGATGCGTCGTGCCAAAAAGGCCATAGATGAGCGAGATGCCAAAGAGCATGATGCCGCTCGCGGCGCCGCCGAAGATGACGTATTTGAGCGCCGCCTCTGAGGATCGGCGATCGCGCAGGCGGTAGCCAGCGAGCGCGAAGCTCACGATCGACACCATCTCGATGCCGAGATAGACGCTCAAGAGATCGCTCGCGCTGGCCATGAGAAACATGCCGAAGGTGATCGACAGCAGCATGGCGTATTACTCGCCCATCCTCGGCTCGGCGTGCTGCTTGGACAAGAGCGCCGTGTTGTCGGCGTCGATGCCGTTGACCACGAAGAGCAGCTTGAAGAACGTCGCAATAGGATCGATGGCCAGCTGTCCGACGAACGTCTCGGTGGGCACCTCGTGCCACATGGCGAGCGCTGCTGCGCCCGCGAGCACGAGCGTCAAGAGCGCGAGCAGCGTCATGTAGCCCCGCTTCCTGCGGGCATCACGCATCAGGATCTCGCCGAGGAAGATGGCGACTACGCCGCCCACGAGGGTGAGCTCGGGGACAAACAGCCACAGATCTTGCGGTTGAAAGCTCGTCACGACGGACCTCGTGGGCTACGCACCGATGGTGGTGACGATGCGCGCAAGATGGTGCAGCGCGGGATTGATGAGCTCGAGGATGGGCAGCGGGAAGACACCAAAGACCACCGTCATGATCCCGAGGGGATAGAGCGTCAGCCGTTCGCGCCAATTGAGGTCTGGCGTGAGGTGGCTCCACTTGTCGTTGAAGCGCCCGAGAAACATGCGCTGCATGGTCCACAGGTAATACGCCGCGGTGATGATCACGGAGAGCGCGCTGATGGCGACGAGCACACGAAAGCCCGTGCCGACGGCTGCCGGAGCGCCCCATGCGCCGACAAAGACCAGCACTTCACCGACAAAGCCGATGAGGCCAGGAAGGCCGAGACTCGCGAAGAACGCGAGACCGGTGAGGCCCGAGTACTCGGGCATGAAGCTCGCGAGCCCGCCAAAGCCCTCGATGTCGCGCGAGTGGGCGCGATCGTAGATGACGCCGACGATGAGGAAGAGCATCGGTGAGACGATGCCGTGGCCCCACATTTGGAACATGGCGCCACTGATTGACTGCGGCGTCGCCGCCGCCATGCCGAGGAGCACAAAACCCATGTGGCTGACCGACGAGTAGGCGATGAGCTTTTTGAAGTCCGTTTGCGCCATGCAGACGAACGCCGCGTAGACGATGTTGATGGCGCCAAAGACGGCGACGCCGTAGGCGGCCCAGCGCGTTGCTTCGGGCAGAATCGCCCAGTTAAAGCGGAGCATGCCGTAAGGGCCCATTTTCAAGAGCACGCCGGCCAGGATGACGCTGATGGGGGTCGGCGCCTCGACGTGCGCGTCGGGCAACCACGTGTGGAACGGGAACATCGGCACCTTGATGGCAAAGCCGATAAAGAGGCCCACGAAGATGACCTTCGAGAAGGCCATGCCCAACAGCGGCGCGGCGCTCGCGAACTGCCCCGCCTGACCGAGCGCAGCGAGGGTCAAGAGATTGAAGGTGTGCGGCGTCGCGGTGCCATCGACGAGCTGTAGCGTAACGCCCGGCATGGGCGCGCTCGTGTAGTAGACGGCGATGATGGCGAGCAGCATCAAGACCGAGCCGGCGAGCGTGTAAAGAAAGAACTTGATGGCGGCGTACTCTTTGCGCGGCCCGCCCCAGACGCCGATGAGGAAGTACATCGGTAGGAGCATCACCTCCCAGAAGACGTAGAAGAGGAACATGTCGAGGGCCATAAACGTCCCGAGCATGCCCGTCTCGAGCAGGAGAAAGAGCGACCAGTAGCCGGCCGGTTTCTTTTCGATGCCGAACGAGGCGATGGCGGCGACGAAGCCGATGAGCGCCGTCAGGATGACCATCGAAATGCTGATGCCGTCGACGCCGAGGAAGTACTCGATGTTGAACTCGCGGATCCACACGAGGTGGTGCACAAACTGCACGCCGCCCGAGGGGTCAAAGCGCCGCCACAGCTCGACGGCGAGCAAGAGCGGCACGACGGTCGCGACCATGCCGATGCCGCGAAAGACGGCGATTGGCGCCTTCGGCCGCACCGCTTTGACGAGCAGGATCGCGAGGGTTCCCGCGAGCGGCGCAAAGGTCATCAGGGTCAACAGATGGCGATCGAGCGTCATGGGGGAGCCCAACTCCTTCGGCCGCCGCCAAGCGGGGCCGGATGCGATTGGCGACGCTCTACACCACGGCGACGCGAGGGGCAAGACGGTGCGCCACGACCGCCGCCACGACGTAGAGGCCTGCCGCAAGCGTTGCGGCGGTGGCAAATCCGAAGGCAGATCCGATCATCACGGCGCCGAGGCTGCCGGCAACCGAAGCTACAGCGTTGGTCGCCCAGGCCCACGCCACGAGCTCGGGTCGGGTCAGACGTCGCAGGGCAGCGGCGAACGGAATGCCGAGCGGCACGCCCAGGGCGAACGTGGCGAGCGCGCCGACACCGAGACGCGTGGCGAAGCCAAAGCTAGCGCTCAGGTCGATGAGGGGTGGCAGCGCGACGGCTGTGGTCAACGCCGCCAGGGCGGCCCATAGGGCCCCAAGGCGTGGGGACAGGCTCCGCTTGCCCGCGAGATACAGACTGCCGGCACCGCTGGCGACCAAGAGTGGCGCAAGCACGGTGACGAGCGACCAGCCGGGCTCGCCGACGAGGCGCGTGAACGACTGAAGCAGCACCACCTCGACGACCATGAACGCCACGCCGATGGCGGCGCAAAAGCCACCGATCGGCCACACGGCGCTCGACCCGAGCCCCCGTCGCGCCAACGCGTGCCATGCCGGCACGAGCAGGCCGAGCCCCAACAAGAGTGTCTCGCAGAGCACGAGGAGCATGGACACTTGTGCGAGCGGTGCGTCTTCGATGCGGGCGCGCGTTGCCTGACCGCTGCCGAAGGTGGTGACAAAGTCCCGCGGTCGTAGGTCGCACCATGGGCGCGCCAAGTTGAAAAAGGGTCGCCCGTCGCGGGTCGGCTCGAGGCTCGTCGGGGAGTAGGGCAGCGTCGCGCCGAGTGCCGCCGCACGGGCCGGGTCGCTGGACGAAGCGAGCACTGCGGCAAAATAGTCCTGCGTGTCGCCGCGGCCATCCGGCAGGTAGGCGAGGCGCCCCGGGGCGAGCTCGCGCAGGCGCGCAACGGCGTCGGCGTCGAATCCGGCACGACTGACGAGCACGGCGGTGACAAACGCGGGGCTCGCTTGGCCCTCGGCGAGGACAGCCACCGATTGCGCCAAGGGCTGTGGCCCGGGCCAGGCGGCGGCGAGTGTCGCGAGCAGGCGGCCCGCCTGTTGCTCTGGGCGGCTGAGCACCAAGAGGCCCTGGGGCGTCAGGCGTTCGCGCAGCAGAGCCATGGCCTCGACGGTGAGCAGGTAGTTCTCTGCGAGGCTGAGTGCCCCCGTGGCGCTGGCCGCGTTGGAGATGGTGTGAAAGCCCATGATGAGATCGAAGCGCTCCGGGTGGGCTGCCAGATAGCTACGCGCCTCCGCGGTTACGAGCTCGACCTCGGGCTGAGAAAACAGATGATCGAGCTGGCGTGCCAGACGTGTACGCACGAGCTCGTTGACCACGGGATCGACTTCCAACGCCAGTACGCGCTCGGCCCCCGCGGCGCGCGCGGCTGCCACTTCGACGCCGCCTCCTGAACCGAGCACGAGGGTGCTGTGGATCGGTCGCAGGACAAAGGGCAGGCCGCGAAGGCCATAGTCCCCGGGCTGGCCGAGGCCGCGTTCGAGACGGGGCACAAAGCTCATGGCGCTACCGCCGTCGACGACGAGCAGCGCGCCCGCGTCGTTGGCGATGACGTCGATGGCGGACGACAGACTCCAGCGCGTGCCTCGTACCTTGTCGCGCGCCGTCGGTGTGCCGAGGAGCTTGTTGGGCGTGACTCGGGGTGGCACGAGCTGCTCGACGCTCGGTGCGAGCCACAGGTACAACGCCGCCGTGAGGGCGACGAGCGTACGGCGATGTAACGATGGGGCGGTCGTGGCGGCCGCGCCCAGGGCCATTGCCGCAGCGACGAGGATGAGTCCGGGTGCGCCGAGGCGCGGCAAGAGCATAACGAGGAGCAGCACGCCCAACGCGCCGCTTACGAGATCGACGGCGTACAAGGTCGGTGCGTGTTGCGGCCAGGTGGCAAGGCACCGCGAGACGAACAGTCCGGCGAACGCGAAGGGCAGCGCGACGATGATGACCAGCAGGGCCATCCACACGAGCTGGGCTGGATCGCGTGCCGCGCTCAGAGGCGCGAGCGGCAAGAGATTCCACGTCGGATACCCGAGCGCGATGCTGAAGCCGAGGCCGAGCGCGCTGTGGTGCAAGAGCACCCGGGGTGCAATTGCCGCCAAGCGACGCGAGAGCGCCAAGGCGACTGCTGCACTACCGAGGCCGAGCATCGCCGTGGCGAGCACCAGGTAACCGATCGGGTACCACAGGGTCATCGACAACAGGCGCAACAGCGTCGTTTCGAAGAGCAACGTGGCACCCGTAACGAGGCCGAGACCGAGATAGACGACGGTGCGGGGTGAGGCGTCGCGCTCGCCGGGGGTCCACATGTTGCCCCCACTTGGCGGATTGTCAGCGGAAGCGCAAGGTGCGTCGCGTTTTGGCCGCAATGTCGATCGTCTCGGTGCGGCGCACGATGCCATCCACGCGGATCTCGACGGTGGTGCGGCCAACCGGGACCTGCTTGAGGACGAGGGGCGGATAGCCCCGGCTCTTGCCGCCAATCCAGACCTCCCCGTAGACGTTCGGGGAGTCGACGTAGACTTCGCCCATCTCGACGGGTCGTGGAGGTGCGACCGGTCTCGGTGGCGGGGTCTGTGCTACCGATCTTGTGGCCTCCGGGGTCGTCGGCTCGGCGGCAGGCGCAGGATCAGGCGGGATCTTGTCGGTGACGTCAGGGTCGAGGGTCTGGATCGCCCCCGCGGCAAGGCGCACATCGGTCTCGAACAACCGCAGCGGGCCCTTGACGAGCGCGATGCTATGGCTCCCCGGGTCGAGGTTGAGCCGCGTCGGTGTGAGATCGACGCGCTTACCGTCGACCTCCACGAGCAATCCTGAGGGTGTCGAGCTGACGAGCAGCACCGCGGGCGTGGGGTCCGGTACCGCTGCCGGCTCGGGGGCGGACCGGCTGGTGCGCGATTTGCCGCTCCGTGCGCGACGGTTGCGATGCGGTGCGTTCGATGACGGCGGGGAGGGTGCCGCGGCGTCGTCCTCGGGCGTTTCATCCGGCGCGGCATTGGGCGCAACGTCGACGTTGGCGGGTGTCGTCTCGCGCTCGTGGGCGCGATCTTGGAGCTCCTTGGCGATGCGCAAGAGCTCGGGCAAATCTTCACCGCCGCCGCCGTAGCGGGCGCGTGAGCATGAGCCTTAAATGCCTCGTAGACTTCGTCGATGCGGGGGATGTCGCCTGTCTTAACAGTAAGGTAATGGCGCATGAACGGGTCAAAATGGGTGCCGTAGGCCTCTTGTCCGAAATCCACCTCCATAGGGCGCCAATACTGTTCGTAGAGACTCGTCTGCAGGTCTTGTTCGAGACCCATGAGAATGAAGTTACGGATGAGGTCGGCTTG
>CAYHNK010000228.1:0-7975 GCA_964357695.1 uncultured Bdellovibrionales bacterium | reverse complement strand
ATGGCCGAGGTGTGCGGCGACAGCGTCGACCAGGATTGTAGCGGCGTCGACGAGGCGTGCGCGGCCTGCGGCGATGCGGTCGTGTCGATCTCCGGCTGCACCTGCGGCGGGGCGCGTCACACGGACGGCATCTGCTGCACCGACGCCTGGCACGCCGACGGCTACTGTTGCACCGGCACCTGGCAAGCAGGCGCGTGCGCGAGCTGTGGCGACGGTGATGGCGACGGCTACGATGACGCGCTGTGCGGCGGCGATGACTGCAATGACGCCGCGAGCGCTGTGCACCCCGTCGCCACGGAGATCTGTGGCGACGGCATTGACCAGAACTGCTCGGGCGCCGATCTCGCGTGTGGTACCGAGACTCCAGCGTCGATTGCCGAGGTGGCGGCGGCATGCGCCGCAGAACCGTACCTCCCGGGGATAGTCTACTACTACTGCGACTGCGGGACCGGTGCCCACGGCGACTGCGTGCCGGGTGATGACGGCAATGTCGGCACCGATCCACTCCTGCCGAGGCAGAGCATTGACGACGCGGCTGCGCGCTTCGGGTCACTCGAGGCAAATGATACGGTGGCGCTCTGCAAGGGCGGTGCATTCAACTCTGCTGGTGACCACACCATCGGTAGCGACAGATGTGGCGCAGGCATAGTATGTAACGACCTCAGGGAATACACACCAACGACTTTCGCTGGTAGCGCGAAACCCGTCATCAATATCGCAGCGGGAAACGACCTGTCGCTTTTCAGGTTCTTCGAGGTGGGAGGTGTCCGCCTTCTCAACCTTAAGTTAAAGGGCGACGTTGCGGATGACACAAGTAGCAACGTAGGCCTCTTCTTGGCCTACGGTGCGCATGACGTGACCATGTGCAATCTTGACATCGAGGGGTTTGATGTCGCCGTTTACACGGAGAGCTCCGCTAGCAACAATAGGAACATAAAGCTGACCGGCAGCAGAATATCGAACAGCCGCAACATAGGATTCTTAGGGGCAGCCGACAATTTACAGGTCAACTACAACCACTGGGAGGGAAACGGGAGTCACGGAACATTCAATCATGCGCTCTACTTCTCATCGAACGATACTTCCACGAGCCCCATGGCGGTAATTGGCAACTATGTACACGGACAGTATGGTGCTTCGTGCCAAGGAGTCGTCATTGTCGGACACGTAGCTGTCGATGGTTTTCGTTTTGAGAACAACACGGTTGATATTGACGCGGCGGCGGCAACGGGAGGGTGTTATGGGATTGGCTTTAGCGCATCCGGTCAGGCAGGCACAAAGTTTATACGACACGCCAACTTCTCAAACAACACCGTCAAGAACGGTGGGAATTATGCGTTTTCTGTTGGGGAATGCCCGGACTGCGTGATTGAGAACAATCTCATCATTCAGGATTGGCCGGCTCCATACCAAGTCAATGGGATGTATCTTGCCGCAGATGGCCAGCGCGCCGGAGATGATGTGAGCGATCGAGTCTCGATCCGCAACAACACGGTATGGTTCGGGCCTCAGCTCATTCAGGGCGGCAATGGGATCGGAATTGGCGTGCAGGGTACTGGGCACGTCGTTGCCAACAACACCGTCACCTATACTGCCACAACGGCAATTGACAACGGATTCAGCTGTTTTGGCTACCCGCTCACGCTTTCATCCTACGCGTTCATCAACAACAATCATTGCCAATCCGCGGCGCCCTACGATTGGGTGACAGGGCGTGGAGACCTTGCGGCCTGGAAGGCGGCAGCACCAGGCTTCGACACGGAATCCTTCACCGCCGACCCATTGTTCACAGCGCCGGGAACCGACTTCACTCCGGGCCCCGGTTCGCCACTCATTGGCGCCGGCAGCGCTGCGCATGGCTCTGCCCTCGACATCACCGGGGCGACGCGACCGAGCCCGCCAGCGATCGGCGCCTACGAGCCTTAGATCTCAGCAACGAACCACGAGGAGAGATTGATGATCCAGAGCAAGCGTACTTTCTTGGCGCCCATAGCGCTGAGCCTCGTGCTACTCGCCTCGTGCACTGGCGGCACTGTCGATACCGGAGACCCGACCCCGCTGGCGGACACCGATCACGACGGCTACACGACCCAAGTCGACTGTGACGACACCAACGCGGCCGTCCACCCGGGCATGGCCGAGATTTGTGGTGACGGCATCGACCAGGACTGCAACGGGTCGGACGAGGCGTGTGCGGCCTGCGGTGACGCGGTGGTCTCGAGCGCTGGGTGCGCCTGCGGCGGCGCGCGTCACATCGACGGCATCTGCTGCGCCGACGCCTGGCACGCCGACGGCTACTGCTGCGCGAGCACCTGGCAAGCGGGAGCCTGCGCTAGCTGCGGCGATGGCGATAGTGACGGTTACGACGACGCGCTTTGTGGCGGGGACGACTGTAACGACGCGCTCGTCGCGGTCCATCCGGGCGCCGCGGAGACCTGCGGCGACGGCGTCGATCAGGACTGCTCGGGCGCCGATCTCGCGTGTGGTACCGAGACGCCTACGTCGATTGCCGAGGTGGCAGCGGCGTGCGCCGCAGAACCGTACCTCCCAGGGACAGTCTACTACTACTGCGACTGCGGCACCGGTGCCCAGGGCGACTGCGTGGCGGGGGACAACGCCAACGCCGGTACCGACCCGCTCCTGCCGCGGCGCACCATCGGCGACGCAGTGGCTCGCTTTGGCGTGCTGGCGGTCAACGACACGGTGGCGCTGTGCAAAGGTGGCGCATTCGACTCCGCAGGAGGTCTGTCGATCGGCAGCAACCGCTGCGGCGCAGGAGCGGCCTGCAACGACCTCAGGGAATACACCCCCACGACCTTTGCGGGGACGGCGAAACCCATCATCAATAATGCCGCGGGCGATGCGACGCTTTTCACTTTCATGGGTAGTGGTGGAATACGTCTTCTCAATCTCAAATTGAAGGGCGACGGCGGTACAATCGGAAACCGCAACCGCGGTTTCTTTTTCTATGAAGCCGCACACGACGTGACCATTTGCAATCTCGACATGGATGCATTCGACATGGCGGTCTATAACGAGAGTAACGCCCCCTCTGTTGCGGCGAACACCCACATCAAGATCACCGGAAACATGATCACTAACAGTAGACTTATGGGCCTTCTCGGCGGAGGCGACAACGACGACGTATCCTATAACTACTGGGACGGGAACGGCAGCTCCACTGTCTTTGACCACACACTCTACTTCGCGTCATCAAGGGAGCTCCATAACATGCGGGTGGTTGGGAACTATGTCCGCGGACAGTACGGCTCAACATGCCTGGGTGCGGCAATTGAAGCGCACATGCCGGTCGATGGCTTGCTTGTTAAGGACAACGTTATCGACATTGCGCCCTCCGCAAACACTGGCGGGTGTTGGGGAATTGAATTCAACAACTTAACCGGTGGCACCGCGCCGGTCTATAATCGCAATGCCATATTTTCCGGCAATACGATCAAAAATGGTGGAAACCTCGCGCTTACAGTAACAGGCTGCCCCGACTGTGTAATTGAAAACAATCTCATCATAATTGAGACGTCAATAGGGGGGATAGGGATCAGTGTTGCAACTGCGCCCCCCCGCTCAGGCGTCGCCGATGACGTGAATACCCGGAACGCAGTCAGGAACAACACCATCTGGTTTGGCCCAAATGCGAATACAGGCGGAATAGGAATTCAGGTTGGTATTGAGGGTGCGGGTCACATTATTGCGAACAATACAGTCACTTACAGCGCGGCAGCGACAGGTGGTTATGGCTTTAGCTGCTTTCGATACCCGCTTTCTCTTTCATCCTACGCACTCATCAACAACAACCACTGCTTCTCCAATGCAGCGTACTCGTGGGAGGCTACCCAAGGCTCGCTCGCCGAGTGGCAGGCGTACGCGGACGTGCCCGGGTTCGACACGGAATCCTTCACCGGCGACCCGCTGTTCACGGCGGCGGGCACCGACTTCACCCCGGGCCCAGGCTCGCCGCTCGTTGGCGCCGGCAGCGCCGCGTACGGCTCTGCTCTCGACATCACCGGGGCGACGCGACCGAGCCCGCCAGCGATTGGCGCCTACGAGCCGTAGCAACACAGCAGCGCAACCCAGTGCGAGGAGAGACCGATGTCCCGGAGCAAGCATCCTTTCTTGGCGCTCATGTTGCTCAACCTGGTGCTACTCGCAGCGTGCAGCGGTGGCACGGTCGACACGGGAGATCCGAGCACCCCAGCCGACACAACGCCGCCGGTGCTGAGTGGCGGCCTACCGGTCGGCACACTTGCGGGCGGCACGACGCAAGCGACCCTGCGGGTAACGACGAACGAAGCGGCGACCTGCAAGTGGAGCACGAGTGCCGGGACGAGCTACGCGGCGATGACGAGCACGTTCACGACGACTGGCAGCACGTCGCACAACACGGTGGTGACCGGCCTGGCGGACAGCACGAGCTACACCTACTACGTGCGCTGCCAGGACAGTGCGGGCAACGCCACCACCGCGGACTACGTCGTCAGCTTCAGTGTTGGTACAGGCACGGGGCCGCTTAGCGTATCGCTCGTGTCAAGTCGCACATCCGGTGTAGCCCCCTTGTCGGTGTTCTTCGATGCGTCAGGCACCACGGACACGGCCGTGACGTCGCGCCCCTTTCACGACCTCGAGTACCGTTGGGACTTCGGCGACCCGGCGGTCGGTGCCACCTGGGCCTACGGTGCGCGGGCGGGTGCGAGCAGCAAGAATGTCGCCATGGGCCCCGTGGCGTCGCACGTGTTCGAGACCCCCGGAATTTACACGGTGGCCCTGAGCGTCTTCGATGGCACGAACACCGACACCTCCGAGACGACGATCACCGTCGACGACCCGGACGATGTCTTCTCGGGAACCCACACGGTTTGTGTCGCGCAAAACAGCGTGCCGGTCGCAGGCGCGGGTGGCTGCCCTCTGGGGGCCGCTGTCGTGCAACAAGCCAGCTTCGCAGCGGCCGTGAATACCCATGCCCTTGCCGGCAAGAGAGTGTTGTTTAGGCGGGGGGACACATTTACCACACCATCATCGGCCCTTTTGCGCAATGGCGGTCCTGGAATTGTTGGGGCGTACGGGACGGGTGCCGCGCCGAGAGCGTTAGCGGATAATGCGGGAACGAACTTCATAGTCCTCGGAGGCAGTGGTTCAGACTGGAGAATAGTCGATTTGGAGTTTGATGGGCTCAATGGCGGAGCGGTGCACGGCATCAACACGGACAATACGTTTTCACGACTCCTTGTTTTGCGTACGACATTTACGCATATCTACAATGCGATCGTGATCAACGAATTCACGGCGTATTCAGGTATATATGATGACATCGCCATTGTGGATTCGACGAGCTCCCCGATTATCAACAGCACCGATGGGTGGCGCATGTTCATTGCGGCAACCCGTCTGACGATACAGGGGAACGGGCTCGGCAACCTAGCTAGCAATTTGGGCGAGGGCTCTCACGTGGTGCGAGTTACCTATACTGAGAAGGCGGTCATTGCGCACAATGAGATAGCGAGGACGACCACAGGTCATGTTCTCTTGAAATTCCACAGCGCGGCATGGTGTGATGCCGTCCTAGCTACACCCACTGACTGTGCGGCTAGTGGCTATCCCAACGGAACGTACCCAAATGCGCCGAGCTACAACTACACAACCAACATCCACCCTGTTGGTCTGTTCGCGAATTCGAGTGGCTATACGGAGCATGCCGTCATCTCCGACAACAAGTTCGTTGGCGGTGATGGCTCGGTCGCGGGTGCTAACGGCGGAAATTCATATGGTGTTGGCCTTGGGCCACAGAACTTCTTTCGTGATGAACGCCTGAGGGACATCATCTTCGAGCGCAACTGGCTGATAGCGGGTACAGCGACGCAGATACAACTCCTCGCAAGGGGCACGGACATAACAATAAGAAACAACATCTTCGATGATTCTAAGGCGCTATATCATCGCAACATCAATGTGGGAGCAGAAAACGGCATCTATGGCAACGGTGCAGAGCCCCCGCCTCTTCGCACGCAAATCTACAACAACACATTTTACAGCACCGGGGCAAACGACTTTTATGGGATAACCTTGTGGTCCACGCCAGACTTCACCGATATCGCAAACAACCTCGCATATGGCCCGAGCTCACCTGTAGGCTCAGGGTCACGAATGATCAACAACGATGCCGGCTCGACCCATCTAACTCAATCCAACAACTCAACGGACGCACAGTTGCGCGTTGCTCCTGGCTGGGTCAACGCGACGCCGGTCGCTCCGGCTGACTTCGCCCTCGCTGGCGGCAGTTACGCCCGGGATGCGGGCCTCTCGGCGATCCCGGTGTGGTCGGACTTCTTCGGCACCAGCCGCCCGCAGAATGCCGAGACAGACATCGGCGCCATCGAGGGGCCGTAGGCACGCACAAGACCGATTCAGTCCTTGCGGGAGGGTGGGAAAGTGGCAACACGCCCCCCTTGCCGCCGATACTATGCGAACGGTGGAGATGCCGCGCCCACAAGTGGCGCCGTGTCTTCCCACCACAACTGGGAGTCACAAATGAGCTCTTACAAAGTAGCGCAGGTACACCAAGACAACCTCAGCACGCGGATGTCAGCGGCAGCGACGCCGAAGAACGCGTCCGTCGTGACCGCCCCAGCGATGCCCGTGGGGCACACCGGGACCCGTTTGTTCGACGAAAGCTCCGGCCCAAGCGCGGGTGTGGCACTCAAAAGCAGCGGTATCGCGCCGAAGCCAGAGCGTACCCCGGCGGCGCGGATTGCACGAGCGATCGCCGCGGCGCAACGCAACCATTTCGCCCAGTTCATAGGACTTAGCGATCGTGTGATGGCCGAGGCGACCGTTGCTGATCGCGTCGCCCTCGTGTTCACGATGCCCGAGGCACGGCTGACCTTCTGGGAACGGTGGTTCATCGGCAAAGAGAGTGACATCAAGACGGCGGTGATCCGGCTTCTGCGCAGCACCCCGGATAGCGACAGACTCGCCTTGGCCAAGGCCATCGAAGCACATCCGCGTTGTGGCGCATTCCTGGCGATGATGGACGACGAGCTTGGCACGCTGGCAATCGCTCGCCTGATCGCCGACCGGCCGTAACAGCCCGTTGAAACGCCGAGTCACGTCGGCGCCTGGTCGTCGGCACGACCTCGACGGAGACGACGCGTCCGTTCCACGATCTCGAGTACCGCTGGGACTTTGACGACCCGAGTGCCGGGACCTGGGTGCATGGGGAACGTACACGGTGGCCTTGAGCGTTTTCGACGGCGCCGACACGATCTGCATCGCGGCCACGAGCACACCCGAGCAAGGACAGGACGGGTGTCCATCAACGTGAGGTAGGCCCAATCGGAGCTCGCTGAAATACGAAACACATCGCCTCGAAGGCGCGATACTGTGACAGGCAAGGAACACCCGCGTGGCTTCGCCAGAAGAGTGGCCGTGCGCCGGAACAAGCGGCGTCGGGGCACACGCGAGCTACCCGATCGAAGGAGGAACGCGATGGCAAGCAGAATCGAAGCGTCAGGTGCCGTAGGTCTCAATCCCGCCAACATGCGCAAAGACGCGCAGGGCGAGTCGTACCTCGTCGTGCGTTTCGCGGACGGGTCGACCGGCCGGCTCTATCAGGGGGAGCTCGACGACAAGGCACTCGCAAAGCTCGACTTCACGCGCGACAAGCTGGTGTCGACGGTCGAGGCGAGTGTCGCGATCGACAACCCGCAGTTTCGTGCCCTCACCCGTAGGCTAGAACAGTCAGAAAAGAAAGTCGTCCAAGCGAAGGACAATGAGACGGAGCCGGGCTGGTTCACCCAGTACATCCTGGAACCACTGGGCTGGGCAGTCGGCGTAGTCATATTCGGGGGTATGGTGCTCGGCGCGGCGGCTTTCAGTCTTGCCGGCATCGCATTTGTAGCTCGCGCTGGCTACAACCTCTACCAGCACATGCACGTGACGCCGCAAATGCGTCATGAAGCGGTAG
>CAYHNK010000227.1:0-8078 GCA_964357695.1 uncultured Bdellovibrionales bacterium | reverse complement strand
GTGGTGCGCGGCGATGCGCACGTCAAGGTCGTCGGTATGCCCGACATAGAAGGTATCGTCGCTGCAACGCGGCATGTAGCTGAAGAACGGTCTCATGCGACCTTGCCTCGCGAAGTGCCCGCGCCCTTCGAGACGGGCTCCTACGGAGCCCTCCTCAGGGACGCGGCCAAAACATAGCCGTGATGCGGGTTGGGATGAAGATTTCGCCTCGGCGGCCGATATGTCGAAGGCCACTCCGCGTCAAATCAAGGCCGCCGCGTGATCGCGGCACTCAAAATGAACTGCGCCCGCAAGCGCCGGCCCTTGACCTTGCGCCCCCCTTCGCCTCACTGTGGCAGCGCGATGTCCTGGGAACGAGAGCTCAATGAGTACGTCGACAATCTGCGGGCTCTCTTGGGCCTGAACGAGGCGCGCTACGGCATCATGGTGGAGCGTCAGATCCAGGCGCAGCTCCTGCGTCGCATGTCGGGTACGCGCGCGGCGCTCGAGCCCGGGCTGTGGTCGCTACTCGTCTTGTGTCTCGATGGGCACGAAACCGAGGTACCGCAGCTTGCCGAGGCTCTATGGGAGCGTGCCCAGGCAGCCGCCATCGAGCGCAAGAGTCTCGACGGCACGCGTCCAGCGCGCTTTCCCACGGCCGCGGCCGCGCTCGTCGTCTCGCTCACGGTGATGCGGACACACGGCGTCTATCCCAAGCCGAAGCTGGCGGCGTAATGCGCGACCCGCTCCTTTTGGCGCTGCTCGCCCTCACCGGCTGCATTGAGCCACCGCCGCCGCGCACGCTCGTGGTGCACGCCGGGGCGCAGCGGGTCGTTGTGCAAGACGGGACCATCACGGCAATCGCGCCTGACACCGAGGCGACGTTGCCCTTGGTTGCGGGAGCGGTGACGATCGACGCGCAGGCGCTGACGCTGTGTCCGGGACACGTCGAAGTGGCGACGGCGCCGTCTGAGCTGGCGAGCGTGCGCGCCGCCGTGAGCTGGGTGGCGGCCGAGCTGGCGCGAGGCGTCACGACGCTCGCCGTGCTCGATACCGAGCTCGATAAAGCACTCGCTCTCAGACGCTACGTCGGCACCGGCCGCCATCGCGGGCCGCGCATCTTCGTCAGTGGTCCACGGCTCGTGGCGACGGCCGGCCCGCTGTTACAGACGTCGGGTCGGCGCGCTCTGCGCACGGTGGCTGAGGCGCGTCTCGCTGTGCAGGACCTTGCCGAAGCGCAGGTGGATGTCATCCGTCTCGAGGTCGCGACTGCTGCCGACGCGGTGGTGGCGTGCGCGGCACTCGTTGAGGCGCGAGTCCAAGAGGTGCGGGTCATCGCCGTGGGTGGGAGCGCGCTTGGTCTGCGCTGCGAAGGCGCGGAACCGCCGTCATTCGTGTGCTCCCTTTGGGGCAGTGATGGAGATTTCGACGGCTGTCCGGTTGACCTCTTCTCACGCAGCGCGGTGAACGCGCACGCGCTCGGTCTCGACGACGCCCTGGGTCAGGTGCGTGTGGGCTTTCGTGCCGATCTGGTCGCGGTGGTCAGCGACTCGGGCACATCGGGTGCGACGCAACCGCCGCCCAGCTGGGTGATGCTCGATGGTGTCGTCCAGCACCTGGGCGGGCCTGCGTGGTACGCAGCGCTGGTGCTGACGATCAGTCGCTGGCTGCCATAGCGTGCGTGAGCGTGCTACGGCAGCTTTTCCGCGCCGCCCGCGAGAAAATAGTAGTCGTGGAGGCCCGCCTCCTCGAGGTGGTATTGCAGCCACTGCACCTGCTTGCCGACGGCATCGAAGAACAAAGGTAGCTTGCCCTTGAAGGTGCCACCGTCGATGCGCTTGTGCAGCGTCTCGCCGTAGAAATTGTGAAGGCGTGGGAATGACGGGATCTTCTGGCGCTGCATGGGCTCGCGCGTGTCGATGACCCAGGCGTTTGGCTGCTGCGCCTTCTTCGCGAATTCCTCGTAGGTAAGCATGTGCTGCTGCAGCTTCTCTTTGGAGATGAGGCCCGCAAGGTCCACAGGCGTCTTGCCGAGCAGCACGCCCTTGTCGGGGTAGGCGGTCACCCAATCGAAGATGCCGGCGTCGTAGGCAAAAACGTTGGCAAAGCCGCTTTCCATGGCCTTCTGGGCGGCTTCGTAGCTCTTCTTGCATGCGTGACCGTTGCAGTAGAAGGCGACACTTTGCTTGCCGTCGCGCGCGCGCGCCTTCGCGAGGGAGTCGATGAAGTCGACGCGGCCGACAGGAATGTGCAGCGCCTTGGAGATGTGAATGACCTCGTATTCGAAATCGGCGCGCACATCGACGATGAGGGTCGCATCGTAGCGGTTCGCAAGCTCCGCGGTGGTCATGACCTTGACCGTAGAGAACTCGGCTCGATGTGGGAATCCTTCTTCGGCGCGAGCGTTGCCGACGCCAACAAGGCAGCCAAGGACCATACCCATCGCTACAGGGAACTGCTGCATGCATCACTCCGATGGCACATAGTTGTGCACAGGGTTGTCCTCCACCCCGCAGACGACTGTAGCGGTGCCCGCCGTCGCCCGCAAAGACAAAAGAGATCAAACGCGCTGGTCGGGCCACCGCCCACGTGTCCCAAGCTGCGACACACGCGTGCCGCGAGCACGATGCATGCGCAGCCCGGCGCATTCGCTTGTGGCACGCGACTTGAAGCGTCGTAGGCTATGGACACACTGTGGCTCGAGCTCTTGGCAGTGCGCGTGGCGGCCGGGTCGCAGCGGGGGCGCTTGGCGCAGACGTTGCTGTCGAGGCGCTCGCCGCGCCCATTGCTGACCACCGGACCCTGGCAGCCGAGTGACAACGCGTGGCGCGAAGCCGAGCGGCAGTTGCGGGTCATGCAGCTCTTGGGCATCTCGCTCGTGCCGGTGTGGGAGCTCTCGGCACTGCTGACGCGTCTACGTCCGTTGCCACCCATGCTCTTTGTGCGGGGTAAGGCTGACCTCCTGCACCGTCCCGCCGTAGCGGTGGTCGGGTCGCGCGAAGCCACGGCGGAAGGCGAGCGGTGGGCGATCTTGCGCGCGCGCGAGGCGGCAAACCGCAATCTGGTGCTCGTCTCGGGCGGTGCGCGCGGTATCGACGCGGCGGCCCACGCTGGCGCCATTGCCGTGGGGGGCGGGACCCTCGCCTATCTTGGGGTTGCCGCCGACCGCATCTACCCCGAGCACAACCGCCGTCTATTCGAGCGCTTGCTCACCCGCGGCGGCGCCCTGGTGAGCGAGCATCCGCCGGGAGCAGTGACCTACAACTTCGATCACGCCAAGCGCAATCGCTTGATCGCCGCGCACAGCTCCCTGCTCTTTGTCGTGCAAGCCGATGCGCGCTCCGGGTCTTTGGGCACCGCGCGCTTTGCGCAACGCTACGGTGTCCCCGTGCAGCTCGCGCCACCCGAGGTCGGTGGCAAACAGCAGGGGCTCGAGATCTTGCGTCTCGAAGGTTGGGCCGAAAGCTACAGCGAAAAGTGGCCCGAACGCCTCGCTGCACCGCTAGCCTCGCCCCCGCCGCAGGTGTAGGACGCTGGAGACGTCGTCATGTCGCGACGCCCAGGGGGTTCTCATGAAGACGCTTCGCATCGGTAGGGTGTTGTCGCTGGTAGTCGCTTTCGGTTGCAGCAAGAAGGAGACCACCGAAACCCAGGCAGCGCCCGAGGTCCAAGCGCCGCAGGCCGTGGCTCTGGCGCTCGCAGGCATCGGTCTCGCGACGCCCGAATCCATCCTCTATGACGCGCAGGCTGACCAGTATGTAGTCAGCAACGTCAACGGCAGCCCGCTCGCTGTCGATGACAACGGCTTTCTCTCGCGCATAGCGCCCGATGGCAATGTCATCGCGCCGAAGTGGGTAGACGGTGCGAGCGCGGCGGTGACGCTCAACGCCCCCAAGGGCATGACACTCGTCGGTGACACGCTCTACGTCGCGGACATCTCCGCGGTGCGCCTGTTCGACCGTCAGAGCGGCGCTCCCAAGGGCAGCATCGACATCGCCGGCGCGACGTTTCTCAACGACGTCGCGAGTGCACCCGATGGCACGGTCTACGTCAGCGACACTGGTATGAAGGCGGGTCCGCAGGGCTTTGTCCCGGCGGAAAATGACGCCATCTACCAGATCCGTGCCGACGGCAGCTACGAAGCCATCGCGCAGGGCGAAGCGCTGGGGCACCCGAACGGCCTCGCCTGGCGTGGCGACGGCCTCGTGGTCGTGACCTTCGGCACCGGCGAGGTCTACACGCTCACCGGCGGCGTGCGCGCGGCTCTGGCGAAGCCGCAAAGTGGCTCACTCGACGGTGTCGTCGCGCTCGCGAATGGTCGCTTGCTCGTCTCGAGCTGGGAAGGCAAGTGCGTCTACGTGCTCGACGCGGCAGGACAGTACACGCGGGTCGTCGCGGACGTGACGTCACCGGCCGATATCGGCTACGACACGCTGCGCAAGGCGCTGCTTATCCCCGTGTTCAGTGAAGACGCGATGCGCGTCGTGCCGCTGCCGTAGCAGCACGGCACGCGCACTCGAGGCGATGGCCCTATTGCCAGCGACCTTCGAGGCTCGCAAACAGCGCGCGCCCAGGCATCATCTCGAGCGAGCTGCGCCACGGGCCTCCCGCGCTCCACTTGGGTCCGGTGCGCAAGTCTTCGGTGATCTCGGTGCCCGAGCCCAACAGGTTGTAGCCGTCGAGCACGAAAGCGAGCTCGACGGGCGAGAGCGTCATCGTGTAGCGCAGCCGAGCATCGAGCGTCATGTGGAACGTAAAGCGCGGCACGGGGTTGCCACGCGAGTCGGCCATGACGGCGGTGGCCCCCTGCGGCAGGTCCTCGATGACGACGATGCGAGACATGGGCTCGCCGTCGCGATAGCGGATGGCGACGCTCGTCCACAGGCGCTCGAGCGGTTCCATGCCAGCGAGCAGCTTGAGGCCGAAAGCGCGCCCGGAGTCGACGCTGCCCCACGAGTTGATGCGGTGGTTGGGATCGGCGCTCGTCTCGTCGATGATGCCGCCGTCATTGCGATCGGCGAAGATGCCAAAGGGCGTTGTGCCGAGGCTGAAGTACCCGGAGGCGCCGAAATCGACGAACCAGTGGCCTCGCTCGACCGTCACGAGCTCCAGCTCCGCGCCAGCGTAGACACTCGTGCGACTGGCGTTGACGAGCTCGTAGACCTCGTCGCCTTCGGTTCCCGGAGTGCGCGCCCAGATGGGCAGCGACAGGTCGCTGGCGAACAGGCGTCCGTTCGTCCGTTCTTCGGCGGCGATGTCGGCGACCTTGACGCGCTCGTAGCTCGCCGCTGCGCGCTCGGAGAGACGCACGGTGTAGCGGTCACGCAATAAGCGTCCGACGCCGCTCACCACCGCACGAAAGGGGCCAAAGCGCAGGCTGCGCACACCGAGAGCGATGTGCTCGCTCGTCGGCCGTCGCAGGTCCGCCGCGGCCCGGTGGGCGGCACCGCCCGTGCGCGCAAGCAGCGCGCCTTGCTCGCCCGTTTCGGGAAGGCCATCGCCATCGTCGTTCCAGCCGTAGATGCGGCCGCTTGGGCGATCGGCGTCGAGAAACTCGCTCACCTCGGCAGTCAAGCGCTCGGGCTCGTGCCGGACGATGAGAAACAGCTCGTGGCGACCGACAGCGTAGGTCGCGGCGAGTCCGACCGCGGGGCTGAGTGAAGCGAGCTGCTGGCGTTGCGCTGCGTAGACGGCGCCGTAGTCGAGGCCCGCTGCAAGACGCCAATCGATCTGTGCCCACGTCACGTGATGCTCGATGTCGACGCGCGCCCGTCCGAGGGCTTCGTGCGCGGCCTCGACGGGATCGTAGACGGTCATGGACACGCTGCGCTCAGCGGCGGTGCTGGCGCGGTTGTAGCTCACGCCGGTGATGCCGGCCGGGATCTCGGCCTGCGAGCGCAGCCAGGCGTAGCCGAGCGTGAGGGTGGCGTGCGTCGCGTCGCCCTTGCCGAGACGCGCGTCGAGAGCTGCATCGAGGCGGCCGCTGCGAGCGCGGTCGCCAAAGCGCGGTCGATGCAGCCAGGTCCACTCGTCCTCGAGATCGGAGACAATGGGCGCATCGCCATAGAGACGCGAGCGCGCATCGCGCAGGCCAAGGCCGACACGTGCATCGATGGCCAGCGTCGATGACACCGTGAGCTCGGTCTGAGCCTGGGCGACGAACGCGCGTGCGGTTTGGTCGAGAGTGAGGGGAAGGGGCAAGCGATCTTGCGCCCCGGCGTGGTCGCGCGCGCTCTCTTGGTAGAGCGCGAGAAAGGTCACGGGCAGGACGCCGACGTCGGAGGCCAGGGTGAGCAGGGCAGTGCTGCGGCGGCCGTCGTCGTCGATGAGACGGCCGTTCGAGGCGCGCAGCGTCGGGTACGCGTGTGTCTGGCTGAGCTGCTCAACCGACAGCGCCATGCGCTGCGCCTCGGTGTGGGCGCCGACTTCCCAGGTGCGATCGAGCTTGCGCCGTTGAGCCGTAGCGCCAAAGGGGGTCGCCGGCTCGCGGTCCATTAGGCCCGCAGGGATCCACGTGCCACCCCCTGTGGGGGCGCCGCCGCCCACGCGTGCACTGGTTTGGGTGGCGTCAGAGGTTGGCGGGAGCGCGGTCCAGGCGAGTCCTGGCGTGCTCGTCCATAGCGAGGTGTAACTTAGCGCCTGCCAGAAATCGTGCGGTAACGTCACGAGCGGTGTGCCAGGCTGCGCCGGGTCGGTGACTTCGAGTCCGTTGAGCAAGTACTGCATCTGCGTCGCCGAGCGGCCATGCGAGCTGAGCGCCGTGGGATCGAGCATTTCGATGCCGCCACCGCCAAAGCGCATGTCGGTGAGCTCGAGAAACCACAGGTCCGCGACACCCGCGACGCTGCGGCCCGAGGGCAAGATCCCGCGCTCTTTGTCTGTGACGCGCGCGCCGTCGAGAGGATCGAGCACGGGTCCGATGGCTACGGACCCAGCGGCAACAACGAGGGCTGCAATGAGCGTAAGCATGGACGTGCATCAACCATGCTCACGACCGATGAGGCAAGAAGCTCAAGCCGGTTTCGCCCGCAGATACTGCTTCGGCCACGCGTGCTCGGCACCGAGGGTGCGCGCCGCCTGCAACGGCCAGTACGGATTGCGCAACAGCTCGCGGGCAAGCAGCACCAGATCGGCCTGCTCAGTCGCGACGATCTGCTCGGCCTGTGCCGGCTCGGTGATGAGACCCACGGCGCCGGTTAGGATGCCGACGTCGCGGCGGATCGCGGTCGCAAAGGGCGTCTGAAAGCCGGGGCCGGCGGGGACCTTGGCGTCGGCCACCAGGCCACCGCTCGAGCAGTCGATGAGGTCGATACCGACGTCTTTGAGTCGCCGTGCCAGCGCGAGCGATTGCTCGAGATCCCAGCCCCCTTGGACCCAGTCGGTGGCGGAGATGCGCACGAGCGCCGGGAGGTCCTTGGGCCAGCTCGCCCGCACCGCCGCCGCCACAGCTAAGGGAAGGCGCAAGCGATGGTCGAGACTGCCGCCGTAAGCATCGGTGCGCTGATTGGACAGCGGTGAGAGGAACTGGTGCAGGAGATAGCCGTGCGCCATGTGCACCTCCACCACCTCGAAGCCCGCGGCGTGTGCACGTTGCGCGGCGGCGGCAAAGCTCGCCGGAATGCGCTCTATCTGTGCGACCTCGAGAGCCCGCGGTGTCGGGTATCCCGCGGCAAAGGGCACGGCGCTCGGGGCGACGACCTCCCAACCGCCGTCACGAGGAGCGAGTGGCCCAGTGCCCTGCCACGGGATCTGTGTCGAGGCCTTGCGTCCCGCATGCGCGAGCTGAATGGCGGGTGTCGCGCCCTGCTCCTTGATGAACGCGGCAATGGGCGCGAGCGCCTCGGCCTGCGCGTCTGACCACAGGCCCAAATCTCCCGGGCTGATGCGTCCCTCGGGTACGACCGCGGTCGCCTCGACGATGACGAGACCCGCCCCGCCTACGGCACGCCCACCAAGATGCACGAGGTGCCAGGCGTTCGCGAGTCCCTCTTGCGCCGAGTACTGACACATGGGCGCGACGGCGATGCGATTGCGCAGGGTGACGCCGCGGAGCGGCAGTGGAGAAAAGAGCTTGCTCATGCATCCTCCCAAAAGCGATC
>CAYHNK010000226.1:0-8088 GCA_964357695.1 uncultured Bdellovibrionales bacterium | reverse complement strand
CCCCGACCGTTGACGCGGTGCGGGGGCAATTCTTCATGACCGGCGACGATGAACGGTGCGCGCAGTCGCCACGAGAATGGGTCGCCACCGCTGCACACGCAACTCGAAAACGAATTCGGAGATCCCTGAGCCCCCACGGTTTTCGATTCTGCGGCACACGTGTGCGACGCCGGGCTCGATGATCTCGTTTCGCTTCGGCGCGTTCCGGTTCGCACGCGTTCGGTGGGTCCGCGTGGCGGCTTGCAAACTATTTCGCTGGCAAGGGACGGCGATCGATCGATCACCTCCCGACGTCGCGCCACGTGTCCTCCGGGAACTCGCCCACGAACTGTCTTGTGATGCGTGGGCGGCCGTCCGGGGTGACAGCGAAATGATCTCCAGAGCGGAGAAACGGAACTCCAAACGATGCAAGGGTCTGGCGACGTACCACGCCGCCGCATCCCGACAGGGCCAACGCAAGCGCGCAAACCAGATCGTCTCTTGCTCCCGGTCCAGCCTCGTAACGGATGACGCCTGTCGGTCCGCGCGTCGCCTGAAACCAACGCAACTCCCGCATCAGATCAGCGTTTGCAGGCAGCAGCAGCTCGCGGCGCTCGATCGCGGCCGCTAGTGCCGTCAGTTGCGCGGCCTTGCGAGCGGCGGTCCAGACCACGCTGGTGACCTGAATGCCCGCCGCCCGAAGCAGGTCGGACACGACGAGCCCTCCGCCGGTGGCGTCTACGACCACGCGCGCGCTTCCGAAGCGCTTGGAGAGACCAGCAATGTGCTGAATCTGCTCGTCGTAGTCGCGACCACCGAGGTCCTCAACATGGACGACCCGCCGAGGCATGACCGAGTCGTCGATCACAATGACGCCGGAACCATCGCGCAATTTTGCTGGATCGTAGCCGATTAGGTGACGGCGTCCGACTGGCTCGCCGCCTTCGATCTGAGCGCACGCCGATATGTCCGCCCACCGAAAGAATGCGTTCTGCGCGTCGGCAAACTCCCCGACCCATTCGGTCCGCCATTGCGCCTCGGACAGGTCGGCGCGCTGCGCGTCGAGGTACTCGACATCGAGGGCAGGGTTGTCCTCGCTTCGGAAATGGAACGATCGGACTCTAGGATCTGACCCGTCTCGACCGCGCTCGAAGTTCCGGTGCAAGAGACCGCCGATGTTCGTCGGCGTACTGGAGAGCACGAGAACCGCGCCCGGACGGTCGGCGATGAGCGGCGCCACCGCTTCTTGCAAGATGTGCTCCGCAACGAAGCCGGCTTCGTCAACGATGAGCAAGTCGAACGCACCATGGCCTCTGAGGTGCTTGCCGTGCTCGGCGAGTGAGCGCACGGCGATCGAGACACGCTCTCCGGCTTCCGCGAGCGGGAACGGGCTATCCACGTGTCGGGTCACAATGTCGCGAAGGGCCGACTCACGAAGCAAGCGAAGAACCGACTCGAACAGCAACCGCGCTTGGTCGATGCTTGGGGCCGTGAGCAGCGCGCGGAAAGGCTCACCAAGAAGCACGGCCCGCGCGACGGACCAGGCTACAAGCAAGGCGACTGCCGTGCTCTTTCCCGCTCGGCGCCCTCCGATGAGCACGCGTACGACGTGGCGATCGGCGAGAAACGCTGCTTGGCCACCGTGGAGCGTGGTGCGCAGCACCAGCTCGGCGAACGGTACGGGGTGATCAACGAGGCGCATCCGAGTCTGTCGTTGCCTCGATTGTTGCCCGAGCAGCTGGCGAGAGCCGCGCGACGTCGACTGGCCCGAGGAGCACCGCGCGTAGCTCGTCGATGTGGATGTTCGTTGTTCCGGTTTTCGTCCGTCCCGCAAGGTCCGTCGATAGCCGTGCGAGTCGCTCAAACGCGGTGGAGAGGCGAGCCGCGACGGACTTCGCGGCGAGGTCTGCGCCTCGGTCATCCAGCAGCGACACGGCCGCGTTGCGCAACCGCTGCGCAAGGTCTCCAACGCTCGCAGCGATGTCGATCTGGTGGACAGCTGCGCGATGTCGGAGCGCTTCGTCTCGTTCCTTGGCTGCCTGTAGCTCGTAGTCGAGGGCCCGGAGGTAGTAGGAGATCGTCGCACGGCTCACGCCGATCCGGCGGGCAAGCTCCGTCTTCGAGATTCCCGGCTGCGCTTCGAGTACCCCCTGAAGCGCCGCAAGCCGCACGGCGTTCGGTCGCCTGATGCCCCGCTCGTATCTCGTAGGGGTTCGCGTCGCGGAGCTGGCTACCGACTGCCTACCGGGCACACGTACGACGGTAGCGCGCACACGGAGTCAACGCCCTACCCGAGGTTGAGGTACCGCTTTGCTTCGCCCGTGGCCAAGCGCCCGCCATCGGAGTAGCAGCGCCTACCAGTTGGGTGAGCACGCGCACCCATGTGCGCGCTTTTTTCCTCGCGCGGCGCCTACCTGCACCAGCTTCTACGGCGCAGGCCACATGCACGAACCGTCGCGGACTCCCTTCCCTGGCACCAAGCAGTACGTGTGCACGGAGTCGCCCGCCGTCCCGAGGATAGAGCCTTTGAGCACCAGTAGCTCGCACATGGACGGCGCCTTCGTGAGCGGCGCGCCGATGAATGACGTGACGTCATCCTCCACCGTGTCTCCCACGTTCATGCTCGGCGCTTCGATCGTCCCGGTGACGTTGTCGACCATGCGCTTGTCGTCAACCTGGCACGCGGCGCGCAGCTTCAAGGTGGTGCCCTTGATCTGCTTCTTTACAATGGTGAGGTCGTACTTGATCTCCACGACCTTGCCCGTCTGCAAGGAGCTGTCACGTACCACCGCGCGCATCTTGGTGATCTTCAGGCCCGTGGCGTCTTCAAGTTTCTTGATCGCCGCTGCGGCGGCATCGTCGAGTTTCTTTGATACTGCCAGGGAGGCGTCACGGGCGGAACGCACGTGGGCCAGACGGACGTCGTCCGCGTTCACCATGGCTTTCGCCTGTTCCGCGTGCGAGCCGTTCGGGTAGTCCCGCAGATACTTGCGGACCCCATCGCAGTCCGTTTCCGCCTGAGCCAGCTTGCACGCTGCCGAGCCTTTCTCCCAAGCCTGTTCCACCATCGCCGCACGGATCGGTCGAAGATCCACGGTGCCGACCTCCGCACCGTTCACCAGAACCGCGACGGTCGGCTCGTCGGCGCGCGCGAGCACCACAACAGTGGAGAGATCGATCGAGAGTTCGCCATTCGCGTCGGTCTCGCCGAGGCTGACCAAGCCCGCCGCCGCTGGCCCCGGCACTCGCAGTTCCAGCCTTGCCCTGGCGGCCGGCTTCGAGTTCTTGCAGATCACCTCGCGTGGGGACCCCGAGGCGAGATCTTTCTCCCCTCGTGAAGTCCGCTGACCTTGGGCTCGAACGACGTCAACGATTGGGATTACCCCGAGCGCAGCCCCGATGCCGACCAGTGCGGCCCCGATCGCGAGTTCCGGGGTCGAGGCATACTCGTTGTACTGTCCGGAGGTCGTGTCGTCCGGGTAGACGGAGGCTGAATCGATCAGCAGGCCCGTGCCGACACCGGCCGCCGTCAGCGCTGTAATTCCAAGGATCCAGTCCGGTGCAGGAGTCTGGTTGACCCAATCGCGAGTTTCGACAACCTCAAGGACGTCATATCGCTGCTCGGCGCAGCCCTGACTTGTCCGGATGGTGAGACGCTGACCGTCGTTCGCAAGCTCAGCCCTCACCACGTCGCTGGGCTCCTCCCTGGTCTCAGTCCGGATCAACCCTTCGGTCGATGCTGGCGGCCCTAGGCCGACGGTGGCGCACCCTGCAAGCGACGCGATGACCCCAGCGGCACACAAGGTGTGGACGGATGTTGTGAGACCCTGACGCATGCGCATGGATTTCATGGTGCTTCGACCACCTCGACGGTGAAGGTGTCGTCCCACTCATCCTCGGTTCCGAAGTCGACGAAACGAACGCCGAACACGATGGGGCCAAGCGGCGCGTCGTCCGCCAGGTGGACGTTTACGTAAGCCGGCGCTGTCGCGCCGGGCGGCATGTTGCCGAGAGATGCGCCGGGCGAGCCGGTGTCGGTGACGGTGACGAGGGGGTCCAACGTGAAGCTGACTCGAAGGTCGGTGACGGAAGCGCCCCCGATGTTGCTGGCGTCGATCACCACCGAGGCGTCCTCCCCGGGGCTCAGCGCGCTGTCGCTGTTCGAGTCGTTCTTCAGCTCAACGCCCGCCACGACCATGATGGCAACCGGCGTGCAGCGGTACGCATCCGCGATCTGCCAGGGGGCATCGCAGAGATCTTCCGGAGCTACGCCGTCAACCTCGTCTGTGCAGACCTCGTAGGCGATGGTTCCTTCGACGCAGCTGACGACGATGCCTTGACCGCAGTCGTTTTTGGCCCCGTTTTCCAGGCTCGCGCACGACGCATCCGGAGCGTCACGATTGAAGAACGAGCACCCAGAGACCACGACCGCCGCCGCTACGAAGCCAGCCACAAGCTCGATGCGTTTTGCTCGGCGTGGTGATGAGTCAGTCACGCGTTGATCCTTCCTTTTGTTGGGCTGTTTTACAAGGGGTTGTCATCGTGAGCTTCGGACGTGGCCTTCACCACGTTCTTACGCCGAGTCGGCAACAATCTCCGGCGTGCACGATGGGCGGCCCAGAAGACCCAGGAGGAGGTCGCTGCGGCTGCTCTCACGTTCCGCCTGTTGGCTGAGCTTGAACGTGGGCACGGCAACCCGACGCTCAAGACCCTCTTCCAGCTCGCGAGGGCGCTGGACGTGACCGTTGCGGAGCTGGTGGACGTTCAGGCGACCCGCCCCGGTCGGATACCGCTCAAGGATCGAAAGCTGGAGCCGCCGAAGCGAGGGCGGAAGCCGAAGCCGAAGAGGCTCGCAAAGAAGTAGAGCCGCTACCCGATCCTACTTCTTCCGAGGCTGCTTGCCGCGTGGATCCTCGACTTGATCGAGCCCTCTGCTCAGAAGCATCCGCACGACGTCGGCCCTCGTGACCGTTAGCCCAGGCGACGCTTGCTCCAGTCGCTTGGCGTACTTGTCGAGCCGGTTGAGGAGATCGATCGGAAGCCGGAATGCCGTCTGTTGTGTCTCTGCCATGACCTCACCCTTCGCCAAGATGTCCACCCATTGCTCCGTGTCGACGGGTCCAACGAGTTCCGGATGTGCGTCCTTGATCTCGTCGAGTCGCCGTCGTGCACGAGCGACCCCGGCCCAGTCGACCGGCTTTTTCACGCCGCCGTCATCCTCGCCACCTGTGAAGCCGCGAAGGGTTTGCCGATACGGGACGCAAGACCTCGGCGGGCCAGCTCACCGGCAACCGCGCGCAGCGAGAGCCCGGCCTGGCGAAGTGCACGAGCCTGCCGAAGTACAGCTTGTTCCGCTTCATGCGCGACAAGGTGAAGCCCGTCCTCGCCGATCGCGAAGCCGTACGGGACATCTCCGCCGGTGTACTCGCCCTGGTCCTGCTTGTAGCGCATCGAAACGGAGGTGCGCTCGCCGATCGTTTCGCGTTCCCACTGGGCGATGGTGGTCATGATGTTGAGCACCATCCTGCCCGATGCGCTTCGAGTGTCGACCTGCTCGGAAACGGAGAGAAGGGCAGCCTTGCCGTTCGCGAAGTACTTCTCCACCAGCTCCCCGAGATCACGAACCGAGCGCGTCAAACGATCGAGCTTCACGACGAGCAGCGCTTCGGCCTGCCCCTTGCGCAGCATGTCGAGGGCACGGTTCAGGCCGGGGCGATCGAGGGTCTTGGCCGAGAGCCCGGCATCCACGATGACCTCGACCAGCTGCAGATCGTAGAGGGCTGCGTACGCCTCAACCTTGGCCCGCTGGGCCTCCAAACTGACGCCTTTCTCGGCTTGCTTGTCGAGTGAGACCCGAACATAGGCAACGGTCCGCGTCGTCGTCATGGTCTTCATATGTATACCATATGTATCCCAGTGTCAACCACAGAGTGACGTCGCGTGGAGCCAAATGTAACGCCGGGTCCCCGCCGTTACGATCACGGCCGCGAAGAGCCGATGTGGGACCCGGCCTTAGTACATGCTGCGATTCGCATCGGGCTTCATCGTGAGCTATTCGAGGCCGACACTCTCCCTTTTTGAGCAGTCCTCTCCCATTGGACTCGGTGACGAGACCCCGGAACAGCATGAACACGGTGCATGACCCAGCGAGGCGAAGCCCCGGTGTGTCGGTTGCCCGCTATGTCTTGAGCTTGTTCGCTCTGGCGAACGCGCAGCCGCCCTGCCGCCGGCACTTCTTCTCGTTGCGTGGACACCCGTACGTGATGTCCCAGTTGGGAGTCTTCGTGACGTACCAGGCGCCGCCCGCGTACTCGTTGAAAATGCGCACGCGAGCGAATCCGTACGTCCAGAGGTCGTCACCCCTGTCGGTGGTCACGAGGGCTGCGTCCTTCGGGAAGGCCACGAGCGCGTGGACGTGCGGTGCTCCACTCTGGTGACCTTCGATTGCGAAGGCCACCCGAAGATGCTCTCGTGCCTCCCCTGCGAGAGCATCGAGCCACCGTCGAAGGAGTCCGCGTGCGCGACCGTGGGTGACGTCGTCGAAGCGGAAGGTCAACGTGATGAACCAACTCCACGCTTGGCCGTGCTCGCGAGGATGGTTGTGCACGAACGCGCCCGTCCGAATCCAGCGGTCCCACGCAGCCGTTCGCCGCCTCGGCCCGGATCTCTGGACCTTCGGCGGGAGGGCCATGTGGACGCTGCTGAGCGGGGCCGTCAGGCTGGCGCTGGGGTGGGCCGCGACCCAGGGCAACGAACACGTGTTCGAGCCGGTCTTGGAGGTCACGCGGCCTCCAGGTCCGCCACGTTGCAAAGCACGAGGGCGATGGGTGGGCGCTTGTGTTCGGCTGCAATATCACGTGAGAATCCCGCTGGGGACGCCAACGTTTTATTCGGAGGGTCGAACCGGTAGAAGGGCAGTCCGTTCGCCTCCTCCACCCGGAAGGCTTTCGGCTTCTGCTGGCAGTCCTCAAACTGGGCCAGGCCGTTCTCCAGCAGGCCCCGGTGCAGCTTGCGGGCGTCCTCCAAGCGTGGCCCCGAGGAGGCAGCCGGACCCAGGCCGAAAGAGGTCACTGGGCCGAAGAGGCTCGCCTCACGGAAACGGAGCGTGATGGTGCCGTCAGCGTGGACGGAGATCCCCTCCAGCACGCGCGTCAGGAATTGCTTGTCCCGGGCAAGGTCGCCCGCGAACAGCGAGGCGCTCCCGGCGATGTAGTCCTGCGCCGCAGCAAGTCGAGGGAAGAGCAAAGGCGCCACGAGGGTTTCGGCCTCGACGATGCGAGCCGCCAGCGCTTCGATCTCTTGCACCCGCTTCTCGACCTCGGCCACGAGGATCTTCGTCGAACCGCTCCCGAAGCCGATCGCCTCGACGAAACGGTCTCGCTCTTCGGCAAGCTTCTGGTGCCTCGCCTGGAGTGACCTCACGATGCCGAGCTGCGCCTCGTTCGCGTTGCTCACCCTGCGGTTGTGCTCTGCCACCAGCTCTTCGAGTTTGCGCGGATCCTTCACGACCACGTCCAGCACACGGCGCACACGCTGTTCGAGTGCCGGCTGCGGAACGTTGATCGTGTTCTTGCATGCGCCACGGGAGTTGAATCCGCAGCGGTAGTTGCGGACGCCCTTCCGCCTCGTGCCGATCACGAAGCTCCATCCGCAGCTTGCGCAACGAATGAGACCAGAGAGTAGGAACTGGCCGTGCTCGTTGGCGATGTGGTGCTTCTTGTACTTGGCCGCATCGGCCTTGAGCCGGAGTTGGACGCGCTGCCAAACGCTGTCGTCAACAATCGGCGGACAGTAGCCCACGACCCGCTCCCACTCCTTCTCATCGTTCTCTTCCAGCCGCTTCTTGCCGCCCTGGAGCTTGTCCCCCTTGCGGCTGTGACGGTTCCAGATGCGGAGCCCGCAGTAGATCTCGTTCTCCAGGATCCCCTTGATCGTCCCCGCGCTCCACTTCCCGGAGTTCTGAAAGCTACTGCCGTCGTAGGCGTGCCTCGACGAGCCGGCATCACGCGTCGGCACACCTTCATCGTTCAACGTGCGCGCGATCTCGTGCTTGCTCAGGCCGGCGTCGTACCGCTCGAAGATCCGAACGACGATCGGTGACTCGGTCGG
>CAYHNK010000225.1:0-8110 GCA_964357695.1 uncultured Bdellovibrionales bacterium | reverse complement strand
AGATCCCGCCCCGCCATCGACTATTGCCCCTTGCCCGCCCCGCCGTCATTCATGCGGCCCACGCCGCCGGCGTGGAAGTGCACCTGTGGACCATCAACAGCCCCGCCGCCGCGGCACGCTATCTCTCGCGCGGCATCGACGGTATCATCACCGATGACGCGCCGGGCCTGCTGGAGGTGGTGCTGCGACACCGCCCCAATGACGCAACGCGCCGTCACAGTTGAGGAAACTCGCGCCCGGGCGCGCCGATACTAGCAGACGCCGAGCGACCGCGTGGTCGCCGGCACGGGAGTAGCGCATGCGATGTGGCTCGCTTCTGGCTCTCGCCCTCGTCGGGTCGTTCCCGGCGCGTGTGGGGGCTGTGTGTCCTGTGGGGGCCGTCGACGGTGGGGTTGCCATCCAGGTGAGCGACGCCGCCGTCGAGGCGCTCAAGACGCAAGCTTTTGCCATGGTGCCGGCGGAAATCGTCCTGCCAGAGGCGGCCATCACGATTGCCGAATGCAGCGATCTGTCGCAGTCGACGATCACGCCGCATCACGGAACCCTGTCGGTCGGCATCGTTGCCGGCGATGCGACGTTCCATCGGGATTCGATTCACCTGGCAGGCGAAATCGACCTCGGCTTGAGCGCCGGTCTCGAGATGGCCCTCTGCGGCTTTGACCCCATGACGTGCGAGGCGACGCTCGACGCCCGCGGTGTCACGTTCAGCGCAGACATCGCCCTCGGCGTCAGCGACTGTGTACCCGCGGTCGCGCTCAGCAATGTCGTCATCGATCTGGACCCCTACGCCATCGACGTCGGGCTCGCGGGCTGCGGCCTCCTCAGCGATGCGGCCTCGCTCGTCTATGAAGCCTACGAAGCGCTCATCTTGGATGTCTTGAGCAGCACGATCACCTCGGTGCTCGAGGACGAGCTGCCGGCCATGCTGGACACTTTTTCGGGTAGCCTCACCGCGTTGGAGCTCGAGGCGCTCGGGGCGAGCATCGCCGTGGCCCTGAGCGACATCGAGATCCTGCCGGGTATATTGCGCGCGAAAGCCGCCGTCGCCATCGAGCCCACCGCGGGTCCCGGTTCCTGCCTGCCGACCGATACTCCTCGTCCGCCTTCTCCCGCGGCCGCCGCAGAGCCCACGTGGAACGACAGTGCGGCGATCTCCGCGGTCGTGTCCAAGGCGGTCGTGCAGCATGCGCTCGACGTCTTCTGGTACGTCGGCGTCATGTGCATCGACAGTCGCGATCTTGGCATCGATCTGTCCGAATATCTCGGTGAGCTTGCGCCTGGCGTCGACATTCATGCCCTGCTCATACCGTCGGAGGCGCCCGTCGTGACCTTTGCCGCCGATGGGGCGCCGCGGCGCATTCAGATCGATATCGCCGGTCTCGAGGCGCAGATCAATGTGGGGCCGGTGGGCGCGACGCCGACCACCGCGGTCGTCGAGCTGGGCGCCAGCATGTCAGGCGAGGCGCGGGTCGACGGCTTGACGGGGACGCTGCTCGTCGATTTTGTCGATGCCGCGCTCACGCAACTGGATGTGCTCACCATCGGTGGCGATTTGAGCTTCACCGAAGAGCAGCTGCACTCGCTGGTCGATCGTTTGCTCTTGCCGGCCTTGCGCGACGACCTCAGCCCGCTGGCCTTTGTCAGCAGCTCCGTCATCGGGTCGAGTGCGGCGGTGCGCGTGGCCGATCTGTCGGCGACGCCCACGGCGCTGCGCGCCGATCTTGATGTCTGGGCGGCCGATCCGAACGATAACGCGCCGCCCGAAACGATCCTCTTTGGGGCCGCGCCGGTGCTCAGCAGCCCACGTCTCGAGGTGACGTTGGCCTCGCTCGACAACAGCACACCGATGCCGTTTATCCGCCACCAGGTGACCCTCGACGGCGTCGCCGAGGTCAATCCACGCAGCGGCCAACAGCTCATCTTCATGAGCCTGCCCGCGGGCGCCCGCACGCTCGAAATTGCTGCCCTCGACGTCAACGGCAACATCGATCCCACCCCGCTCGTTTTGAGCGTGCTCGTCGACGATGAGGCACCCGAGGTCACTTTCACCGACGCGCCGTACGGATTTCTCGACGACAGCTCGGCACACCTCGAGTTTGTGGCACACGACGATCATTCGGGCGGCGCGGATATCAGGTATCGCTACACCGTGGGCCTCGTCTCTGAAGGGCCCGGTGAGGACGAGGTCATCCAGCAGGGAAATCTCGGCACGCGCAAAAAGCTCGACCTGCGCGCTCTGCCGGAGGACCGCGTGGTGCGCGTGACCGTCTACGCGACGGACGCGGCGGGCAATGAAGGTCGTGGTGAGACCTCGTTTGCCGTCAACCAGAATGCCACGCTCGGCTGTCAGTCGGGTGGCAACGCGGCCCCATGGCTTGTGGGCCTGCTGTTGCTCCTGCGTCGTCGTCGGGCTGGGTGCGCGCGCTAGTGGCTCGATACCTCAGTGCGGTGGGTCTGTGCGTGCTCTTGCACGGTGCCGTGGCGTGGGCATCGCACGTGGGTGGACCTTTCTCCGGGCCCACTGCGGTCAGTGGCGGCACGGCGTACTGGAATCCCGCCGCGATTGACGCTGAGCGCGACGATTTTTCGACCCTGCTCGAGCTCGGCGTCTCGCCCATCAACGTCACCTACCAGCGGGCCGATGACCCGACGACCCAGCGGTCTTTTGACAAGCAGCAGTTCTCGACGCTGCTGCCCGAGCCCCTCTTCACCATCTTCTCACCTACCCCGGTGCGCTGGCTCAAGCTGCAGCTCGGCGGCTACCCGCTCATGGGTGCTGGCGCCCGCTGGCCTGCGGATGGGCCGCAGCGCTACTTTAGCGGCAACTCGCAAGCGTACGCCTACGCCGGGCAGGCGGCACTCTTGTGGGTACCCAACGACAGCTTGTCCATCGCGGTGGCCGGTCTTGTTGCCTACAACTCCGTGGATGTGCGCAGCAGCATCGACTTTGGTGCCTTTGCCAACAACATGCTGGGCAGCGAGATCTTTCCCTACGAGGACCCGATCCTCGAGGGCCGCACGCGCATTCACGCCACGGGTTGGTCGACCGGCGGTGCGCTCGGCGTCTTTGGCCGACCGTCACGTGAGCTGCAGCTCGGCGCGGCGCTGCTCTTGCCACGAGACGCGCACATGGTGGGCAAGATGGAGCTCGACGCCTCGGCGCCCTTGCAGCAGACACTGCCGGGATTCGAGCTCGATCCCAGCGGGCGGGTCGATGTCTACTACCCGCTGCCCTGGGAGCTACATGTCGGGGGCGCGTTTGATTTCGGCAGTACGCTCGTCGCCTTGCAGCTCTGGTATTCGCGCCGCAGCGTGCAACAGGTGATCATGGCGTCGGTCACCAACGCGAGCGCCGAGTACGTCGAAGGCCGTCAGGTCTCCGCCAAGGGCGTGCACGATGACTGGGAGCTCGCGGCGCGCCTCGAACAGCAGCTCACGGATGCGCTGCGTGTTGCGATCCTCTTGGATTTCGATCCACGCTATGTGCCCACCGAATCGATCACGCCCATCAATCTCGATTTCACCCGCTACGAAGTCGATGTCGGCGTGCGCTATCGCCTGGCGAGCTACCTCGACGTGGCGTTCACGGTGGGCTACGTCTACTTGACCACCGTGCACGTCACGAACTCGCTCTACAACCCGCGCGCTTCGGGCGATAGCGGCCTGTCGCTGCCCTCGGCCAACGGTGACTACGCGGGCAATGCGACGAAGATCGGTCTCGGCATCGAGCTGCATTGGCCGCGCGCACGCAGCAAGTAGTCCAGCCAACCTGGTTGCGGCGTGTACGTACCTGTGTCATGGGTGACGCCGCGTGGGGGCGGGAAGTAGCAACCCTCTTCGTGGAGTATCGAGATGACGCAGAAGATCCGCAAGGTGGTCGTGCTCGGCGTGGGCAAGGTGGGCAGTATGGTGGCCACTCTGCTCAAACAAACGGGATTCGAGGTGACCGCTGGCGATGCGGTAGCACGTCCGAAGCTGCCGTTTCCCGTGCACACGCTGGATGTCAAAGACGCCGCCGCCGTCGCCGCACTGCTCAAGGGTGGTGACGCGGTCATCTCGTGCCTTCCTTACGATCTCAACATTGGCGTCGCCCAAGCCGCGCACCGCGCTGGCCTGCACTACTTCGATCTCACCGAGGACGTGCCGACAACGAACGCCATCCGCGAGATGAGCGCGCGCGCCAAGGGCGTGATGGCGCCGCAGTGTGGGCTCGCGCCGGGATTTATCGGCATCGTCGGGGCGTCGCTCACCGCCGGCTACGACACGCTGCGCAGCATCGAGCTGCGCGTGGGCGCGTTGCCCCGACATCCGCGCGGCTTGCTCGGCTATGCCTTCAACTGGTCGCCCGAGGGGGTGGTCAACGAGTACCTCAACGACTGCGAGGTCGTGCGCAACGGCAAACCGATGATGGTGCCGGCGATGGAGGAGCTCGAGACGATCGTCATCGACGGCCTCAAGCTCGAAGCGTTCACCACCTCGGGGGGTCTCGGCACGATGTGCGAGACGTACTCCGGGCGGGTCGGCGAGCTCAACTACAAAACCATGCGCTACCCTGGGCACTGCGAGCTCATGCGCTTTTTCTTCCACGAGCTCTACATGCGCGAGAACCGCAAGGCCGCCGGGGAGATCCTCGTCAACGCGAAACCGCCGGTCGACGAAGACATCGTCTACGTCCATGCCGCCGTGGAAGGCATGAAGCGCGGCGAGCTGAGCCGTGACGAGTTCGTGCGCGCCTACTACCCGCTGGAAGTCGAGGGAGAAACTTGGCGTGCGATTTCGTGGACCACCGCGGCATCGGCGTGTGCGGTCGTCGAGATGGTCTCGAACGGCACGCTCGCGCAGCAGGGCTTTATCAAGCAGGAAGAGATCCCGTTTGACGCCTTCCTCAAGACGCGCAACGGCAGTCTTTACGCCCGCGCGCACTAGCCGCAGGGAGAACGTGTTTGCGACCGAGCTCTGATACGTTGGTGTGGGTCGATCTCGAGATGACGGGGCTCGATCCCGCATCCTGCCACATCGTCCAGCTGGCCATGGTACTGACCGACACCGAGCTCAACGACATTGCCGCGCCGCTCGATCTGGTCGTCTGGCAACCGCCCGCGGTGCTCGAAGAGATGAGCCCCTTCGTGCGCCAGATGCACGAGGGCTCGGGGCTGCTCGAAAAGATCCGCACGTCCACGGTCGGTCTCGAAGACGCCGAGCGTCAGGCACTCGAGCTCGTGAGCACGCACGCGAGCTATCGCAAGGCGCGCCTGTGTGGCAACTCCATCGGTCAGGATCGGCGCTTTCTCGTGCGCTACATGCCGGTGCTCGAAGGCTATCTGCACTACCGCCAGATCGACGTCTCCACCGTCAAAGAGCTCGCGGGCTGGTGGTACGGCAAGCGCTACGAAAAGTCCGATGAAGGCAAGCACACCGCGCTCATCGATATTCGACAGTCGATCGCCGAGCTCAAGCACTATCGCACTCAGATCTTTCGCTAGACGCGCGGTAAAGCGTCGTCAGGGACGGGGGCTCGTGATGCTCGATCGACACGAGGTGGCAAGACTCGGCATCCTGCGCAACGCCGATCTGGACGCTATTTGGCCACTGCTCGTTGCCTGTCCGGTGCGTGAGCTTGGCACCGGTGATCTCCTGCTCGCCCGTGGTGAGCCAAACGACACCATGTATCTCTTGCTCTCGGGCGCGCTCGAGGTGCGCCTTGAGCGCACCACCGAGCCTGTGGCCCGACTCGACGCGGGCGAGAGTGTCGGCGAGCTGTCGGTGATCGATGACACGCCGGCCTCGGCGTACGTGCTCGCCACGTCGCCGTCGCGCTTGCTCGCGGTGCAACAGGAGATCTTCTGGCTGCTTGTGCGCTCCTCGCACGTCTTTGCGCAGAATCTGCTCGTGTTGCTGGCCCATCGCATTCGGGCCACCAACTCCACCGTGGCGCGCACAGCGGCGCAAAAAGAGAAGGCTGAGCGCGAGTCGCTCGTCGACGAGCTCACGCAGCTACAAAATCGCCGTTGGCTCGAAGAGACCGGGACGCGCCTTGCCCAACGGTTGTTGCACGACGGCGCCGCCCTGTCGCTGTTGCTCTTTGACCTCGATCACTTCAAGCGCGTCAACGACACGTACGGGCATCTCGTCGGCGATCGCGTGCTGCGGCAGGTGGCCGAGCTCTTGCGCTTCAAGCTGCGACCCTCCGATATCGGCGTGCGCTACGGCGGCGAAGAGCTGCTCGTGCTCTTGCCCAATACGCCGCTTGTGGGCGCCCAGATCGCGGCCGAGCGCATGCGGCGCTATATCGCGGAACTACACACGCGCACCGAGGGAGAGCCACTGCCGGCGGTGACCGTCTCGGTGGGTGTCGCCCAACTGCGCGCCGAGGAAGCGCTGCTCGTGGCTGTCGGTCGCGCCGACGAGGCGCTCTATCGCGCCAAGCACGCGGGCCGCGATCGTGTGGAGGTGGCGACGTGAGTTGCCACGCGCCCCAGCCCTGATTGCTTCTCGCGGCTGTTGCCAGAACGAATCGGCGTACAGTCGGTCTCACCCCTCGGCGAGCTTCGTCCAAGCGCCCTTTGGCGACACGGAAGGGCCGCGCCACCGGAGCCCTCGCCGATGGCCCTCAAGCTCTCGGGGGCACTCCCGGTGGGATGCGCAGGCGAATCAAGAGCGCCTCACCCACCCGGCATCGGCGCCCAAGGCACTTGCAGCACGCCCTCGGTGATCCAACGCACGTCACCGACGGGGGTGACGACCACGGCCGCCGCGACGCGATCGCCGTAGGTGCGCCGGAAGGCGGTGATGCCGGTGAGCTCGCGCGGATCGACGTGCGAGCGCCACTTGCACTCGATGGCGTAGAGCCGACCCTCGTGCTCGATGACGATGTCCACCTCGTGGCCGTAGGGCGTACGCCAGTGGTAGAGCGTGCTCCCCTGCAGCGCCGCGTCGACGACCGCTTGCAGCTCGAGACTCACGGCGGCTTCGAAGATGGCGCCGAGCTGTGGGTGAGCTTGCAGCATCCCCGGGCGCTGTGCCTGCAAGAGCGAGCAGATGAGACCGGTGTCAAAGAGCATTCCCTTGGGGGACTTCGAGACGCGCTTGACCGCATTGGCGTGGTAGGCCGGCAGCTCGTGCCATAGATTCGCGCCGGCGAGCCACGAGAGCCAGCGAGCGGAGGTCGGCGAGGCGACGCCGATGTCGCGCCCGAGCTGACTGCGGTTGATCTCCTGGGCGGTGAGCGGCGCGAGCAGGCGCAAGAAGGTACCCATCGCCACGGGGTCTTGCGCCTGATGCTGCGCGGGCAAGTCGCGCTCGAGGTAGGTTGTGACGTAGCTCTGGAAGTAGCCTGGGAGAAATCGGTCGGACTTGTCGAGCAGCCCCGGGAGGCCGCCGCGGATGAGCTCGCGCAGCGGCTCCCACGGAATGTGCGCGCGGCTTGGCACGAGCGCCGCGGGCCCGTCGTCGAGCAGCACGTTGAGCCAATGACGATGGGCACCGAGGCCGGCACGCTCCCAGGCGGTCATCGAATGCAGGGAGAGGAGCAGAATGCGGCCGACGAGCGTCTCGCGCAGATCGCGCACGAGCTGGAGCTGCTGCGACCCGGTGAGCACGAAGCGCCCCGGCGTCGGGTCGGCGTCGACCACCTGCTTGATGGCCGAGAGCAGCTCGGGTACGTACTGCGCCTCATCAAGCACCGTCGGTCCCGGATAGGCGCTGAGAAAGAGCTTCGGATCGCGGCGAGCGGCGGCACGCTGGCCCAAGTCGTCGAAGGTCACATACGCGTAGGTGGCGCCGAGGAGCTGCTTGAGCAGCGTGGACTTGCCGGTCTGGCGCGCGCCAACGAGACCGACCACCGGGAATTCCTGCAAGGCGGCCTGGAGCGTCGACTCGATGTGACGCGCAAGGTACATGCGACATATTTAACGAGCAACATTGAATATGTCAACACAGGTCGAGCGCTCTTTCCGTGGGCGCCGGCATCGAGGCGGCACAGGGAAAGTAGAGACCTCACGCTCGGGGTCGCGCACATGATGGCGCGCCGGCGAGTACGACATGGCCGCTCGGCTCAGTGGCCCGGTCTTCGAAGCAACGGCGCACGTGGTATTCGTGAACGCAGCGACAT
>CAYHNK010000224.1:0-8118 GCA_964357695.1 uncultured Bdellovibrionales bacterium | reverse complement strand
ACATTCACTACTTCCCCGCGTGCGCCACCTTGGCGGGCGCGCAGGCAAGCGGCGGCTATGAGTACGCGGGCAACACCTACGACGTGAAGTTTGCGCACGTGACCGGCTACGACAGCTGTGTGACCTGCCACAACCCGCACACCCTCGAGCTCAAGCTGACCGAGTGTGCCACCTGCCACACGGGCGTCGCGACCAACGACGATACGCTCGAAATCCGCATGGCCGGATCGATGCGCGACTACGATGGCGACGGTAATATCGAGGAAGGCATCGCCCACGAGCTCCAGGGCGTTGCTGCCAAGCTCAACACCGCCATCCAGGGCTACGCTGTGGCGCACGAAGCCGACACCGTGCCCCTCGATCACATCGTGTACAAGGGCGATTCGTACCCGTACTTCTTCGTCGACAACGACGACAACGGCGCGCCGGACGTGAACAACCAGGGCACGCCCGATGATCCCGAGGACGACACGCTCATCGGTTACAGCACCTGGACGCCGCGACTGCTCCGGGCAGCGTACAACTACCAGTACTACCAGAAGGACCCAGGCGCGTTCGCCCACAACGGCAAGTACGTCATCGAGCTCTTGCACGACTCGATCGCCGATCTCTACGCTGATCTCGCAAGCGAGACGCAGACGGCCATTGGTCTCGCTGACATGGCGCGCGAGGACGCGGGTCACTTCTTTAGCGGCGCGGAGGCGTTCCGGCATTGGGATGAGGACGACTACATCGTCTCGTCGAGCTGCGCGCGCTGCCATTCCGCCAGCGGCCTGGCCAAGTACCTTGCGTACGGCAAGAACGTGGAGTCAGAGCCGGCGACCTCCGGCTTCTTGTGCGCCACCTGCCACGAGGATGCGCTCGGCACCGCAGACAACGTGCGTGCGGTTAGCACTGTGACCTTCCCGGGCGGCACCGCGATCACGTTGACGGGCGGCGCCGACACGAATGGTGATGCGTCGAGCTATCTCTGCATGTCGTGCCACCAGGGGCGTGAGTCAACCATCAAGGTCGACGAATACATCGACGCCAGCGACGCGACAGGCGACGACAGCGTCTTGGTTGCAGATGTTACCTACGACGGACGGACCCGTGCACCGGCGTTCCGTAATGTGCACTATCTACCCGCGGGCGCGACGCGTTACGGCGCTGAGGCTGGGGTCGGGTATGAGTATGCGGGCAACACGTACGCAACATTCTTTGCTCACGTCGACTCGATGGACCAGTGCTCCGAGTGCCACGACACGCACGGCCTCGAAGTGAAGGTGGACGCGTGCGACACTTGCCACAGCACGACGATCCCCTCGACCATCGAGGACGGCGTGGTGGGCGATGTGGACGGCGACGGAACTGCGGAAGGTCCGTACGCTGAGGCGCTGGAGATTGCGACGTTGCTGTACGAGGAGATCGTCACCTATGCCAGCGGCAACAATCCGACCACGGCCTTCATTGCGTACGATCCAAGCGATAGCCCGTACTGGGCCGTCGATGCCGATGAAGATGGCGTCGCCGATCGGAATGTAGACGGCGAGCTGGTCGCGTATAACACGTGGACGCCGCGCCTGCTCAAGGCGACGTACAACTACCAGTACTACAGGAAGGAGCCGGGCGCGTTCGCGCACAACGGCACCTACCTATTGCAGCTCTTGTGCGATTCGCTGGAGGACCTCGGTAACGACGTGTGCGGCGCGAACCGCCCCACGCCATAGTGCCAACGGCTCTTAGCGTACGGTAGACACACGGGCCGGGCATCTTCGAAAGAAGGTGCCCGGCCTTTGTGCTTCCGGGGCGCCGCGCCGCAACACTTCTCGAACGACGGAGTCGGACGCGCGGGGACCGGAGCCGTTGGGGAGGACCCGCGAAGCGGGGGGGACCCAGGCGGCGAGGACCTTCACCTCGGCCGACGACGTTGGCACTTCTCAGTGACTGGGTGGCGAGGAGATCGTTCGATTCGCCCGGCCTGCTTGCGGTCCTCACCCCCGGGCCCACTCCCGCTTTGCGGGTCCCTCCCAGGGGTTCCGGTCCCGTCCGGCGGGGCGAGGTCGCGTGCGAGGCACTGCGCGGAGTGATCCGCCTATTGCCAACCACCAACGGCAGCAGAGCAAGCCCCGGTGACCGCAATCTCTCTGGCGGCCGCACGGTACGGCTGACCGATGGCGAGCGCACGGGGATCTTGCGGTCCGTGGCTCGGGCCGCGGACGAAGTAGGTGCGTCGTGGCGGCGTGTGTCACTGTTCGGCTCGCGCACCGATCTGATGCGACGCGGTGGTGATTCCGCACCGTCGATCAAGTCGAGCTCGTCGATGAGGGCGCGGCGCCCGATCGCCTACAGCGCATGGAAAAGCGGGGCGTCGTGCCTTCGGCCGAGCGGTGGCGGGAGCTACGTGTGCTGCCCACCGCCATCGTGCACGACTATCTCATCGAGAGCGCCCCGGAGCTGCTACCGCCGATCCAGCCCCAACTCCTTGGCGTGCGCTCGTAGCGCGTCGATGACCAGCTGGATGTGACTGTCGAGCTCGACGCCGAGGAGGCGCACGCCTTCCTGGATTTCGTCGCGGTCGACCTTGGCGGCAAAGGCCTTGTCCTTGAGCTTTTTCTTCACCGATTTGGCTTCCATCGTGGCGATGCCGTCGGGACGCACGAGGGCGGCCGCGCCGACAAATCCTGTCAGCTCGTCGCAGGCGAGCAGCGCCCGATCGAGCGCGGACTCGTAAGGCACATTCCACTTCGTGTAGTGCGCCGACACTGCGTGCGCGATGGCCTCTTCGCCCTGCTCGCGTAGCCAAGCGACGATGTGACGGGGATGCTCGTCGGGCCAGCGCTCGTAGTCGGCGTCGTGCAAGAGACCAGCGATGCCCCAGATGTGCTCGTCTTCCGGCCCGCGTCCGTACCGCTGGGCGGCGGCGCGCATGACGATCTCGACGGCGCGCGCGTGGCGCCGCAAGGCCTCGGTTTCGGTCCACTCACAAACCTTCGTCCAGGCCTGCTCTCGCGTCAGCGTCATGTGTGTCACCCCTCACTCGTCGAGCTTGGCGAGCTGCTCGGCGATCTGCATGCGCGCGGCGTCGTCCGGGCTCGTCTCGAGGGCCCGCTCCCACATTTCCGCGGCCTTGGTGCGAAAGCCGTGGCGTTGATAGAGCAGCGCCAGATTCTTGATGGCAGGAAAGAGCCGCGGTCGCAGCTCGAGGGCCTCTTCGTAGGCGTTCATCGCCTCGAAGGGCCGCTCTTGGATGACCAGCACGTTGCCGAGCGCGTGCAAGGCCTGCACGTGCAACGGGTCGACGCGCGAGGCCTCACGCAGCTCGCGCTCCGCCTCGTCGTAGCGCTTGTGCTGATAGTGGTCGATGCCGCGCAAGAAGATGGCTTGCGCGTCCGGCTGCACCTTCTTCTCGCCTGGGATCGGCGTCTTCTCGCCGAGTAGCTCATCGACACGACTCAAGAGGCGTGCGAGCTTGAAGGGCTTCTCGACGTAGTCGTCGGCGCCATAGGTGTCGCGAGCGTCCTGCGCAATGCGCCAGCCGCGATACACCGCGCTGACCATGATCACGGGGATGTGCTTAAACGGCGCGCTGCCCTTGAGCTTCTTACAGATCTCAAAGCCGTGCACGCCCGGGAGCATGGCGTCGAGCAAGATGAGATCGGGTGGCCGTTGTTTGACGCGCGCCAAAACCTCGTCGCCACGCTCAACGGTGACCACCGCGTGGCCGCGCTTGGCGAGTGAGGTCGCGAGCAGCTTGCGAATGTCCTCTTCGTCATCGACCACCATGATGAGCGAGCCGGTGCGCGCGGGCTTTGCGGCAGCGACATCCTCGACGACGTCGTTGTCCGTGAGCTCCACGATGTTGTCGTCGGCGATAAGGGGCGTCGTATCGGCATCGTCGGCGAGACGTCCCTGAAGCAGTTGCAAGTGGCCCCCCTCGGGCTCGCTGCCCACAGGGATCGTCACCTTGGCGCCGCGCCAGAGCTTTGCCTCAGGCGAGCGGGCCAACGCGCCGTAGGCCTCACCAATTACCTTGCGCAGCGTCGCCTCGAGAGCCGCATAGGCGTGAACGCGACGCCCGGTGACAAAGGCTAGCTCGTCGAGGGTATCGCGGGCCGCGGGATTGGCGAGCGCCACGCCGTAGGCGCCCTGCTGGTCGGCGACAAGCAGCATGAGGCTCTTCTCCGCTACCTCGCGTGGCATCTGCTTGAGCAGCGCGAGCGGCAAAATGGAGTGCGCAAAATCGATCGCCGGCACCCCGGCCTGCTCGGCGACGAGCCGCAAGAGCTCATCTTCCTCGGCGAGGCCGAGCTGCAAAATTACGGAGGCGAGCTTGCCGCCTTTCCTTTTCTGCTGGGCGAGGGCCATGTCCACCTGGAGTGGCGTGACGATCCCGGCCTCGACGAGCAGCTCACCGATGCGTTTGCCCCTGGCCATTGCTCACCCCACCTGATCGAGCCAGACGACCAGACCCTGCGCGTTGAGCTGTGCGTCGATGGCCACCTCGCTTCGAATCTCCTTGTCCGATAGCGTGCCACCGAGCGCGCGGTAAGCGTCGACCATGATCGCCGCCACGCCCTCCCGAATGTGTGCCTCGCGCGCAGTCGTGGCAGGCGCGCGCTTCGCCAGAGCGACAAAGGCATCGATGAGATCGTGCAGACGCGACCCGAGATCGCCCGGTTGCTCGACGCGACCGTAGTGCGTCAGATGCATGGCCTGTGGACGTAGGCCCAGCAGCCGATCGATCGACTGGTGCAGGGCGTCGGGATCAAATTGCACCGGCGTTGTCGTGGGAAAAATGAACGGGCCTCGCGGTGTCGCCAGCTGTCGGTAGGCAATGCCGAAGGTGTCGCCGGTGAAGAAGGTCTGCGAGCGGTCGTCGAAGATGCAGACGTGGTGGCGCGCGTGCCCCGGGGTGTCGAAAAACGACAAGCGTCGGCCGTTCAGCTCGACCGCGAAGCCATCGGGTGCTTCGATGACGCGGTGGGCCGGCACGGGTACCATCGTGTCGTAGTGCTGCCGAAAGGCCTCGGCGCCATAGACCACGAGGGCACCTGCGATGAGCTTGCTCGGGTCAATCATGTGGCGGGCGCCGCGCGGGTGCACGATGAGCTGCGCGTTTGGGAGCTCGCGCAGAAGGGCCCCGGCGCCACCGGCATGATCGAGATGTACATGCGTGACGATGACGTAGCGCACGTTGCGACGCTCGAGGGCACGGGCCTTCACGGCAGCAAGCAGTGTCGGGACCGACAGGCTCGTCCCCGCCTCGATGAATGCTGCCTCGCCACCTTCGACGAGCAGATAGCTCGCCGCGTGCTTCGGCCGCATGAGTGCCGTGTCGATGAGATGGATGTCGTGTGGGAGGCTCTCGAGCTGCGCGTCCGACATGCCCGCAAACTGGCGGCAATGGCGCGAAAATGCAAGCGATGGCTACTCGCTACGCTTCAGCGCGTCGGGCGGTCTTCTTGGCCTGGAGCGCCAACGCCTTGTACAGCTCTGCGTCGGTGAGATCCTTGACCGCCTCAAGCTTGAGCTCGACAGCGCGGCCGATATCGTTGCCGATAAAGCAGATGCGGGCCTCGGCCTCGAGAGCGCGAGCCTTGGCTGCGTTGGCCTCCGCGGACGCGTCATAGTCGATGCCCAACGGACGGCCAGCGAGATCGCGCTCGTAGACGGCCTCGGCGTCGTACGCCGTGCCCTTCTTGCTGTAGGTCTTGATGATCAGCTCCGCCGCCTTGTCGACGCGCAGCTCGCCGTATTTACCTTCGGTATCGGCGTCGATCTTGGCGTGATCGTTGCCCGATTGCCGCAGCATCTCGGCGACGTTGACCTCCTCGGGCTTGACCGAGAGATTGCCGTCGGCGTCCATTTTGTTGACGAGGTCGACGAGCAGGCCGAGAGCGCCCGTGATGTGCGGCGCCGCCATCGAGGTACCCGAGTACTTGGCGTAACCATCCTCGTTGATCGTCGACAGGACATTGGATCCGTCGGCGCCCATGCCGGTCGTGCGCAGGGAATCTTGGCCGAGGTTTGCTTTGTCACCACCACGCGACGAGAACGAGGTGATGCTGTCGTCGTCCTGTGGGATCGTGCTGCGCGTCTCGAATGCCGCCACGGGGATGACGTTCGGGTGAATCGTCGTGCCGGGCGTGCCGATAGAATTCGGGCGCGGCCCGGAGTTGCCGGCGGCGATGGCGAAGTAGATGCCGAGATCGGCCGCTTCCTTCACTTTGGCGACGAGCGCGTCGGTGGCCACTTCGGTGGGACCGGCGCCAAGCGACATATTGCACACCATCGGCTTGTAGCCGGCCTTGAAGTACTCGATCGCCTTGTCGATGCCAGACATGACGGAAGCGAGCGTACCGCTGCCTTCGTCATCGAGCACCTTGATGCCGATGAATTTGGCGTCGGGCGCCATGCCCGTGACGCCACCGTGGGCCATCATGATGCCGCTGCAATGCGTGCCATGCGTCTGCTTGTCGTTCCACGCCTCCTCCGACTTGTCGAAGACGTCGTAGAACTTGAGGCCCCGCTTGTCGGTCTGTAGATCCTTGTGCGCGGCGATGCCGGTATCGATGGTCACCTTCGTCGGCGCGTGTGCGGAGCTGTTGCCCTTGATGCCGACGGCATGCAGCTTGTCCGCGCCGTGGACGAAAACGCTCTCTTTGAGCTGGGCCTCGATGTCGCTGCGCATCTGCAGCCGGCTTTCCATCTCGCCCGGTGGGATGCTGACGGCGTAGTTTTCGACGACCTTGGCGCCCGCCTTGACGAGGCTATCGACCATCTCTTGGCTGAGGGTCGCCACCTTGCGCGTCTCGGTGGAGAAGGCTGCTTCAGAGCGGTCTTGAGCGACGCCCTGGGGCCAATTCGCCTGTGCGGTTTCCGCGTTGGGGAACATGACGACATACTGCTTGGCCTGAACTTGTTCGGTCTTCATGCTTTAGCCTCGTGTGGTTGTTGCCAATTGCGGCGTCTCATCCTATTCGACTGTCGCTCGCACCGCTAGCGTGTTTTATCGCCGGGTAGAGTCTGGCAGTTGCGCCAGAAATCACAAAAAAGCGTGCGCCGCGCGCTTTACGATCGCTCGCCTCGCATGCTGCGCACGAGCAGCAGCACGAGCATCACCAAGCCAAGACTGCCAAGGGTCGCCATCGGCAGGCGAAACCCCAACGCGGCATCGAGTGGGCGTAGGCGATAGCGCGCAGCGGCAAGCGACCGGCCGACGAGGCCGGCCTCTGCGGCGACAGCCACGATCTTGGCGGCCGGGGTGAGCTCGTGCCAACGCACCCACGAGAGAAAGCGCGGATATAGACGCCCTGGCAAATCGATGTAGCCCTCGGCGAGCCATGCGGGGCGCTCGGCGACCGAAAGCGCGGTCCAGCGCGGAAACCGCAGCGACTGTCGTACTGGGGTTGGCAGCGTCGCCAGCCAAGAGCCGAGGAGATCGCGCTGTTCATCGCTACTGAGCGTCGCCCACCACTCGAGCACGATGCGTTGGTCGATGGGATCGCGATCGCGCCACCAGGCAAGCAGGCGTGCGGGGTCCAGCGCGTGCCCGTGTTGCTCGGGCGCCTCACTCGCCAGATGCTCTTCGAGCCAGGCGCGCGCCGCGGGATTGAGCGCCTGGCGCCACGTGGCGACAGAATCGAGGCGTCGCCGCTCGGTAAGCAGCTGCCACCACCTTTCAACCTCCGGGCGCAGCGACTCGCCCGGACCCTGGAGCCAGGCGTGGGCACGCGCGAGATCCCAGCTCACAGTGCTGACGCGCGTCGGCACGGAGGCAAGATCCTCCGCGGTCGCAAGGTCGCCCCAGCGCATGAGCCAGCGCTGTCGCTCGACCGCCGGTTGCGACGTCCACCACATCCGACCCAGCCGCAGCTGCTCGACCAACGCTCGTTTCTCGAACGCGTTGCGCGCTTGCTCGAGGGCCCCGGGGACTTCGAGCTCGCTGGCCCACTGTCGCTCCGTGCGCGTTGGCTGCTCGAGCTGCCCGAGGCCTGCGCGCGCGAGGGTCAGCTGCACCCTAGCAGTCGCGCTCTGCGCTGCGGCGCTGGCACAGAGCGTCTCTTGCGTCGTGTCCTTCGGCGCCACGCCGCGCGCGATGACGCCATACCTCACGCCGCTCGCGAGCTCGCGCGG
>CAYHNK010000223.1:0-8133 GCA_964357695.1 uncultured Bdellovibrionales bacterium | reverse complement strand
GCCGTACGCAACGCAGAGCTACTCGGCGAGCTGGGCGTCCCGACCACACTCCTGACCGCGCTGGATGGCGACACGCGGGCGCTCTATCCAGATCTCGCACCGCGCGCCCCGACGCTTTCCGAGCTACGAAGCGCGCTTGCCACGACGACCGCGCAGCTGGCGCAGGCGCGGGCCGCTGGCGAGCCAACCGCACTGCTGTTCTTTTACACCGGCCACGGCGACGTCGAGCACGGCGAAGGGTTTCTCGAGCTGTTGGACGCACGCCTGACGCGCACGGAGCTGCGCTCGCTGTTGCGCACGGTCCCTGTCGATCAAGTGCATCTCATCATCGACGCCTGCAAATCCTACTTCGCGGTGTTCGATCGCGGTGGCTCATCGCGTCGCGCGGTGGCCGATCCGTTTCTGCGGCCCGAGGAGCCTTTGCCCGCCAACGTCGGCGTGCTGCTCTCCACGTCGTCGAGCCAAGACAGTCACGAGTGGGAGGCGTTTCAAGGCGGCATCTTTAGCCACGAGGTGCGCTCAGCCTTGCGTGGCGGCGCCGATCTCGACGGCGATGGCGCCATCTCGTACGAGGAAGTCGGTGCCTTTGTCTTCACGGCCAACCGCTCGATCCCCAACGCGCGCTTTCGCCCGGATTTCTTCGTTCGCCCGCCGGGAGGCAAGCCCGCCTCGACGCTGCTCGTCCAGGTCGGCGCGGTGGGGCCCGCCTCGGAGCTCAGCGTCGGTCCAGGGGTCAGCGAGCATCTCTACATCGAAGACGAGCGTGGGTTGCGCATGGCCGATGTGCATCCGTCCCCGGATCTCACCGTGCATATCGTGCTACCAGAGCGCCGGCCGCTGTTTGTGCACGCGCTTGGCTCCGCGCAGGAGTACGCCATCGCGGAGCCCGGCAACGTCACGCTCGCCTCGCTCACCGCGCGGCCCCCCGAGAGTCGCAGCCGCGGCGCGTTGCACGTCGCCTTCTCGCATCTTTTTGCCGAGCCCTTCGACGCCAGCGCACCTGCGGCCTTCGATGCGGCGATGCTCGTGCGCGCCGAAGAGGCTCGTCTTGCGGCCCTGCCTCCGCCGATGGGCCGCTGGCTTCGTCCGACACTCGGCGTCGCCGGGTTGGTCTTCGCCGCTGCGGGCGCGGGGGCAAGCGGTCTGGCATTCTATGAGCGTGCGCAGGTCTCGCCATCGAGCTCCAACCGCTCGCGCCTCGCGCACAACGCGGCCATCGCGCGCTACAATCAATTGGCCGTGCCGCTCTACGGCCTTGCGGCAACGACCCTGGTCTCCTATGTCCTATGGCGCTATGTCGGCGAGGATGACCGCGGTCCCTAGGATGCCACGCGCGCGCGCGCTTTCGTGGGTGCTCGTGGGTGCGCTGCGGGCGTTCGCCTGCGTGCCGTCGGTCGAGGTCAACGAGACACCCTGCCCCTGTGGCGATGCCTACTACTGCTGCCCACACACGCTTCGCTGCGTTGAGCACGATGATGCGAGCTGCTGGTCCGATGGCCCTCTGACGCGCCCGCGTCTCGTCGGTCGCCTGCGCGACGCACACGACGCACGGGATGTCGCCGTGCTGGCCAGCACGCTCGCTGTGGCGGATGGCGACAACGGCCTGCTGCTCGCCGAGCTCGATGTCGACGGTGCACCCCACACGCTTTCGCGCGCCGTCACATCGGCACCGGCCCTCGGGGTGGCGCTGACTGCGGACACCGCGCTCGTGACTGTCGGCGCGTCAGGACTGCAATCGTTTGACCTTGGCGATGTTGCGGCACCGGCGGTGCTGTGGCTCACCGACACCGGCGACCGGGCCGTGCGCGTGACGCTGGCAGGCAGCGTTGCTTATGTTGCCGATGACCGCGCCGGGGTGCGTATCTTCGATGTCAGCGACCGGTCGGGGCCACGCCGCCTCTCCATCATCGCCTCGCGGGGTGTGACCGTTCGCCGCGAGGGCGTGTTCATCAGTGGCGCCCGCAATACCTCGATCGACAATGCACGCCTGGCGATTGCGGACGGTGACGGCGGACTGCATCTGGTTGGCGTGAGCGAGCCGGCGGCGCCACAGCACCTCGCGCGCTTTCCCGAGAATCGTTACGACGTCATCGTCGATTCACGCGATGTCGTCACCACCGGATCGCTCGTGTGGGTCGCCGATCACAGCAAAGGCCTCGTCATCGTCGACGCGAGCAACCCCGTGCTGCCGCAACAAGTCGGTGGTTACGACGAGCCCTGCGATGCGGTAGCCCTTTTCGACGGCCTCGCGGCCATCGCCACGACGGGCGGCTGGGTGCTCTTGGTCGACGTTGCCGACGTCGCCACACCCGTGCTCGTTAGCGCCTATGACGCCGGTGATGCCATCATGTCCCTGCGTGTTTTCGATGGCCGGCTGTATGTCGCCGCCTCGTCGGCTGGGGTGCACGTGCTCGCAGCTACCGGTGCAACCTCCAGTGGCGCAGATGCTCTTGCTCCCGAGACCGCCGTACGAACGGGCCGGGAGATACCGTGATGTCCACGCGCCGCCATCGACTCGCAGCCTTCGCCGCCGGTGCGCTGGGTGTGCTCGCCGCCGCCTGTTCCGCTGCCACTCTCGACGGCCGCGCCGCGGCAGTGGACGACCTGTTTCCGGGTGCCAACTACGGGGAAAATGCGGCGCCATCGGGTGACGAATTTGGCGCTACCCAGGGCGGCCTCCAGGGTCTCACCTTCGCACGCGAGCTCGTCGCTGCTGGGCGCGTACCGCCGGCGGAGGCCTTCGTCGCCGAAGCCATGTTCTCTGAGCACGATCTGCCTGTGGACGGTGAGGCCTGCGATGAGCCGCTCTGTCTGCGCGCAACGAGCGGTGTCGCCCCGAACAACGACGGCGCCTTGGCCGGCTGGATCCAGGTAGGTCTGTCGTCGAGCATCGATCCTGCGACCTTCGTGCGCCCGAGCATCACGCTGGTTGTCGCCGTGGACGTCTCGGGCTCGATGGGCTGGTCGTATCAGAGCCCGAGCACCGAGTATCCAACACCCGGCGGGGTCGCGCGTGCACTGCTGCGCGCCATCACCGCCGAGCTCGGCGCGAGCGACCGCTTTGCCCTGGTGACCTTCGATGATGTGACGACGCAAGCCCTGCCACTCATCGCCGGCAGCAACGACCTCTCCATTCAAGGCGCGATTGACGCGCTCACCGACGGCGGCTCGACCAACCTGGAAGCGGGGCTCACGGCGGCTTTCGACCTCGCGCGCACGGGTCTCGACGGCACGACCGATGAGGTGCGCGTCGTGCTGCTGAGCGACGCACAACCGAACGTCGGCGCGACCACACCCAGCGCCTTTCAGACTCTCGTACGTGCCGCGGCAAGCGATGGCGTCTCACTCACCGTCTTCGGCCTGGGCGTGGGCCTCGATGCGGCGCTGCTTGGCGAGATCGTGACTGTGCGTGGCGGCAACGCCTACACGTTGTCCGACTATGACGACGTTACAGCGTTGATGGCCGACGCCTGGCCGTACTTTGTCAGCCCGGTGGCCTACGACCTGCACCTAGCGCTCACACCACCGGCGACCATGAGTATTGCCGCCACCTACGGCTTTCCCGACGACGGTACAGCGTCCGTGGGCTTCGACGTCGCCACGGTGTTTCTCAGCCGGCGGCGCGGCGCCCTACTCATCGAGCTGGCGCCGAGCACGACACCCATCGCTGCGTTTGCGGCCACGGGCACGCTCAGCTACACGGCACCCGACGGCTCGACGCACGAGCAAGTGCTAGCGCCGAGCTACGACGGCTCAGCGCTCGACGCGAGTGGGCGCTACTTCGCGCAGCTGGGCGTCGGCAAGACCGTGGCCCTGGCGCTGCTTGTCGAGGGCATGGCCACCGCGGCGCACGAGTACAGCGCTTCCCACACCGAGGCCGTCGCGACGTTGACCGCGGCGCTGGATCGCTTCGTCAGCGACGTTACGGCGCTCGGTACGAGTGATCTGCAAATCGAAGTGACGTTTGCGCAGCAACTGCTATCGCTGATGCAGTCCGGTGCACCGCAGGGGGACCTGTACGGTCGATAGAGCGGCTACTGCTCGCCCAGCACCAACGCGGCGAGCGTGGCGCGATCGATGCCGTTCTTGAAGGCGGCCTTCGCACGCGCATCCCAGATACCGTCGTAGTTGCCGTAGACGCGGTGAGCGAGCAGCGGCTCGGGCTGGCGCGCATCGTAGAGCGCCTTGACGACCGCCAAGAACGGCTCCTTGCGCGATGATTTCCCCGGCGCAAAGTCCAACGTGTCACCCTGCATCACGCGCGCGAACGTCTCGCGGGCGGCAGTCTCCTCTTGCATCAGATGCTCGGAGCCCAAGTCGCTGACGTCGTCGACGAGTCCAACCTTGCCAAGTGCGGCGACAAATGCGGCGGCGATGCTGCGCTCCTGCTCGGCACTCAGCGTGTCGCTCGCTCGCCGCGGCGCCAGTGGAACAGCCTGCTGTCGACTGCCAACGCCTGCTTGCCCCTTGGGCAACGGGATCTTCACACCGGGGTGCTCGATTTGCCCGAGGGACTCCAAGCTCGTGCCCGCGGGCAACGAGGTGCGGCAATTGGCCACCACCGCACGCTCCCACGGCGCGCCGAAGGCGCTCTGCTGTCGCGAGGTGAGCTTGGCGAAGTTGTCCGGATGAAATGGAGAATCGGACTCGTGGATCTCGCCCGCACGCTTGGGCTCGGCGATCGAGCACGACCAGTCGTAGGGCCGAGCGGCACCCTCCGGCGTCGTCTCGCGCTGATACCGGTGCATGGCATTGCGCAGCCCGAGAAACAGGCGCAACGCGGCGGCGCCGTCGGCGTACGCTCGGCGCTGCTCGATCGTGCCACTCTCCTGGTCGAGGGTGCGAATTGCCTTGGCCAAGTCCTTGGAGGTGACGCCGTGCTGCTTGATAAGCCCCGCAAGCTCCCCGAGCTCTTCCTGGGTGATGGGATAGGCAGGCGCTGGTGCCTCACCGACGCGATCATTGAGCGCCAGCTCTTGCGTCTTCGCGACGAGGTTGGCGACGTTGTGCTGGCCGCGCTCGACGAGGAGTCGGTTCACCGTGTCGATCGCCACGGTGCCACCGGCTGGACGCCACCGCGCCTCGTCCTTGAGCGCCTGGCGCACGAGACCCGCGACGTCGTACGGATTGAAAGTAACCTTATTGCCTTCGCCAGCCATTGGTATTCTCTTGCACCATACCGCACCCGCCCACAAAGCGAAATATCGCAGTTGCGCCGCGGTAGTTGCGTGAGGCGCGCCGGCCAGTTAGAGGAACCGCGATGGTCGTCCCCAGATCGCATCGACGCGTTACGTTTGCGCGGCTCCTTGCCACAACTCTCGCCGTCGCAGTGCTCAGCGTGCGGCAGCCCAGTGCCCACGCACAAGAGGCCGCGACGATCGCGACGCCGCCCTTGACTCCCGAGCCGCGTGACTTGTCGACGCGCGAGGTCCTCACGCTAGCTGGCGTCGGCGCCGGCCTATCGACGCTCGTGGTGGTCGGTGGCACCCTCGCCTGGTGGCGCGACGAGCCGTACGTAGGCTGGCACTGGCGCGATACGGGATTTTTTGGACGCGATACCTACGCTGGCGGCAGCGACAAGGTGGGGCATGCCTACTCCTGGTGGTTCGGCCTGCGCGCCACCACCCAGATCTTCGAGTGGTTCGGCATCTCACGCCGGCACAGCCTCATTGCCGGCACGACCTTCTCTTTGGTGGCGAGCAACATCGTCGAGGTGGGCGATGCCTTCACGCGCTACGGCTTTGAGTGGCCCGATGTCGTCGCCAACTTGGCCGGTACGGGGGCCGCGCTCACGGCCGAGCTCTGGCCCGCCTTCGATGAGCTGTTCGGCTATCGGCTGAGCTACGTGCCAAGCCCTGCGTTTCGTGCCGGCGAAAAGAACTACATCAAGCTCGTCAACGACTACACCGGCATGATGTATCTCGTCGATCTGAAGCTCGCCGGTATCGAGCCCGCCTTCGGCATTTCGCCCGGCTTCGCGCGCTATTTCAACATTGGTCTCAGCTACGGCACGAGCGGCTACTCGCCCCGAGAGCCACCCAAGCAGCGCGTTTTCGGCTTCCAGGCGAGCCTCAACGTGCCCGAGATTTTGCAGGCAGTCTTCGGCGAGGACGGCAAGGCGCTGGGTGCCGCGACGACCTTCACCCGATACGTTGCCCTCCCCTTCACGGTGGTCAACAACACGTACGGGCTCAACTACCGCGAGCGCGCAGTGAGCTTCGGCGTGTCCAATCGCTTTCAGCTTTAGCTACTGCGCCGCGAGGGCCGTGGGCGCCGCAGGAGTGTCGATCGCAGGCAACTCACAGGGGCTCGAGCCGAACGTGATGCCCACGGTATCCCCGCTGACGTCGCCGGCGACAAAGCTATCGCATGAGGTCCAGTCAACGCTGAAACTGGCCCCCTTGCTCACCGGGGCACCGTCTGTCGACGTCATGACATCGTGATTGAACGAGATGCCACTGTTGCCCGCGACGTCACCCATGAGCACCGCCCAGCTGCTCGTGCCATCGTAGAGGTTGTTCCACGAATAATAGTTGCGGCCGGCCCCGTAGAATTCGAGCGCCGCGTCCCGCGAGCGAAACGTGTTGTGGTAGACCCAAACGTCGTGCGGCTCGCCTCCGCCGCCGGGTCCAGCATCGGTGCCCCCGAAGCGGATGGCGCGGCTGTTGTTGCCAGAGGAGGCATCGATGGAGTTGAAACCGATCATGTGGTGATGCGAGTCGTATCGCATGCTAACGCCACGCGAGGTGTTCCCCGAGCTCCCCGCGTACGCCATGGTGATGCGGTTGTGCAAGATCAGCCACTCCGTCGTGCCACCATCGGGGTTGAACGGCCGGCAGTGATCGGCAGCGGTGGTGATGACGTTGTCGTGAAAATACGCGCCCGTGTCTCCCCAGCCCTGGGCGACGAAGCCCTGATCGACGTCGGCCGCGAGGGTGATGGTGTTTCGGTAAAACTCGCCATTGTTGACGAAATGAAACGCGCCAACGTAGCCGCTCGTGCCACTCTGCGTGATGGTGTTGTCGTAGACCTTGAACGCCTCGCCGGTGGACTCGCCGCGCACGAAGTCGAGGTTGGTGCTGCCATTTTCGATCGCCACCGTGTTGGCATCGATGCGCGTACCTTCGAGTCCTTGGCCATAGACGCCGATGGCGTAGGATTGCGTCAGCCGGAAGTCGTTGTGATGGATGCGCACCCCTTCGCCGACACCCGAGCCAACACGGACGGCCGCACAGCTCGCGAGCGTCGTGTGTTGCGCCGCACCGCGCACGAAGCGAAAGCCGAAGATCTCGACGCTGGCGACACCGCCACCGAGTACGATGCCGTTGCTCGCGTCGGTCTCAGAGAATGTCAGTGTCGGCCCACTCGCACCATCGCCGTAGAAACCATTGCCGCCGTAGAGCGTGACGTTGCTGGCGTTGATGGTGATCGCCGCGCCCCCGGAACTGATGAGACTCGCGGCGACGCGGTAGCTCCCCGCCGCGCTGATGGTGTAGTGCGAGCTCGTGATGGTGGCAGTCCACGTGGGCTCGACGTCGGCCGGCGGCTCGGTGGCCGCGTGACTGACCTCCGCAGACCGTTCCCCCTCGTGGCCCTCCCTGTCCACCGCGCTGACGGCGAAGTAGTAGGTCGTGCCAGGCGTAAGTCCCGTCACCGTGTGCTCGAGCATGCCGGGGTACGCCGTATCCTCATACAAGTCGATGACGCGCGTGTACACACCGGAGGTCGACCCCACGTAGATGCGGTGGCTGCGTAGATCGCGTAGCGCGCTGACGTCGCTGTTGGTTGTGGGCCGACGCCACGCGAGAAAAACTTGCCCATCGCCAGCGATGGGCAAGCACTCGAGGTCGAGGGCGTCGTAGCCGTCGTCACACAGGCACGAGGGCGCGCTGCCAACGAGAGCGCAGACGCCGTGGCCCGAGCAGCCGACCGACGCGCACGGGTCCGCCGGTGGCGAGTCGAAGACAGCGCAGATACCGGCGCTACTGCACGCGAGACCCGCGTCACACGTGCCGTTGCCGTAGCACGGCCGGCCGAGACTACCGACCGCTCGCGGCACCGCGGAGTCTACGTGTCCGGTGCCGCCCGAAAGCACGCCAGCAAGTGCCACGACGGCCAGGACAGGGGAGAGGA
>CAYHNK010000222.1:0-8137 GCA_964357695.1 uncultured Bdellovibrionales bacterium | reverse complement strand
CCGCAAGTGCGCGGGGGGGCTCATGGACGTGATGATCGCCGGCGGCGGCACGGGGGGACATCTCTTCCCCGGCCTCGCGCTAGCGCAAGAGCTGCGTCGGCGCGATAGCGCGTGCCGCGTACTCTTTGTCGGTACGAGCCGCGGCATCGAGACGCGTGCCGTGCCGCGCGCCGGATTTGATCTGGCGCTGCTCCCGGTCAGCGGCTTGCGCCGCAAGAGCTTTTTGGGTCTCGTCGCTGGCCTCGTGCGCCTGCCCTGGGCCCTTGTGCGCGCGGCGTCGCTCGTGCGTCGCTTTCGTCCGCAGCTGGCGGTGAGCGTGGGCGGCTACGCTGCCGGTCCGGCGGTGCTCGCCGCTCGCCTATTGCGGGTGCCTTGTGTGGTCATGGAGCAGAACGCGGTGCCGGGGTTGACGAATCGCATTCTGGGGCGACTGGCCAGGCTCGTGATTGCGGCTCTGCCCGTGCAGGGCTTTGCCCGCGACAAGGTACGTGTGCTCGGCAACCCGGTGCGCAAGGAGCTGGTGGCCGTGCGCGAGGCGCCGTACGCGCCCACGCAGCCGCTGCGCGTGCTCGTCTTCGGCGGCTCACAGGGTGCGCGCGCGCTCAACGACGTGATGATCGCTCTCGCGCCGCGCCTCACGACGCTCGCGACGGCGCCGCACATCGTGCACCAAACCGGCGCTCAGGATTTCGAGCGCGTGCAGCAGGCCTATGCCAGCGCCGGCGTCGACGGCATCGAGGTCGTGGCGTTTATCGATGCCATGGCCGAGGCCTATCGCGATGCAGACTTGGTGCTGTGTCGCGCGGGCGCCACCACGGTGGCGGAGCTGACAACGTGCGGTCGCCCCGCCATCCTCGTGCCGTATCCGTTTGCGGTCGATGACCATCAGAGCGCCAATGCACAGACGCTGGCGGATGAAGGCGCAGCGCTTCACATTCCCGAGCGCGACTTTACCTCCGAGCGGCTGCTGCACGAGCTTTCGCATCTCGCCGCCAATCCGGAGCGGCTCGTGACGATGGCGACACGTGCACGCGCGCTCGGTCGGCCGCACGCCGCCGCCGACATTGTCGATGCGCTCGAAGCGGAGGTGCGGCGTGTTTAGAGGCCGTGCCCATCGTCTGCACTTTGTTGGCATCGGCGGCACCGGCATGAGCGGTATCGCCGAGGTGCTCGCCAATCTCGGCTACGACGTGCGTGGCTCGGACGCGCACCTGTCGCCGGTGACCACGCGGCTCGAGGCGCTCGGCATCCGCATTTATGGCGCGCACGCGTCGGATAACGTCGGCGATGCCGACGTGGTCGTCGTCTCGACGGCCATCAAGCGCGACAATCCCGAAGTGCTCGAGGCGCGACGGAACGGTATCCCCGTCATTCGTCGCGCCGAGATGCTCGCCGAGCTCATGCGTATGAAGTACGGCATCGCGGTCGCCGGTACGCACGGCAAGACCACGACCACCTCGCTCGTGGCGACGATTCTCGATCGCGGCGGTATCGATCCGACGGTGGTGATTGGCGGCCGACTCAAGTCACTGCGTACCGGGGCGCGCCTTGGCGAGGGCGAGTATCTCGTGGCCGAGGCCGACGAAAGCGACGGCTCCTTCCTGCGCCTCGTGCCCACCATCGCGGTCATCACCAACATCGATGCCGAGCACCTCGACCACTGGTCCGGGGGCCTCCCCCAAATCGTCGATGCGTTTGTCGACTTTGCCAACAAGGTGCCGTTCTACGGCGCCGCCGTGGTTTGTCTCGACCATCCCACCGTGCAGAGCATGCTGCCGCGCATCGAGAAGCGCGTGCTCACCTATGGCACTTCGCTTGAGGCGGACTACGCCGCCGAATCGGTGCGCGTCGAAACGCTGGGGACGAGCTTCGAGGTGCGCCGTCGCGGCGAGGCTCTCGGGCGCGTGCGGCTCGGGGGCGTGATCGGCCGGCACAATGTCCTGAATGCGCTCGCGGCCATCGCGGTGGGCGAGGAAGTGGGCGTGCCATTTGGTGTCTGTGTCGAAGCACTAGCGCAGTTTGAGGGCATCGGCCGACGCTTCGAGCGCAAGGGGGAGGTGGGCAGTGTTCTCGTCGTCGACGACTACGGTCATCACCCGGCCGAGATCGTCGCCACCTTGGCCGCCGCGCGCGAGGCGCATGCTCGCCGCTTAGTTGTTGCCTTTCAGCCTCATCGCCACACGCGCACGCAGCTCTTGTGGGATGATTTTGCGACGGCCTTTGATGCCGCGCACACCCTTGTCGTCGCCGACATTTACGGCGCCGGGGAGACGCCCATCGAGGGCGTGAGCGCGCGCACCCTGGCGCAAGCCATCACCGCGCACGGCCACCGCGACGCCACCTACGTGGGCAGTGTCGAGCAAGCCGCGACGCGTCTGCGCGACATCGTGCGTCCCGGTGACCTCGTCGTGACGTTGGGCGCTGGCGACATTTGGCAGGCGGGCGAGGAGCTGTTGGCGTATTTGGCCACCACGAGCGAACGTCCTTGGCTTCCCGATCTCGCGCGTATCGCGGGGCTGCGCGTGCAGCCGGCCGCGCCCCTCGCGTCACGCACCTCCCTGCGCATCGGCGGTCCTGCCGAGGTCTTGTGTACCGTCGAGCGCCTGGACGCGCTCGTCGCCTTGTGGAACGTGGTCGAGCGCCATGCGCTGGCGCTCACCATCGTCGGTGGCGGCACAAACCTGCTTGTCTCTGATGACGGTATCGACGGCGTGGTGCTCGAGCTCGGCGGCGACTTTGACCGCATCGAGGAGCACACGGGTACGGACCCGTCGTTGTGGTACGTCGGCGCCGCGTGCGCCACGGGCAAGCTCGTGCGTCGCGCCTTGCAGCGCGGCCTTGCCGGCGTCGAAGTGCTCGCGGGCGTACCCGGCACCGTTGGCGGCGCGCTCATCATGAATGCGGGAGGACACTCAGGCGCCATCGCGGGTGCGGTGCATCGCGTGCATGTGCTCGTCGAGGGTCGCGATCGGTGGCTATCAGTCGACGAGGCGGGTTTCGGCTATCGCACGAGCAGCTTCCCTCGTCGAGCGTTGCTGCTAGGTGCCGAGCTCAGATTGCGCGTGGCAGCCGACATCGAGGCCGTGCGACGCGAAGTTCGCGAGGCCCAGGCCCGTCGGCGCCAGACGCAGCCGCTGACGTTGCCGAACGCAGGATCGATCTTCAAGAATCCCCCCGGAGAATTCGCGGGACGACTCATCGAGCAGGCGGGGTGCAAGGGTTGGCGCGAAGGCGACGCGGTGGTCTCGATGCTGCACGCCAATTTCATCGTCAATGAGGGAGCGGCGCGCGCGCGCGACGTCTGGCAGCTCATGGGTCGCGTACGTGGTGCGGTCGAGGAGCGCTTCGGTGTGACGCTCGAGCTCGAGATCCGAGCGCTCGGGACCTTTGCAGGCGAGGAGGGAAGGCGATGAGGACGTCAGCGACGAGATCTCAGGCGACCGGGTCCCGTACGGTGCGGGGGCCACGCATTCGTCTGGGACGAAATCGGCGCACGGTGCGGGCGCCAGCGGCCGAGCGCCGCGCGAGCTGGCGCCGGCGCGCCCGATGGGTTGCCGCCAGCGTGGTCGTGCTCTGCGGCGCGGGCGGCGCCTCGGCCGGACTCTACTATGGCTGGGACGCCCTCGTGCACTCGCAGCGCCTCGTATTGCGCACCATCGAAGTGGCTGGCACCCACCGGGTCTCCCGCCAGGAGCTCGAGGCCTATGCAGGGGTGCAGGCGGGGATGGCAATCCTCGATCTGGATCTCGACGCCTTGGCGCTGAAGGTGCGCCGTCATCCCTGGGTCGCCGAGGCCACGGTGCGGCGGCGCCTTCCCGATGCGCTACGCATCGACGTGCGCGAGCACGAGCCCGCCATTGTCGTGGCGCTCGGCGATCTGTACCTTGCCGACAGCAGCGGGCACGTCTTTGGCCGCCTGCGTGGGGGCGACAAGGTGACGCTCCCTGTGCTCAGTGGCCTCGAGCGGGCCGATGCAGCGCGGCAGCCGTCCGAGCTGGCGATGCAGATCCGCGAGGCCCTCGACATTGTCGCCGCGATCGGCGCGCAGCGCTCAGTGCTCGGTCGCTTGGAGGAACTGCGCCGCGATGAGGATCTCGGCTGGACGGCGATGGTCGTCGATGAGACGGCGCGCCCGTTGACGCTGCACCTGGGGGCGCAGCCGACTAGGAGTCTTGGTGAGGCAAGCCGTGCGGTGGCCCTCGTGGCAGCGCGCGGCGTGCGACCGGAAGTCGTGTGGGCCGAAAAGGCGGCGGGCACGGCAACAATGCAGGTGCGGCTGTCGCAGCGCGATGCGGCAGCTCGTGGAACAACTCTGATTGCACAGGCGAGGTAAATCTATGGCAAATTCGCATGAGCTCGTGGTCGGGCTGGACATCGGAACGACGAAGATCTGCGCCATCGTTGGCGAGGTGAACGCCGAGGGGGCGATCGACATCATCGGCATCGGCACGCACCCATCCAAAGGTCTGCGCAAGGGCGTGGTCATCAACATCGAGTCGACGGTGGCGTCGATCAAGCACGCCATCCAAGAGGCGGAGCTGATGGCCGGCTGCGAGATCTCGCATGTCTATGCGGGCATCGCCGGCGGTCACATCAAGGGATTCAACAGCCACGGTATCGTCGCCGTCAAAGAGAAGGAGGTGACCGAGGCGGACGTCAATCGGGTCATCGACGCGGCGCGGGCCATCGCCATCCCTCTCGATCGCGAGGTCATCCACATCCTGCCTCAGGAGTTTGTCATCGATCAGCAGGATGGCATCCGCGAGCCCCTCGGCATGAGTGGCGTACGGCTCGAAGCCAAGGTGCACATCGTCACCGGGGCGGTCACGAGCGCGCAGAACATCGTCAAGTGTGCGCAGCGGTGCGGGCTCACCGTCGCCGACATTGTGCTCGAGCAGCTTGCCTCCTCGGAGGCGGTGCTGTCCCAGGACGAAAAGGACCTCGGCGTGGCGCTCATCGACATCGGCGGCGGCACGACGGATATTGCCATCTGGAGCGAGGGCAGCATCGTGCACACTTCGGTGCTCGCAGTTGGGGGTGATCACATCACGTCTGACATCGCGGTGGGTCTGCGCACGCCCATGGACGATGCCGAGCGCATCAAGCAGAAGTACGGCTGTGCTCTGAGCTCGCTCGTTGAAGAGAACGAAACCATCGAGGTGCCGAGCGTCGGCGGACGCAAGCCGCGCACGCTCTCGCGGCGCATCCTCACTGAAATCATCGAGCCGCGCGTCGAGGAAATGTTCTCCCTCGTACTGCAAGAGATCCAGCGCACCGGCTTTGAAGATCTGCTCGCGAGTGGCGTCGTCATCACCGGCGGCGCCACCATGCTCCATGGCATGGGCGAGCTTGCCGAGGACATTTTGGGTCTCCCGGTGCGCGTCGGGGCACCGACGGGCATCGGCGGTCTCGTCGACGTCGTGCGCAGCCCCATGTATGCGACGGGCGTGGGTCTGCTGCTCTACGGACGCGACCACGAAGAGCATCGCTACTTCAGGGTGCGCGAGGACAATGTGTATCGCAAGGTCAAGAGTCGCATGCGCTCTTGGCTCGGTGAGCTTTTTTAGCGTTTTTCTTAGGGTCTGTTACGTTCAAGGCACGCTCGCCGGGGTGCGCGCCCCACGGGTGATTGCCAAGGAGGGTTTCTCATGATCGAGCTCGACGAGATCGCGGCGCACGAAGCGCTCATCAAAGTCATTGGCGTGGGCGGTGGAGGTGGCAATGCCATCAACACGATGATCGAAGCCAATGTGCACGGCATCGAATTTGTCGCCGCGAACACCGATCGGCAGGCGCTGGCGGGCAATCTCGCGCCGCTCAAGCTCCAGCTGGGCCACACGCTGACCAAAGGCCTCGGTGCGGGCGCCAACCCGGAAGTGGGTCGCGAAGCGGCGCTTGAAGACCGCGACCAAATCGCCACCGTGCTCGACGGCGCCGACATGGTGTTCGTGACAGCGGGCATGGGGGGTGGCACGGGGACGGGAGCGGCTCCCGTGATTGCCTCGATTGCGCGCTCGCTCGGAGCGCTGACCGTCGGGGTGGTCACGAAACCCTTCTTCTTTGAGGGCAATCGTCGTCGTCGTCACGCCGAGAGCGGTATCATGGCGCTGCGCGAGGCGGTGGACACGCTCATCACCATCCCCAATCAGCGCCTGCTCGCCATCACCGATCCAAGCACGTCCATGATGGACGCGTTCAAGAAGGCCGATGAGGTGTTGCTCAACGCCGTCCAAGGCATCAGCGACCTCATCACCTTCAGCGGCATCGTCAACGTCGATTTTGCCGACGTGCGCACGATCATGACCGATCAGGGCATGGCACTGATGGGCACGGGTCGGGCACGCGGCGCCAAGCGGGCCATCGAGGCGGCCGGTCAGGCCATCGGCTCGCCGCTACTCGAGGACATCACCATCAACGGCGCGACGGGCATTCTCATCAACGTCACCGGCGGCCCGGCGATGACGCTACACGAGATCCACGAGGCCTCGACGCTCATTCAAGAGGCCGCGGACGACGATGCCAACATCATCTTCGGCTCGGTCATCGATGAGAGCATGGGCGACGAAATCAAGGTGACGGTCATCGCCACGGGCTTTGATCGTGCCAAGAGCGAGAAGCAAGACAACCTGCGCCCGCTCAGCATTCCGAAGCAAGAGCACGACATTCCGACGATCATTCGTCATCGCTGGGCCGATGAGCGCTTCGCCAAGGTGCGTGCGCCCGAGCCCATGGATTCGGGCGCCGACGAGTACGATATCCCGGCATTTCTGCGTCGCAAGGCGGAGTAGCTGCCAGCCGCCGTCGCTTAAGGAACGTGCACGACGAGCTGCGCTACGCCTGCGGCGCCGAAGCTGTCGCTGGCGGTCACGTCGAGCGTGATTTCTTGGCCGGCATCAGGGGCGACGACGGTGAATGACGTCGTCTGGTTGCAGGGCGGATCCGGCATGGTCGTCGGTGGATCGACGAGCGCGCCCGGCGGCACGGTTTGCCACAGCAGTGTCAACGTGTCCTGCTCCGCGTCGACGGCCGTGACGGTGATGGTGACGGTCTCGCCCGGGAGTGGGCTGGCGGGGGCGGCAGCCAAAGTCACGATGGGTGCGGAGCTCACGTCCTCGCCGACCACCGAGACGACGACGACCGAGGGTGCGGTCGACGCGGCCCCGCTGTGGGCCGTCACCGCGTAGGCGAGCGTCGTCGGCTGCTCGGGCGCAATGAGCGAGGCGTACAGGCCGTCGTCCGCGAGGCTCGGCACGACAGGCGGTCCATAGGTCTGGCTCCAATCGAACGTCACATCGACCGGGGCGAGCGAGCAGGTCGCCGTGCCCAGCGCGTAGAGCCACAAGGCGCGCAGGGGGCGCACGAACAGCACGCCGCCTGGCGCGAGCGCGATGTCTTGCAGGGCGGACGGTGTCTGGACTACGACACTCGCGGTCGCCGGAGCCGATTCGAGCTCGCCGTCGCGCACGTAGACTTTCAGCGTTAGCAGCTGCCCCACCCGTGACGGCGCCGTGAGTGACACGATCGCATCGCCTACGGGAGGAGTGGCTAGCAGTGTGTCGCCCTCGACCTGCTCCCACCTCCAGTGCAACGTGTCGCCGTTGGCGTCGGTGCCCTGCGTGGCATCAGCGTCGAAGGCGGCGCCGGGAGCAATGCTGACGGGCATGGCCAGAGCGGCTACGGGCGCTCGTGCACCGACGCGTGCGACGTCATACGGGTACAACACGAGATAGTCAGGCGCCGAGCCGAGCGCCCCATCGTCGAGCGTCAGCTGGTAGACGACGGGCTCGGAGGCGTCCGTGATGCTCATCGTGCGCAGCGCGGCGCTTGCCGACTGACGCTCCACGTGCTGCCACGACACCAGAGTCGGCTCGGTGACCACGCTGACCAGATCATGGCCCGCAGGCACTGCCTCCTCGCGGTAGTCGAGATAGCGGTCGGGTCCGGCGATGGCCACAGGCGCCGGATGTCCACCGACCTCGGCCCGCACGAGGATGTGCACCTCGTCGCTCGTCTGCCAAGTGCCGTCATCGATGGTGAGCCGAAAAGCGAGTGTCTGTGGCACGAGCGGTGCGACAAAAGCAGGCGCGAGCTCCGCCTCATTCGAGAGGGCCACAGTGTCGCCTGCGAGCTGCTGCCA
>CAYHNK010000221.1:0-8209 GCA_964357695.1 uncultured Bdellovibrionales bacterium | reverse complement strand
GCATCGACGACCCCGAGCTGGGTATCGTCGGCGCTCGAGACCGTCACGATGACGTCTGCCGACGGCTCCGATGCGAGGCGCAGCCGCACGGTGGCGGGCGGCGCGATTCCCTCGACCGTGGACGCGACGACGGGCGCGACCTCGATCCCCGCGACGTCATCGTCGAGGACTTCGATACCGACCGACTCGACGGTCGCCTCAAGATAGCCTGTGGCATCGGTGGAAGAGTCGCCGACCGTGGCCGTGATTACGACAGCGGCATCGCCGTCGGCGCGGTGATCGTCTTGGGCGCTGACGACGACCGCTTGCGGCACAGACCAATTGTCCGGATCGAAGGTCAGGCTCGTCGGCTCGGCGACCGCATCTCCGGGCGTAGAGCTGCTGATCTCGAGCACTACGGTGCCGTCCGGCGCCTTGTCGAGCACGTAGGTGTGCGTCGTCGAGCCGTTGAGCTCTGGGATTTGAAAGCTGCCGGTCGTGACTGTCACACCCGGCGCGTCGATTGTCGGTGTCGGGTCTATCTCGGGATCGCGACCGTCGGCGGGCTCGCCGCCACAACTGGCGATGCCGAGCGCCATGCCGAGCAGCAGCGCCGTCCATGCCGCCGTCAAGGCGCCCGGTGTAAGAACCCGTCCGATGTTGGAGCTTCTACTGTACATACCTGCTCTTCTCCGGTCACGATGTTACCAATAGGACACGCGGCGCGACATCGATGTGCATGTTTTCGTGCCTCGGATGGCTCGTGCCTCGCCAATAGGTGCTCGCGCTCTTCGCGCCGCTACGCTAGAATTGGCGCTGATGAGGCCGGACGCCGCACCCCCCCATGACCTGCGCTAGTCCATCGCTGTTCGAGATCTTCGCCGCGGCGTTGCCTTTGGCAGCATCGCGCGCCCACCAGGAAGAGCTCACGTCGCGCCTCGACTCCATGCTGGCCGAGGCGCACGCCGCGTGGCCGCAGCTCGCCATCCGTGACGCCGACTTCGTGGGCTTCGTGGCCGCACGTCTCGAAGGCGAGACACTGGACGCGCTGACGAGAGTGCGCGCCGCTGACCTCTACCTCGCCCACGCCTGCGCCGCGGGTGTCGTCGGTGCCGTTGCCGCCTTCGACATCGCGCACGGTGCGGCGGTGGCGGAGCTCTTGCGCAAGCGCGGTGTCGATGCCATCACCGCCGCGGAGATAAAGCAGCAAATCTACGCTCGTCTCTTCGTCGGCGACGGTGTGGCGCCGCCCAAGATCGACACGTATCACGGCCGCGGCAGCTTGGCCGGTTGGCTACGCGTCGCCACGACACGCACCTACCTCAACCACGTACGCGGCCAACGGCGCGAGGTGACGCTCGACGAAGCCATGCTCGCCACCGTGGCAGGCGGCGGCCACGACCCCGAGCTGGAGTTGCTCAAGTCCACCTATCGCAGCGAGTTCAAGACCGCCTTTGCAGCGGCGGTGACTGCCCTGACCCCACGCCAACGCAATCTCATGCGCCAGCAGTTCATCGACGGTCTGAGTGTCGACGACCTGGCCGACCTCTACCACGTCCATCGCACCACGGCGGGGCGTTGGCTGGCGGCGGCGCAGGAGCGCCTGCTCACGCGGACGCGTCACGACCTGATGGTACGTCTGAGCCTTGGGCATGCCGAGATCGACAGCGTCATGCGTCTTATCCGCAGCCGCGTCGAGCTCTCCCTCGACAGCGCCCTGCGCCGTGCCGAACGCGAGCCGTGAGGCCAACAGCGACGGGGGCGCCCCGGCTAGCGCGTGGCCAGCCACTCGTCGATGGCCCGCAACGTCGGTCGCGTGCTGGTGCCCGCCCGTCGCAGCGTCGCTTGGGATTGGACGACGACGTCACGCAGCTCGGCCGTGGGGACCCCCGCTGCCGTTTCCGCTTGTACCCAGGCGAACTGTGCTGCGGCGAGATCGAAGGGGCTACCTCCGGAGGCCCGGGCGAGCTCGACGGCACGTGCCAAGACCTGCCGCGCTGCCTTCACCTCGCCGAGTGCCAGCTCGCTGCGGCCGAGACCGGTGAGGGTGAGCACGAGCTGTGGATGGTGGCTGCCGACGCTGCCCTCGATGTGTGTCAGCGCCGCGCGATAGCGACGTTTGGCCTCCACGGCTCGACCCTGGGCGAGCAGCGAATCGCCGAGCTGAGTCTCGACATTGCCGGTGAAAAAAGCGTAGCCCGCTGGCTTTTTGGCAGTCGCCAATATGCGCAAGGCCTCCAAGTAGGCGGCGTCGACGTCGCGCCAGCGCTGATCGTCGTAGGCGACGAGGCCCGCGTTGGCGATGAAAACGCCGGACAACGGGTCGTCGGCGCCGCGGGCGCGTCGGTGGCGCAGCAACGCCTGATTGAAGGCCTGTAGCGCTTCCTCGCCGCGGCCTTGCTCGCGCAGTGCATGACCGAGGTTTGTGTAGGCCGGCGCCATCGCGGCGTGGTCTCGCCCGAGCGCGCGGTCACCGATGCGCAGAAACGTCCGCAAGAGCCGCTCGCCGCTCGCGAAGTGCCCCTGTTGCAGCTCGATGATGGCGCGCCCGTTCAAGCTCTCCATCAGCCGGGGGTGCTCGTCGCCCAGTCGCCGGCGCACGGCTTGGTAGCAGGCGTCGTAGGCCGCACCGGCCTCGTCGAGGCGCCCGAGGTCGCTGTAGATGCCGGCCAAGCGACAAGCCGACTCGGCCACGTCGCCGCCAGCGCGCACGCGGCTGGCGATGCTCGCTTGGTACGCTTCGAGAGCCTCCGCGTGGCGGGCTGCCTTACTCAACGCCCGGCTCTCGTTCTGCAACAAGTCTGCGAGCAGCGTGTCGTCGCCGCGCAATCGCTCAATGATGCGTCGGGCACGCTTGCCCGCGGCAAGGGCCGCGTCTGTGGTCTCGGTGCGTGAGCTCAGCACTCCAACGAGCTGCACGGCGGCCGCAGCACGCAGCGGGTCATCGTGAGCGGCATCCGCCGCACCCATGGCCTCGTCATAGAGGGCACTTGCGGCATCGAGCTCGCGATGGTCCACCAGGGCACCCGCGAGGACGAGGGCCGCCTCCGCCTGCACGGGCAGATAGGTCGTTTCCATCGAAGCGGCATGGGTTTGTTGGGCCAGCACCTTGGCTTCCGTGAGCTTGCCCGTGCTGCCCAGCGCCCGCGCCTGGGCGAGCTGGGTGCGCAACGCCGCGACCGCGGTGGTCATGGCACCCGGCACGGGCGGGATGCGACTTCCGAGGGCGGCGATGCTGTCACAATGGGCGAGCGCCGGTAGAGCGGCGATGGCGCTTTGGGCGTGCTCGACGACGGTGGCGTCGGCCGCAGCGAGCACGTCGATCAGGGCAGCCACGTCCGCGAGCTTCTCCTTGAGGCACCCGATGCGCAAGTCGAGGACGTGCTCCGACTGCTCACGACGCACTGCGGTTGCTTCGCACGCGTCTCGATAGCCTTCGTGCCAGCGCTCAAGGTAGCTCTCGAGCTGGCGCGAGACGGCAGCGTGTGTGCTCGCCGCGTAGGTGAGGTGCGAGGCGAGAAACGCCGTGGCGATGGTTTGTTGACGCTCGGCGGTCCACAGGCCGCGGCTGTGGACCTCGCCATCGCAGGTGACTGCGGGGGACAGGATACGCGCCGCCACCAGCGCCGCCGTCAGCACCCCGCCGACGATCCCCAGGCCTGCCCCGATGAGGCGCAACTGCGTGCGCCGCAGATAGGCATCGAGCTCGGTCACCACGGCGTTCACGGACGGGTAGCGCTCGCCCGGGTCGGGGCGCAGGCCCCGGTCCAGCACGCGCCGCAGCCGACCGGGCAGTCGCCCCTTCGTGGCGGCCGCGGTGGCGCGCGCGCGGTGGCCATGCAATGCCTCGTCGAGCGCCATGCAAAAGCTGTATTGGTCACTGCCCGTCGTCGCTGTGCCGCCGGCCCGCTGCTCGGGGGCCATGTACGCGGGGGTGCCGAGGATCATGCCCGCCTCGGTGAGCGGCGCATGCTTGACCGAGTGCGGCGCGGGCGTGCTCGCTGTCGTCGTCATCCTGGCCTCGGCGCCCGCCTCGGGCTCGCCGGCGAGCTCCACGGTGTCCTGCACCCGAGCCAGGCCGAAATCGGTGACGCGTACGCGGCCGTCGTCGCCACGCAGCACGTTGTCGGGCTTGAAGTCGCGGTGCACGATGCCGGCGGCATGGGCGGCTGCCAGACCCCGACCGGCGTCGGCGAAGGCGCGCACGATGGCGTCGCGCTCGGGCGCTTGCTCACGCAGCCAATGCCGCAGATTGCCGCCAGGGACATACTCCATGGCCACAAAGAGCCGCTCGCCAAAAGTGCCGACGTCGAACACCGGGCAGAGGTGTGGGTGTGACAGCTGGGCCATCACCTGCGCCTCGCGCAGCAGGCGTTGCCGCTGATCGCCGGCGTCGCCGGTCGTCGCTGGGTGCAGCAGCTTGACGGCAACCTTGCGGTCGAGCTCCGGATCGTACGCGACGTAGACCGCGCCCATGCCGCCGCTGCCGAGGTGCTCGAGCAACAGGTAGCGCCCGACGGTCTGACCCCGCGGCAGTGCCGCCGCCGCGCCGTCGCTGGCGGCGCCGTGACGCAAGGGCTCGCGGGCGACCTCGGAGACGAGGACACGGCACGTCGGGCAGTCGCTCAGATGGTCTTCGATCGCCTCGACACGGACCTCGTCGAGCGCGCCCTCGACGAAGCCCGCCAGGTCGTTCTCGTCGGGGCAAGCTGAGGGTGGGACCATCATGTCTTGTACGACGGGTCGCTGCATGATGGAAGGAGCTAGGGTCGCGCTAGATACGCCGCCGCAAACAATCGTCGCAACGCGCACGTATTCCATCGACATCGTCCACCCTCCGAACCGGGCCCGTGGGGACCAGGCGACAGGGTTCGTCGTCTAGACACGCGCGACAGACCCAATGTGCAGGATTTCTTCGTGCCTTGACGTTTGCAGGTTGCGTCCCCACTGTCAGCACGACCCAAGGAGGTTTCCATGCCCGATACTCGGGAGCTGCATGTTGTCTTCGGTGCAGGCCAGGTTGGCCCGCTACTCGCCCGCCACCTTGCTGCCGCCGGCAAGCGTGTTCGCTTGGTGCGCCGCTCGGCGCAGACACGCACGATCGACGGTGTCGAGCTCACCCGTGCCGACGTTGCCGATGCGACTGCGGCCGCGACGGTAGCGAGCGACGCTGCCGTCGTCTACCACTGCATCAACCCGGCCGTGTATTCGACCAAGGTGTGGTCCGCCGAGCTGCCGCGCGTGCAGGACAATCTGATCCATGCGGCGGCACGCGCTGGCGCCAGACTCGTGGTGCTCAACAACGTCTACGCGCTCGGACGCACCCACGGTCGCCCGATGTCGGAGACGACGCCCTACAACCCTTACTCCAAAAAGGGCGAGATCCGGGCGCAGCTACAAGAGCGTCTCGATGCGGCGGTCAAGCGCGGCGACGTGCGTGCGGTGACGGGTCGGGCCAGTGACTTCTACGGACCCGGTGGCGTCGGTACGCACTTTGCCGAGCGCTTCTGGAAGCCGGTGCTCGCGGGTAAGCCCGCTGCCATGGTGGTCAATCCCGACACGCTCCACAGCTACCACTACATCCCCGACGTCGCCGCAGGCCTCGCCGCGCTCGGCACTGACGCCGAGGCCGAAGGCATCTACATGTTGCCGTGCCAGCCTGCCGAAACGACGCGCGCGCTCGCCACACGCCTCGCGGCTGCCCTCGACCACACGGTGACGGTGTCGCGCATGTCGCCGCTGCTGCTCAAGGTGCTGTCGTTCGCGATGCCGATCGTGCGCGAGCTAGGCGAGATGAGCTACCAGTGGGAGGAGTCCTTCGTCGTCGACGATGCGAAGTTTCGCGCCCGCTACGGTGCGTTGGTCACCGTGGCGGACGAGGCGGCACGGACGACGGCCGAGTGGGGCCGTGCACTCGTGACCCCTGCCCGCATGGCCGCGTAGTCGGCGTCCGACCCAGCGCCACCAACCCGACAATCGTCACACCCGAACGCGCTTGCATTCTAGTTGCAAACGTAGCCGGCGTTGGCGTTAATCGACCCGTAGGTCGACTCGCAGTATCCGTACTGGGCATAGTCGATACAGTCCGGGTCCCCATGGTCATCGGTGTAGACCGGACAGCTCGGCCCTGCCGAGTTGGCGACCGCACAAGACCAACCGCTGCAGCCCGACGAGCCGCCCACGGGGAAGTAGGCGATCGTCGCTGCCGCACAGTAGGTGCCGTGACTGTAGGAGTTGCCGGGCCCCGGGGGAACGGTGCACGCTTGCGTGACACCATTCGCGTAGGGACAGGCAGCGCCCGTACCGGATGCGGCGGTAGTAATCGCGTAGGTCTGGGTCCCCGTACCGCAATTGACGGAACAAGCGCCAAACGCGCCCACGCAGTCGACGTTGGGGATGCACGCCGTGCTATTGCACGCAGCCCCGTTGTACGCCTGCTCGGTGTCGACATACCCGCCGCTGCACGTACCGCCGCAGCCCGCATGACAGGTCTGCAGCAATTGCCCGCCACCGCAGGCGACACTGCACGTCGTGGTCGCGGTCCATGTCCCCGCCTCCGGCAGCACCGAGCAGGCGTTGTTCGCGTAGGATCCCGACAAGGTCCCATTGACGCACGTCCGTGTCTCGGACGCGCAGCTGCTGCCGCAGGCGACCGACGCGCTTTGGTAACCGGTCACGCTCGCGCCGCTCGCGATGCTACCGCCCCAAGGAAGCGCGCACGGGGCCAGACATTGACCGGTGTGGTCGCACACGCCCGTCCACTGCTCAGCCCCGTCTTGCGCGTCGTTGCTGTTGAAGTCTTCGCCCAACATGGCACACATGGGCTGCGACGCGGCGCTGCCCGAGGGCCAGGCCGGGGTCCAGCTGGACTTGCTCACCGGCGGTGCGCACACGCGGCAGACGTTCCCAGGTTGCAGCGTCGTCGCATCCACGAGGTCACTGACGCCATCACCGGTGATGTCGAGCATGCACCCGGCGATGCACGACGTCGATGTGGGACAACTCGGGCACGAGTAGTCGCCGTAGCTGTAGTCACACAGACCGCCGCTGCAGGTACCGGCCGTCGCGTAAACACGCACCGTCGCACCTACTCGGCACACAGGCTCCGGCGGCTGGTCGCATGTGATCGCTGGCGTGCCTGCACACGCCCCGGCTGCGTCGCACTGGCCGTTCTCGTAGCATGCGTCCGCGACATCACACGGGGTGCCGGCGAGCGCTCGCGGGTAGCTGCACGTGCCGGCCGCGCAAGTCGCCCCGAGGCTTTGCTCGCAAATACCGGGCGTCGCGCAGTCCGTGTGGTGCACACACTCGTTGCCGCCAGGCCGGCAGGTACCGGCAACGCACGCATACGAGAGATCCGGGCAGTTGCCCCCCGTCACGCACAACGCCAGACACTGCCCCTCGGCACAGACGTGCGCCGCGGGGCAGGCAGAACCCGAGCCACACGGCTCGCCGCCGCTACCCGTGCTGCCACCACCACAGGCGCTCGCCGTGAGAAACAGTCCCAATCCGTACTTCCACATGACCTATCCTCCAAATCGTGGCGAAGGCAGCATCACAGCTAGCATACATGAGGTCTCCGGGATCGCAATCGGCTGACTCCAACGAACCGCAGGTTGACACCATTCTTCGGTTCCTCCATATTGGAGGCAAGAAGGAGGAACACGGATGGCGACGCTCAATATCAAGAATTTCCCAGAACCGCTGGCGAGGAGGTTGCGCACACGTGCCCGACGGTCACATCGGTCCGTCACGCAAGAGGTCATTCAACTGCTCGAGCAGGCGACGCAGGAGACGGAGCCGCTCTCAATCCTCGGACTCAAGGGACTCGGTAAGGAGCAGTGGCGCGATGTTGACGCAACCAAGCACGTTCGAGCCGAGCGTGACTCGTGGAGCTAGCGCGACACATCGGCAAGGGGCCAGTGGCCCTCGACACCGCCATATTCATCTACCTCATCGAAGAGGATCCGCGACGAGCGCCGCTCGTCGAGTCACTCCTGGCGCGCGTCGATAGTGGCGAGCTCGAGGCGGTCACCTCCGCCATCACCCTGCTCGAATGCCTAGTCGTTCCCTACCGACACGGCGACCTCGGACTCGCGGAGCGCTACGAGGCTCTCTTGTCTCGTTCCCGCGGACTGCACCTCGTGGAGCTCGATCGGCCGCTCTTGCGTGTCGCGGCGCAGCTGCGGGCGGCGCTCGGCATGAAAACGCCGGATGCTCTTCAGATCGC
>CAYHNK010000220.1:0-8216 GCA_964357695.1 uncultured Bdellovibrionales bacterium | reverse complement strand
GAGCTGCTCGCGCTCATCGAGGGCGATGCTGACCTCGTTCTCGGCCTCAAAGAGCTGCAGCTTGTTCTCAATGCCGATATCGCGCAGCAGGCGGCGATCCACCGTCTGGCTCAGCCCGCCACAGGAAGTCGAGGCCACCATGAGCGCGCCGAGCGCCACCTGGCGCCATCCGCGTTCGTTCGTGCGTGCACTCATCACGTCGCGGGCTCCTCCATCAGGCGCTGCACGCTGGGGTGCAGGTCCACCGATTGCAGATCGAGCTTCCCGCTCCCGCCTACTTCACCCAGCATTTGCCGAGACAATGCGTCGTAGCCGTACTCGGCAAAGAGCGCCGCCAGATTCGCCGACCCTTCGACCATGTGCAGCCGCCGCGCTTTCTCGAAGGCGTCGGCCGCGAGCTGCGGCTCGCCGAGCTGCCACAGTGTCACACCCATCAGGTTCTGCACACGCGCGCTGCGCGCATCGATCTCAGAAGCCTTCGCCAGCGTCAGACGCGCGACATGGTAGTCACCCGCCCGCATCGCACGCGTCGCGAGATTGACGAGCAAGTCCACACTCTCGGGCTGCGTCGCGAGCTGTTGCCGCAACACGGCGATGTCGCGTTGGTAAGCCTCGTCATCGCTCGGTTGACCCCGACGTCGCTTGGTATCGACCACGGCCACATCCCCCGAGCCGGCGATACACGCCGCGGCAAACGCGCTCAAGACACGCAGCTCCTTCGCCTTCGCCGCGCATGCTCCGAGGGTTTGCTGACCCTTGTCGTCGTACTGCTTGGCTTGCGCAGCGAGCGCCTCGTCGACCTGCTTTTTCTCCGCCGCCGACAGCGTCGGTGGCAACGGTACGCCGCGAATACTGGCCCCGATGGAACGATAGAGCTGCGCCGCCTCGTGCAGCGCCGCAATGGCCCAAGTGCCGTCGCCACCACCAATGGCCGACACATAATGGCGCTCGGCGCTTTCGAGCAAGGTGAGCTTCGCGCCGAGCACTTGCTCCGCGGTATCCGGTCCGGCAAAGCGCAGCTCATCCATCTTCAGCTGATTGAGTCGCCCGGCCTCGAAGGCCGCTCGCGCCGTCAACGCCCGTGTCTCGGCACCACGACCGGCCAGACGCAACGCGCGCGCAAGCTCGCGCTCGGCGAGCTGTCCCTTGCCGCTCTCGGCGTAGGCGATGCCAAGATACAGCGCTGGCGTGGCCCATCGCGAGTCAAAGCTCGATGCGGTCTGCGCCACGCGAGCGAGCTCGTCCCAGGCGCGTGCCCCGTCGTAAATCTCCATCAGCTTGACGTGTGCCTCGCGCTGCACGCCGCCCGTCGCGAGCTTGCGCAACAAGCGCAGATCTTTGCCTGCAGCATCGTCATCGCCGAGCATGGCGCGGATGCGTGCGGCGCTCATCAGCAAATCGAGCGCATTCTTCTGTTGTGGGAAGCGCCGCTGATACTCCTCGAACAGCACCGCGGCCCGATCAAAGTCGGCGACACGGATAGCAAAGCTCCCCATGGTCGCCAGAACGTCCGGAATGCGCGACGACTGCGGGTACGCGCCGATGAGACGCGCACCAAAGTCGAACACACCGGCGACACTGGCTTCGTTCTTGTATTTGACGAACGCGGTGTAGAGATACTGCTCGCCCTCTTGCGAGCCCTTGTGCTTCTCCCACTCGGCGAGCATCACCTCGCTGAAGTCGCCCGCCGACGCTTCGAGCACCGCGTACTCCACCTTGCGCCGTCGAGCCGCCTCTGCCGTGCGCGCCGCATCCGCGCGAAAACGCCGGTCGGTGATCTGATTGTTCTTCGCGAACCGGTCCGCGAGCTTGGTGAGGCCCTCGTAGTCGTCGATCTTGTGCAAGGCATCGAGCGCCAGGTTGCCCGCCGTGGCAAGATCCTTGTGGCGCGGGTACTCCTCGACAAACGCCGTGAACAGCTCCGCCGAGCGCGCGTACTCGCCCTGCTGGTAGTGCATGCGGGCGATATTGAACTTGACGTTGGCGGCCTTGTCGCCCTGCGGCCAGTGGCCCACATAGTAGGCGCCGAGCTGCTTGAGCCCCTCGCGCGCGACAAGCAGATCGAGCTTGCTAAGTGGGCCCTCCTCGCCGGCGTGTTTCTCGCGATACTGTGCGTCCTCATCAAGCGCGCGGTGAAAGGCCAGAATCGCGCTGTAGAGCACATCCCTCTGCGCGGACGTGTCACCGAGCTCGCGTGCGACGCTCTCGTATTGTAAGCCCGCCGAGACGTACGACCCGCCCTGGTAGAGGGCTTCGGCGCGGTTGGTCTCGATGGTCTTGTGCTCCACAGATTTGCCAAACAGCGACAGGTACTGCTCGTAGGCGTTGGCGGCGATGGTTGCGCTCGCGGTGTCCTTGGTGCGCTGCGCTTCAACGTGCAATCGGGTGGCCAAGTCGCGCGCGCGCAGCTCGAAATCGTGCGCCAGCTTGCCCTGGTCCTCGACCGGAAAACGCCAGTGGTTCTCAAAGCGCGCGAGATTCGCCACGATGGCCTCGACGTCGTCCTCGGCGTGACCGTAGCGTTGCGGGTCGCGTGAGGACATGTTGCGCACCGAGTCGTAGATGCGCTGCACGAACTCGATGTTCTGCTCGACATCGGCCGACAAGCGCACAATCTCGCGGTAGAGCAGCGCCGCACTGACGTACTCGGTCTTGATAAAGTAGCGGTTGGCGAGCTTCTTGAGGGCCTCGACGTACAGCGTCTTCGACTCGGCCAGGGTGCGGAAGTAGTCGACCGCCTGGGGGGCCTTCTTCACTTCGCCATACGGCCAGGTGAGCGCCAGCAGCGCCTCGCGCTTGACGTCCAGGCGCCGCGCATCACCCACCGCCCCACGCCGATTCTTCTGCGAGCTGCCCACGGCCGCCTCGAAGAACGCCAACGCCTCTTTGAAGCGCTCCTGGTTGATGCGGATCCAGCCGAGCTTGTAGCGCGCCATGTCGTGCAGGTGGCTCTCCGGCAGTGCGAGGATCTCCTGATAGCGTGCCTCGGCGCGGTCGAGCTCACCTTTGTCAAAGTGGTAGTCGGCGAGGATCAGCCGCGCTTCGATGGACCACAGGCTCCGGGGATACTTGGCGATGAGCTCGTCGTACTGCTGCAGCATCGACTCCCACTCGCCGAGCTCGCGGTACTCATGCGCGCGAAAAAACCGCACTTGGTCGTTCTGGGGATACTCGCCAAAGTCGTTGATGAGCTTGTCGTAGGTTTCGATGGCCAGGCGCTTGGTGATCTGCACCTCGAGGGCCTTGTCCCCCTCAAGCACCTTTTGGTCGACCGGCTGCTGCTCCATCACGCGCGCGAAGATGTAGCGCGACTTCTCGACGTAGAGCTCCGCCAGGCGGAAGTAGAGATCTGGGAGATAGGGCGCGTCGGGGCTCTTGGCGATGAGCGCCTTGGTCACCCGGACGGCGTGCTGCACCTTGTTGATGTCGGCCGACAGCTTGTCGATGAGCTCTTGCTTGGCCGCCGCTCGGTCGATCTCGGCGTAGCTGGCCCCGCACAGCAACACAGCCACCATGAGTCCGCACGACGCGCGTGTGAGCCCGTAGGCGCGCCCCCTCATGGGTGTTCTCCCGCCTCGAAGCAGCGACTGGTGATGAAGAACTCGTACGAGTGCAGCTCGTCGTTCCAGTATTCGGTATCGAGCTGGTAGTAGACGCTGGCCGAGTCGTAGGGCACTTCGAGCGTCTCCTCACGCGCGCGACGAGCTTCGGCGGCCTTCAGGCGCTTGAAGATGTCCAAGCCAATCTCGTAGTCGAGCAGATTCATCTGCTCCTCGACCTCGAGCAAGCGATTCGCGATCACTTCCGCGGCCTTGTCAAACTCGATCTTCCACAGCCGCGCCTGTTCCTTGATCTCGAGGTCGTACAGGCGCCGCAGATGCTGATCGAGCTCTACGTCCTCCCACGCCGAATCGAAGCGTTCGAGTAGACTTTGCTCCTGCTGCAGCGAACGCAGGAACGCCGTGCGCCGCGCGATGGTGCCCTCTTGGTTGGCGCCGTCGACGATGGCGCGGATCTGGTCCATGGGACGTCGCCGATGCAGATCCTCGATGGCCGGCCCGTACTGGTAGCTAAAGGCGCGCACCACCCGCTTGGCGGGGATAAAGTGACAGTAGCCCTTGAAGATGAGGCCGCGCAGAATATACGCGTCGGGCAAGAAATACGGCTCGTACGCGGGCGAGCTGAGCGCCTGCAATAAACCCATGGCGCGCCGCCCCTGCTCGAGATGGTACGCGGTCCAGGCCTTTTCTTCGAGGAGCTGCGCCTGCTCGAAGCTCAGCTCGCTCGGCACGACGCGCTCGTACATGGCCCATGCCTCGGCGTACTTGCCCTGGTCAAACAGCAGACGTCCTAGTGCCATGAAGGCGCGATTTTTGGCGCCCGGTGCGTCGACCGCGCTGCTCGTGATGCGCTCGAGCTCGACGCGTGCGGCATCGTCGTGCTTGCGTTTGAGGGCATCGACACTGCGCACGTACGCTGCACGCAGCGCATACGGGCTCGTGGGGCTGATCTGCGAGAAATCGCGCTCGGCCCAGGCGGTAAAATCGTGCCGGTAGTTGGCCGTCCCCTTGACGTACGAGACCCAGTCACGCAACGCCGCCGGGAGCGTGCCGAAGTCGGAGTCGTAGAGCAGATCGTCCTCGATGAGCCTTTCGTTGAACGGACGGTTGGCGCTGATCTGTTCGAGTCTGGCGAGCGCGTCCGGCAAGATCTCGGGACGCGAGCGGGTCTTGGCGACGAGGTAGTAGTACTGCACCGCCCCGTGCCACAGGCCCAGCCCCGCCAACGACTCGGCGAGAAAGAACTGCGCCCACTCGTAGCGCTCGGCTCCGGGCTGGCCGAAATGGATGTAGCCCCAAAAGCCGGCGGCCGCGGAGACAAAATCGCCATCGTGGAAGTCTTCGAGCGCGCCGTCGAAGATCGCCGGATCAACCTCGGCCACCTCCGCCTCGCGCTCCACCTCGGCCTCGGCTTCCTCTTGCGCCTTAACCGAAAGAGGCGCCAGCGCCAGCGCCGCCGCACACAGCCATGCCCACGGACGCGCCATCACGGCTCCTCCGGACGGTCGTAGTAGTTGAACGCCGCCGACAGCTGCAGCATGAGCGAATTCTGCGGTACGTACCCCGAGAAGACGAGGTAGTCACGCACATCGAAGCGCACGGACAGCGCGCGCGTCGACCAGAAGCGAAAGCCGATGCCGATATTGCCGGCAAAACGCCAGAACTCGCCCTTGAGCATCGGACCGATGCCCGCGACGAAGAAGGTCTCAGCATGCACGACGTCACGGTTGAACAGCGTCAGCTTGCCAAAAAGCGGCTTGATGACGGCGCTCGTGGACGAAACGACGCGGATGCGCTCCCCACCGCCACGTACCGGTACGGCGCCGAATTGTTGCAGCAAGTCGTCGGCGAGCCCGGTGTCGAAATTGAGCGAGTATCCTCCCCCCGCGATCTCCCAGGCCCAGAAATCGGAGAAGTGATAGGTGTAGCTCGCGGTGACGACGGCGCCAACGTAGAAAGCATCGAGAGGCAACGTACCCACCCCGAGCTGGAACTCATGGCCCAGGCGATAGGGTCGCTTCTGGATCGAAAAGACGCGCGGCGCGTCGTCGTCAAACGTGATGGCAGCCTGGCTCTCGACCGCCACGAGCGCCAGGGCGAGCACGAGCACGCTCGCGGGAATGCGCCGCCGCATCAGTAGTTACCCCGCAGATTGAAAGCGACGCCCATGTGCATGTGCAAGACCTGCATCGGCTTCTGGTCGAGAAAGTAGACGAGCTCGCCCATATCCAAGCGCACCGAGACCACCCGCGTCAGCCACAAGCGCACACCGATCCCCGCATCGACACCGTAGGCGAGCGTGCGCCCGTAGTCGCTGCGCGACAAAATGGCCGGCCCGATTTGCGCGTATCCTTCGAGGTGCACCACCTCGGTATTAAAAAGCGCTTCCTTGCCATACAGCGGCTTGACCACCAGGTGGGTCGCGACAATCCAATCGATCTGCGGAAAGTGCGGCGCGTCTTCGCCGCTCGCCAAGGTGAGCCGCAGCACTTCCTTCTTGAGCTTGGTGTCGAGACCGACCACATACGTCAACTGCGCAAGCTCCCAGGCGACGAAATCCGACAGATGCAGCGTGTAGCCCAGCGTCGCCGATAGCCCCTTGTAGAAGGGGTCGGTCGGCAAGCCGCCGCCGAGCAGCGTCACTTCATGCAACAAATCGTACTTGCGGTTTTGGATGACGCCGGGGGCGCGTGTCGCCGCGTCGAGCGGTAGCGGCTCCTCGGCATGCAACTGCGGCGCGACCGAGACACACAGCGTCGCCACGAGAGACGCAAGGAGGCAACGCATGGGACCTTTCACCAACGCTCAGCCAGCCCGCGCCTTGAAGTATCCCATGTCGCGCGTGGTGTTGCGCAACCGGCGCACGAGCTCGCGGCTCACTTGACGATAGAAGAAGGCCGCCAGACGGTCGCTGCGCTTGAGCACGTCCAAGAGGGCCACGGCATCCAGACGGATACAGACGCCATCACCCTCGCTGATCACCGCCGCCGTGCGGTTCATGCCGCCGATGAGCTCCATTTCGCCAAAGTACGAGCCCGGCTTCAAACGAACGATGTCCACTTCGTCGCCGTGCTCGTCGCGCACCCGCACAACGAAGACACCCTCGACGATGACGTACATCGAATCGCCGGCGCTGTCGGGCTCGTAGACGGTCTGCTCTGGTGCAAACGCGAGACGCTGCGCGATGCCCACGAGCGCCGCCAAGTCCTCGGGACGAACGCCGTCAAAAAGCTCGCTCGCCGTCAACGATCGCGCGATGTCCATCGATGCCCCCGTCAGGTGTGTGGTGCCTTACGACGCCTGCGCCACGCGACACTTGGCGCACTGCCCGTAGAGCTCCATTTTGTGGTCCATTACGGTGAAGCCATGCTCGCGCGCCACCCTGTCCTGGAGCTCTTCGATGCGGGTGTCGACGAACTCGATGATCGCCCCACAGACCGTGCAAATGAGATGATCGTGATGCTTGCCACTTCCCTCGGAGAGCTCGTAGCGCGTCTGACCGTCGAGGAAATGGCGCGCCTCGGCGAGGCCGCACTCGGTCAAGAGCTTCATCGTGCGATAGACCGTCGCCTGGCTGACACGTGGGTCAGAGGTGCGCACTCGCTGCAGCAGCTCGTCGACCCGCAGATGTCCACCGGCGCGAAAGAAGACGTCGGCGATAAGGTCTCGCTGTCGCGACGACTTGAGACCATGCTGCACCAGATAGCCGTGTAGCAGCCGATGACGCTCCGCGTGGGGGTCGTTGTTCTGCACCGCGTGAGATCCCTTCGCCACGTGCGCGACTCTAGTGGAGCGAGCCCAGTGTCTTGCCCTTGCCCTTGCGACGCAGCGGTGTGACGTTGCCGTCACTCGCGGTCTCGGTCGTACCCCGGGCAGCCGCCACGAGCTCGTACAGCGGACCGACCTCTGCCGCGGCAAAGTGCAGCGTCACCGATCCCAAGGTGAGATTGACGCCGCCGCAGTCGCAACGCTGCAGCTCCCCGAGGTCGTTCTTCGCGATCAACTCATCCTCATCTTCAGTCGGCATGCTGGTCCCCGGTTGACAACACGATCTTGAGAATCACAACGGCGCCCATGATGTGCTACTCACCGACGCTGGTCAAGAGTCGGTCGCGACGCGGATGGCACTACGTCTGCACCTCGAAATGCACGACGCCATCGCGGCAGCGCACCACCAACGTGCTCCCCTGCAACGCATACTCGACCGGCGCCCGACGACCTCGTTCGGCATCGAGCCCGCGCCGCACAAAGAAGAGCTGGTCATCAAAGCGCAGCCACGGCGTGCGGAAGAACGGCGCACCGCAAGCGAAATCGCGCAGTGGCCCACAATCCCACTCGCTCGGGCGCACGAGCGCATCTTCCGGCTTCGGGCGTGGTGCCCGCGTCGCCCGGGCGTCGTCCTGGGGTATGCCGACGAGCTGGGAGGCGGCCATGCGCGCCAACACACTACCCAAGAGCGTGCCCGCGACACGCCCCGCCAGGCGATAGATCTGCTCACCACTCGCCGCCGACGGCATGACGAACGGCGTACTACCGTAGATGGGTCCGTGATCCTCGCGCGCGTCGATGCCGTGCACGGTCACCGCGAGCTCACGGCGTCCCTCTTTGAGGGCCCAAAAGATGGGTGAGGGCCCACGCAGCTGCGGGAGCGGCGAC
>CAYHNK010000219.1:0-8224 GCA_964357695.1 uncultured Bdellovibrionales bacterium | reverse complement strand
GTCAGCACCTAAGCGCAGTGGCTCGATCGACCGCATTCGCCCGCGACCATCCCGTCATGCGCGGAACCCAGATACACCGCGAGCACAGCTCGCTGGAGATCGAGCAGCTCGTCGACGCGCTCAACGACACCGCTCGGCGCCTGCTCGAGCAGGAGCGCTCGCTCGTCGCTTCTGAGGCGCGCTACCGCGCACTCTTTGAAGAATCAAAAGATGTCGTCTTTATCGACACCGCCGACGACCGTCTGCTCGACATCAACCCCGCTGGCGTTGAGCTGTTTGGCTTTGCCACCAAAGAGCAGATGCTCGCGCTCGATGTGGGCGCGTCGCTCTACGCCACCCGCGCCGAGCGTGAGCGGCTCAAGGAGGCGCTCTCGACGCGTGGCTACGTCAAGGACTTCGAGGTCCATCTCTTGTCCCGTCAGGGTCACGAGATCACGGCGCTCGTCACCGCCACCGCGGTACGTGGCGGCAGTCGTAGCACCGATCTGTTTCGCGGCATCTTGCGAGACGTGACCACCCAGCGCCAGCTAGAGGCACAGCTACGACACGCACAACGCATGGAGGCCGTCGGCCGCTTGACGGGTGGCATCGCGCATGACTTCAACAATATTCTGACCGCCATTCTCGGCTACGCGAGTCTGTTGCAGGCACGACTCGGCGACCAACCACCGCTCGCGGACGCCGTCGCGCAGATCTTGGCCGCTGGGCGCCGTGCCGCAGAGCTGACGCAGAGCCTCTTGACGTTCAGCCGCAAGCAACTGATGGACCCACGGGTGGTAGATCTCAACGCCGTCGTGCTCGGCATCCACGCTCTTGTGCGCGGCACGCTCGGCGAGCGCGTGCTTACCGAGCTAGCGCTGAGTGAAGTCCCCCTCGCGGTGACCGCCGATGTGGGCCAGGTCGAGCAAGTCATCGTCAACTTGGCCGCGAATGCTCGCGACGCCATGCCAGCGGGCGGCACGCTGCGCATCGCCACGACGAGGATTGAGCTGGATGACGCGTTCGTGCACGCGCATGGCTATGGGCGAGCGGGGCACTTTGCGCAGCTGACCGTCAGCGACTCGGGCTGCGGCATGGACAAGACGACGCAGGCGCGCATCTTCGAGCCTTTCTTTACCACCAAGGAGGTCGGTCGCGGCACCGGCTTGGGCCTCTCGACTGTCTACGGCATCATCAAGCGACACGACGGCTACATCAACGTCTATAGCGAAGTAGGTTGCGGCACCGTCTTTCGCATCTACCTACCGATCGCCGACGCGGGTATCGAGACCCGCGAGCCGCACGCGTCGGGACAACGAGAGACCGCCAGCACGGGCAGCACGGGGACCGAGACGATTCTCGTGGTCGAGGACGACGCGGCCGTGCGCACCATGCTCGCCTCCGCGCTCGAGCAGGGGGGTTACACGGTGCTGTTGGCCGAGGATGGCGTCCACGCGACACAGCTCTTTGACGAGCACAAGGCCGAGATTGATTTGCTGCTGCTCGACATCGTCTTGCCGAAGAAGAACGGCCGCGAGGTGCTCGAATACGCGCGAGCCTCTCGCCCCGACGTGCCAGCACTGTTTGTCAGTGGGTACACCAACGACATCATCGCGCGACACAACCTGAGCGCACCGCATACGGAGCTGTTGCTCAAGCCCGTGCTCCCCCACGAGCTGTTGCGCAAGGTGCGCACGCTCCTCGACGCCGCGCGAGGCCGTCTGTCATGAGACTTGTGTCGATACACCGGTGACCAGCAGATCATGGATGCGCTTGCGGCAGCGGCTGCGCACGATTGAGTAGCGCACCGAGGCGGGCGAGCGACGCCTCGATCTGATCAATGAGCACGAGGGCCAGATCCCCAGGTCGCAGCCGGGCAAGGCAGGCCTCGATGGCCGTCATTTCGCCACGCAGCTCGGTGACGTTGCGGGCCCGTCGCGCATCACGCAGGCCGTGGCGCAAGAGTGAAATGACTTCTCCGTCGGGACGACCGCGATTGCACTGATCCTCGAAGAGGAACACTTCATCAAACGCGTCGCCAAGGATCTCGGTCTGGCGCACGATGTCGATGTCACGTCGATCTCCGGCGGCGGTCAGACACACAAGACGACGCGCGGGCGCCAGGCGATCGATGGCGTCGACGAGGGCGGTGAGCGCATCCGGATTGTGTCCATAGTCGACGATGACCGTGGCGCCCCCGTGGTCGAGGATGTTGAAACGACCGTTGGTGGTGCGCACGTCGCCCGCGAATGTGCGCAGACCGGCGATGATGGCAGGCCAAGGACGGCCGAGACTCCAGGCGGCCGCAACCGCCGCCATGGCGTTTTCCACTTGAAACCGCGCGCGACCCGCGCAAGTCAGCGGGATATCCACCGCGGCGATGATGGCCTGCTCCCACGCCCCTTCGGCGGCGACGAGATCGTGGCCCTCGAGATAGATCACGCGCCCACCGCGGGCACGATGGGTCACGAGCGTGGGCGTCGTACCATCGAGCGCAAACAAGATCACCTGTCCGGGGCAGTGACCCGCCATCGCCACGGTCATCGGATCCGCGGCATTGAGCACTGCCGCGCCCTTGGCGGAGACGTTCTCGACCACGACGCGCTTGACGGCCGCCAGCTGTTCCACGGTCTGAACACCGCCAATGCCCAGATGGTCGCCAGCGCCGATGTTGGTGACGATGGCGACGTCACAGCGGTCAAACCCGAGTCCCTCGCGCAGCACGCCTCCGCGTGCCGTCTCCAGCACCGCCGCCTCGACGTCGGGGTGTAACAACAGGGCGCGCGCGCTCTTAGGCCCACTGCAATCGCCGGCCTGAATGCGCTCGCGTGCGACGTAGACGCCATCGGTGCAGGCGTAGCCGACCACACTACCGCTCGCCTCGAGTAGATGGGCCACCAGGCGCACCGTCGTCGTCTTGCCGTTCGTGCCCGAGACGGCCACGATGGGAATGCGACCGTCGCTCGCGCCCGGAAACATCGAGGCCACCACCGCCTCACCCACCGGACGACCACGGCCAAACGACGGCGTCAGATGCATGCGAAACCCTGGCGCGGCGTTGACCTCGACGATGGCGCCCTGTTGTTCTTCGAGCGGCCGTGAGATGTCGCGGCACAGCACATCGACGCCGGCGATGTCGAGCCCGATGACGCGCGCCGCATCGATCGCACGCTGCGCGACTTCGGGGTGTACGTCGTCGGTCACATCCGTGGCGCTGCCGCCGGTGCTCAGGTTGGCATTGCCACGCAGAATGGCCGCCGCCCCCGCCGCCAATACGGTCTCCGGCTCAAAGCTTTGCGTCGCCAAGAAAGCGACGGCGATCGCGTCGAGCTCTATCTTGCTCAGCGACGTCGCGTGATCCTCACCACGGCGCGGATCGCGGTTGGCTTGCTCGACGAGCTCACGAATGCTGTGCACACCATCACCGATGACCTGCGGCGGCTCACGACGGGCGGCGGCTGCGAGTCGACCGCCAATGACGAGCAGACGATGATCACCGCCGGGCGCAAAGCGCTCCACAACGATGGCCGAGCCTTCCAGGCGTGCTGCCGCGTAAGCCGCGGTGACCTCGCTCTTGCCGGACAGATCGACCGCCACGCCTCGACCATGATTGCCAAAGCGCGGCTTGACCACCACGGGCACGCCAATTTCGCACGCCGCAGCCCAGGCATCCTCGGCGCTGTCGACGGGACGACCCGTGGGAACCGGCGCGCCTACGGCACGCAGCAACGACTTTGTCAGCTCCTTGTCTTGGGCAATCGACTCTGCAATCGCGCTCGTGTCGCTCGTCTCGGCAGCGAGAATGCGTCGCTGACGCGCACCCCAGCCAAGCTGCACGAGACTGGCGCTATTGAGCCGCCGCGCCGGGATCCCCCGTGCCACCGCCGCTGCCACAATGGATCCCGTCGTCGGCCCTAAGCGCAGCTTCTCATTGAGCACCCGCAGCTCGGAGATGGTCTGCGCCGCGGCGAACGGGCTGTTCTCACTCGCGGCCTGCACGAGCCGGAGCGCGGCGGTGAGCGCCCGCCGGCCCACTTCTTCTTCTGTATACTCGACGACGACCTTGAAACGACCCGCGTCTCCTGTGGCGCTGGTGCAACCAAATCGCACCGCGCAGACGGCCTCGCGTTGCAGTGCCAAGGCGAGACACTCGAGCGCCCGAGCGAGCGTGTGCGCCCCATGGTAGGCACCGAGACTGCTCGCTTCAAACTGGGGAAACCGCTCGTGCAGCCGTAACGTAAAATCGAGAAAGCCGGCGGGAGAGAGCTCGCCCTCGTCGACGGCGACTTCCGCTTCGAGCGCAGTACACCGGGCCCACACGTTGGGACCTCTCAGGGCGCGAACACGCTCCACCTTCATGGCATGACTCCGCGGCTGGCCGTCGCCGTGTCCGACGCCGTCATCCAGGTCCGCACCATCGCGAGCGTCGATGCAGAGCCAACACTCTCGGTCTGCAAGAGTAGGAGGTCACCGGGTCGCGCTTGATGCAAAGCACGCTCGATCGCCTTGCCATGCGACGCCGTCTCGAGAACCTCGACGGTGCGCCCGCCCGTGATACCGCGGCGAATCAGATCAAAAAGAGCACGCGTCGGCCGCTCGCGCGCCCCCGAGTCGGGGTAGAGCACGACGCGATCAAAGGCGCGGGCGAGGCGCTGCGCCTGCAACACGACGTCGGCATCGCGCTGACCAGGACCGACGGCGAAGACAATGGCTCGATGTGTGCTCGGCCAGGCGTCGAGCGCGGGCATGAGCGCATCGAGAGCACAGACGTTGCGGCAGGCATCGACAATCAGCGTCGCACCGTGTCGCTCGAGCACGTGAAAGCGGCCGCCACCATCCTCGACATCCCCACCAAATGCGGTGAGGGCACGTCGCAGCTCATCGGCCACCAAGCCGAGGGCCCACCCTGCGGCCACGGCGGCGAGCACGTTCTCGATCTGAAAGCCAACCCGACCACCGTACGTCATGGGCACCACCGCGAGGTCATCGAGGCGCGTCTCGTCGTCCCCGTGGCACAGCACGATCTGCCCGTTGTCGACGCCGACGACGCGGCCACCCTCCTTGCGGTGTTGTGCAAGAACGGGGTGGCGCACATCGAGCGCAAAGAAGATGACGGCGCCGGCGCACAGGGGGGCCATGTTGGCCACCAAGGGATCGCTGCCGTTGAGCACCGCCGTGCCGCTCGGCAAGACGACGTCGACGGGGCATCGCTTGACGGTAAACATGTGCTCGGGCGTTTCGATGTAGCTCTCACCGAGGTGATCCGCCTCACGAATGTTCGTCACGATCGCCACCTGGCACTTGTCAAAGCCTAGACCCTCGCGAAGGATGCCGCGCGCCCCCGCCTCGATGACCGCGGCCTCCACGGCGGGATTGACGAGAAGATGGCGCGCCCCTTCTGCGCCGGTGCTATCCCCAGCAACGAGCAGGCGCCCGCCGAGATAGGTGCCGTCGCTACACGCCAGCCCCACCCGCAGTCCCTGGGTAGCCAGCAGGCGCGACACGAGATGCGACACCGTGGTCTTGCCGCTCGTGCCCGTCACGCAGACGAGCGGGATGCGCCCATCGTTCCCAGTCGCAAACAACGTGTCGACGATGGCCTCGCCCACCGGGCGTGCGCTGCCACCCGCGGGCTTTAAGTGCATGTGTAAGCCCGGACTCGCGTTGACCTCGATGAGCGCGCCCCGGACTTCCTCCAGAGGTCGCGCGATGTCTTCGGTGACGAGATCGATGCCAGCGATGTCGAGACCCACCGTGCGCGCCGCCAGCGACATTTGCGCGGCGATCGTCGGATGCACACGATCGGTGACGTCAAAGGCCACGTTGCCGTTGCGTTGGATGAGCACGCGGGAGGTCGCATCGGGGATGGAACCCGGATGGTACCCCTCGCGCTCGAGCTCGAGCAGCGTCGCCGCGTCAAACGAGATGGGGTGCAACGGAAACTCGTCGCTGTCGCCGCGACGCGGGTCAGAGTTGAGCTGCTTGTCGACGAGCTCGCGCACGGCATGCACGCCGTCGCCGACCACCCAGGCATCCTCACCACGCGCGGCGGCAACCACGTGACCCCCGACGATGAGCAGGCGATGCTCGTTGCCGGCGATGGCGCGCTCGACGATGACGCCGCTGCCCTCTTGTGCAGCCGTGGCATACGCGGTCTCGACCTCGACTTGCGTACGAAGCCCGATGAACACTCCGCGACCGTGATTGCCATCCACCGGCTTGACCACCACCGGGACGCCGATCTCGCAAGCCGCAGCCCAGGCGTCGTGCGCGTCAGCGGCGACGCGACCCTCGGGAACCGGGCCGCCGACAGCGCGCAGCAAGGCATTGGTGAGCTCTTTGTCCTGGGCGATGGATTCGCCGATGGCACTCGTGCGATCGGTCTCCGCGGTCCAGATGCGCCGTTGGCGGGCCCCGTGGCCGAGCTGGACGAGACTGCCGTCGTTGAGCCGCCGCACTGGGATCCCGCGGGCTTCGGCCGCCGCGACGATCGCCAGGGTGCTCGGCCCCAGGCTCACTTGCTCAACCAACGTGCGCAACCGCGCGATCGGCGCCGCAACGTCGTACGACTCACCGCGCATGGCGGCGAGGATGAGCTCGCGCGCGACGTGCAAGCTCTCGCGGCCCACGGCCTCCTCACGAAAGCGAACGGCAACCTTGTAGACTCCCGGCTGCGAGGTCTCACGCGCCTTGCCAAAGCCCACCGGCGTGCCGGCAAGGTTCTGCAGCTCGATGGCCACATGCTCGAGCACATGCGCGGGATAGGTTCCTTCGCGCAGGCGCTCGAAGAAGCCGCCGCGCACGCCGAGGCCACAGCGGTGCTCGATGAGCCCCGGCAACCACGACGACAGTCGCTCAAAGAGCCCGGGCACAGTGTCTGAGCGCGCCTCGGCGAGATCTCCGAGATCGACCCATGCTTCGAGCACGCTGCGTCGGGACCAGAAGTTGGGCCCCGTGAGGCTGAGAATACGAAGAAACTCCATCGGCGACTTGTCACCAACCTGCCGCGCACAACGTACGGCCGCGCCCCTATATTCCTGGCGCGAGCGGAAGTATATAAGGCGGACACCTCCAGCTACGCAGTGCGTTATGCGCCATCAAGTCCTGCACATCGGCCGCCCCACGGAACATCCTGAGCGCCTCGGGGGTATCGATCGCCTGCTGCGCGCGCATCTGCCCGATGACGAGATGGAGCTCGCGATGCTGGAGCTCGATCTCGACGAGCACGCGAGGTTCCGTGAATCGCTGCTCGTGCTCACCGACCGGCGCCTCGTCGAGCTCCGCGTCGACGGTGCACCCGAGACTGTTCGCTCGTGGTCGTGCGCGGACATTGACGAGCTTGCCGCCTCGGATCGCAACGGTCTCGGCACACTCGAAGCGCGGGGACCCCACGGGCTCGTCGCACGCTGGCACTACACCCTCGCCCGCGCCGCGCAGGCGGCGGCGCTCACGCAGGCCTTCGCGCGCCTGCGCGCCACGATACACAACGACGAGGCGCCGTTCGATGAGGAGGTCGAAACCCCCGCACCGATGGCCGAGCCTGCTCCCGCGCGCGTCGGCACGCTGTTTCGCTTGTTGCGATTTGCCCGACCGCATTTGGCACACCTCACCCTCGGCGTCCTGCTGAGTCTCGCCACCACCGCGGCCGGGCTCGTGCCGCCGTACGTCACGTGGCCCTTGGTCGACGAAGTGCTCGCGCCCTATCAGACGCGGGTCGAGCAGGCGCGGGTCGACTCGGGGCTGACCGACGCGCAGCGCCAGGCCCGACTCGAAGTCCTACGCGTCGAGGCGAGTACGCCGTTTCGCAAAGTCCCCTGGTATCTCGCCGCCATGCTGTGTGCGGCGATCGTCGCCTGGGCGCTCGGCTGGACCCAGGGTTGGGTGCTCGCGCGTCTGAGCGAGCGCATCAGCGCCGACTTGCGTAACACCACCTACGCGCACCTGCACCGGCTGTCCCTCGAGTACTTCTCGGCCAAGCGCACCGGGGATCTCGTCGCCCGCATCAGCAGCGACACCGATCGCATCTGCAACTTTCTCTCGGACACCCTCACCGATTTCGTCACCGATCTGCTCATGATTGGCGGCGCCGCGGCCATGCTGTTCTACATGGACTCGATGCTGGCGCTCGCGACCTTGTGCACCTTCCCGCTCGTCGCCTGGCTGACGCTGGCGGTGCGCAACCGACTGACCATGGGGTTTGTGCACGGCAGTCGCGCCTGGAGTGAGATGACGAGCATCCTCGCGG
>CAYHNK010000218.1:0-8320 GCA_964357695.1 uncultured Bdellovibrionales bacterium | reverse complement strand
GCAGATGCGTCGTGAGCTCGAGCCGTCGGTGACGATGCTCGAGCGTGAGCTCGCTGGCGAGCGCCGCTAGCGTGGGGATGCGATTGGCGATGAGAGTTGCGAGCGTGACCACGCTGTGTCTTGTCGTCGCAAGCATCGCGTGTCAGTCGGGAGGTGCTGGGGCCGGCTCGGATCCCGCATCGAGCGCCGCTCCGGCCCTGGCTGACGTGGTGGGAGTAGCCGTCTCCGGTAACCCCGGCCAGTACTTGTTCGCTGTCACCATCAGCAGTCCGGACGCCGGGTGCGTGGCGTACGCCGATTGGTGGGAGGTCTTGTCCAAAGACGGCCGCCTGCGCCACCGACGCATCTTGGACCACAGTCACGTCGCCGAGCAGCCGTTTACGCGTGCCTCGGGTCCTGTGGTCGTCACCGGCGACGAAGAGGTGACGGTGCGGGCGCACATGAACGATCGCGGTTACGGCACCCGAGCCATGCGTGGCAGTGCGCGGGGCGGCTTTGTGGCGGTTGACCTCGACGTCGGATTTGGCGAGGCGCTGGTCAACCAGGAGCCCCTGCCGACCGATTGTGCCTTCTAGGATACGGGCGTTCATGCGGGGACTTAGGAAGCAGGTGGCGATTGATGAGTGAGGATTTGGCGCAGGTGAACATCGTCGTGAGCGGTGAGGTGCAGGGCGTCTTTTTTCGCGCCTCGGTGCTCGAGCAGGCACAAGCGCTCAACCTCACCGGCTGGGTCAAAAACCTCCCCGATGGCGGCGTCGAGATCCTCGCCGAGGGCTCACGGCTGGCGCTGCAAGATCTCGTCGAGTGGTCCAAGCACGGCCCCCCGGCCGCGCAGGTCGAGCACGCGAGTGCGCGCTGGCGCCCTTACGAAGGCGCGTTTCGCACGTTCATGATTGTACGATGACGGCGCGATCGATGAGCGCGATGAGGTGGTCGCCGACCACTTCGAGATCCGCCCGCTGCCGATGGGGATTGTTGACCCACAGCATGGTGGCGTGATCCAAGGCGCCAAAGAGCAGGTTCTTGAGAATGCCGGTGCCGACGTCGGCGCGAAAGATCCCCGCAGCCTTGCCGGCGTCGATGACGGCTTCCCACTGACCGAGGTACTCGGCGAGCTGTGCCTTGGCGTAGCGCTTCATGAACTTTTGGCTGCGCCGCAGCTCCACGGTGATAAAGGTCGTGAGGCTTGGCTGCTCGCCGGCGCGTCGCAGGTGGTAGCGGATGATGCGCTCGATGCCCACACGCGGGTTTGTGATGCCGACGAGCTCAGCGCGCAAGCCGGAGTTGATCTCCTCGAGCTTGGCCTCGAACAGCGAGATGAGCAGATCGTCCTTGTTCTTGAAGTAGAGATAGATGGTGCCATCGGCGACGCCGGCAGCGCTGGCAATCTCGGTCACCTTGGCCTCGTAGAAGCCCTTCTGCGCAAACACCTCCAGCGCCGCGTCCAGAATCGCCTGGTATTTGGGGCTGTGCGAGGCGACCATAGGCGCGAGCCATTACGCACTCGGTGCGTCGGTGTCAACGCGCCATTTCACGAGCATTGCGCCGCTGTGGTTGCTACATTCAGTCGCACATGAAGACTTCCCCTCGCAGTGCCAGCTCTCCCAGCGATGCCATCGCTGTCACGCTCGACGAGCGCGAGGCGCGCGCACGCGTCGAAGAGTCCATTCGCGCCGTGGCCTCGGTACTGCGCGGTAGTCACGACGCGGTCGAGCTCGCGCTCGCTGCCGTGCTCGCCCGCGGTCACGTCTTGCTCGAAGACGTCCCCGGGGTTGGCAAGACGACGCTGGCGCGGGCGCTGGCACGGGTGCTCGACTGCACGTTCGCGCGCATTCAGTTTACCTCCGACATGCTGCCGAGTGATGTGCTCGGCGTGCAGGTGCTCGACCCGCGCGACGGCACGTTCGTGTTTCGGCCGGGGCCGATTTTTGCGCAGGTGGTACTGGCCGATGAAATCAACCGCGCCTCGCCCAAGACTCAGTCGGCGATGCTCGAAGCCATGGCCGATGCGCAGGTGACCGTCGACGATGAGAGTCGTGCGCTGCCGGCGCCGTTTGTCGTGCTGGCGACCCAGAACCCGGTCGAGCACCACGGGGCGTACCCCTTGCCCGAGAGCCAGCTCGATCGCTTCATGGCGCGCTTGTCGCTCGGCTACCCACCGCCAGCGGAGGAGCGCGCGCTGTTGCTCGCACCGTGGACGCCAGAGCGCAACCTGCAAGCCATCGTCCCGCTGCTCGGTCCTCGGGAGGTGCAGGCCATGCAGGCCATGGTCGAGCGCGTGCAGCTCGAGGAGACGCTCGCCGACTATCTCATGGCCATTGTCGAAGCGACGCGCGCGCATCCGGACATTGCGCTCGGCTGTTCGCCGCGCGGCTCGTTGCAGTACGCAGCCATGGCGCGCGCCTTCGCGTTCGTGCAGGGACGTGCGTTCATCGTCCCCGATGACATCCAGCGCCTGGCCGAGCCGGTGCTCAGTCACCGAGTCGTTTTGCGTGCCGGTGGCGTCGGCACCGACGTGCGTGCCGCCGCGGCCGAGCTCGTCGCGGAAATCGTCGCGAAGACCGTGGTCCCGCGCTAGGGACCGCCATGCAGGCGCGCGAGATGGCCACAAGCTATTGGCGGCGCTTTTGGTTGCGGGCGCCGCGCCAGCTGCGTTTTACGCACGAGGGCAAGGTCATCGTTGGCCTCGCGCTGGCGGTTGGTTTTGCCGCCGTCAACACCGGCAACAACCTGCTCTTTCTCGCCTGGGGTCTCGTGCTCTCGGCCATCGTTGTCTCGGGGGTTCTGTCGGAGGCGGCGCTGCGGGTGCTGAGTGTGCGCTTGGCGCGTTTGCCGACGGCTCGGGCGGGGGAGACGGTGCGCGTGCCGCTGATGCTGCGCAATACCAGCCGACGCGTGCCGAGCTTCGCACTCGATCTGCGACTGCGGATGACGGCCGCAACGTGGAGCGAGCAAGGCCGAGCACCCCTGCTCTTGCGTCTCGATGCGAACGACGAGCGCGCTACGGCCTGCTTGCTCACGCCGCTGCGTCGGGGTCGCCACGTGCTCGAGCACGCGAGTGTGCGCACGCGCTACCCGTTCGGCTTTTTCATCAAGAGTCGGCGACTCGAGCTGCGCAGCGAGCTGTGGGTCTGGCCGGCGCGCATCGATGTCGCGGCGCTCGTGCCGCAAGTGGCCGCCCGCATCGGGCAGTCTGCCCTCGCTCGACCGGGTCGCGGCGAGGAGTATTTTGCCATGCGTGCCTATCGCAGCGGTGACGACTTACGGCGCGTCGCCTGGCGCAAGTCGGCGCGCACGCAGCGCTGGGTGGTCATCGAGCACGAGGTCATGGCGGCGCGCGAGGTACTGCTCGAGCTCGTGGCCGCACCCTTGTCTCCGGTCCTCGCGGAGCACGCCGTGGCGCTGCTCGGCAGCCTCGCCGAGGAGCTTTTGGCCTATGGCTATCGCGTCGGTGTGCGCACGGCCGGCGTGTTGCTCACGCCCGAGGCCGGGTCGCGTCAGCGGGCGCGCATTCTCGATGCGTTGGCACGCATGCAGCTTACGGCGCCGCTGCCGCCATGGCGTGCGTCGATGGCGGTGGCGCGCGTCGCCATTGGCGCCAGCGAGGGGGCGGATGTGGTGTTGCCCATCACGCACCCAGATCGTTGAAAATGCATGACCGCTGTGGTAGCGTCGCAAGCGTTGATGCAATTGATTAGCGGTCTATGCGCATCCGCTGATTCGACAATGAAGGAGACAATAGCAATGGGAAGCTCAGACAGCATTCGCTTTGAATTCATACGCGCGCAGAGAGACTACCTGGTCAGGGAAGCCACCAGTGCTAGCGACGGCAAGGGGATGATCGACACCGCCAAGGTCGAAGACCCAACTGTCCGTGCCACATTGCAGTCGCTCGGTGGCGGCGTGCGTTTCACCCATTTCGACTTCATTCACCGAATCGACGCGGCCTACCAGGGCATCGACAAAGCGGACGTCGGCTTGCTCGGCTCCCGTATCCATACCGACGCCGGTTGTGCGGGGGAGCACTATTCGTTGCTCAAGTTTCTCGGCCTGACGCGCAATTTTCGCACGGACGAGTCCGAGCGCGCGACTATCGAGCGCAATCCGCTCGCGGCACAACTGCTCGCCTTCGTCGATACCAGAGTCGACGAGTGTGACAAAGTCCTCGAGCTGGCGCGGCACTTCGGCACCGGTCGTCAGCAATTGATCTCGCGCGAAGACGGTACCATGAGTATCAAGGGCGACGCCCTGGCGACGAACGGGCTAAGAACGATCGTCGTCAAGAATCTCGAATCCGGCAAGCGGTTTGCTGCCGCGATCGAGGCCGACGGTAGCTACGAGCTGCCGCTCGGTAGTCCCGAGCTGCACCAGACGTTTCGCATTTGGTACGAGCCCGCCGAAGGGCCGACCTTCGTCGGTGGAGACGTTAGCTTCTCCGCGTCGGCCCGGCGCGGCGACGTGGCAGACGTCATGTACTGGGCGCACTCCGGCGCGGCATTCCCTCCGCCGATTCTGACCCTGCTCGGGTTGCGCGAAAAAGGGTCGAATGACGTCCCTTGGGACCGCAAGGGCTGAGGCATCTAGGCGGCGATAGCGCCTCCGCCTTTCTGCGTCGGCACGCCGCGACGCTCCTCGACTCCCAGTTTCACGGCACGGCAGCCCCCACGCTCATCGGCTTGCGGCGTGTGGGCGGCTTGGAGCCGCTTCGTTTGCTGCTCGAAGAGCGCTGTGTGGTGCCCTTCTGTGGCGAGATCTGGGACTCGCATTTCATCAACGACTACACGAGCTGGGTCGACTTCCCGCTGGTCGAAGAGGCGTTGGTCTATGCTCGGACCTTCGCACGGGTCTGCGCTCAGCAGCGTGCCGCCATCCTGGCCGAGCTTGGCAAAGCCGACGAGAGTGAGCGTGATCGTGTCGAAGGTTGAGGAGTCACCAGAAGCTCGCCTCGCCGCGCTGCGGGCGATGATTGGCTCGGGTGACTCGTCCGGCGCCCAGGCGCGGCTGCTCGAGATGCGCGAAGGCGCCGCTGACGCGTGGACGCGCGCGCGCGTGGACGAGATCCTCTACGAGGTTGGTCTGTACGCCGCTCGTGGGGTGCCACGCGCCTTGGAGGCCGGCGACATCGACGTGCTCGTCGAGCCGTTGCACCGGCACCCTGAAACGATCTTCATCTTGCGCGTCGGCGAGCAGCAGGTCGTGGGGCGCAAGCTGCTCTCGCCACTGTGGCTTGACGGCACGGTCACCAGCCTGCACGGACCGCAGATCTCGCCGGCGATGCTGCTCGGCTCGATGATCGAGCACCGTCTGACCGAGGACCGCGTGCTCGTGTTCTATCGTCCGTACGGCGACGCCGACCGAGCGGCCACCTTCGCGCGCGCGAAGGCGGATGCGACGAGCGACGTGACTTTCCCCTATCCCATGCTGCGTGGGCGCTTTCGCCGGGAGGTCACCTCGGATCCGGCGGGCTGGGTGCTGACCCCGGAGATTGCCGCTCGTCTCGATGCCGGCGAGGCCGTGTTTCGCGAGTGGACGCGGCGCTGGCTTGCGGACAAGGATCTGAACGGCAGCCGCATCTTCGACCCCGGCTGCTCGACCGGGACGTTTCTCGCGGCCATCAAGGCGGCGCATCCACGCTGCCACGTCATCGGCCAAGATCTGAGCGCCGAGATGGTGGATTGGGCTCGCCCTCGCCTCGACGAGTGCCATTTCGGCGACGCGTTCCACACGCCGGTGCCCGAGGAGTCGATCGACTACTTGTTCTTACGCCTGCTCGTAAGTCAGACGGTCGACACCCGCCAGGCGCACGAGCTGTTCGACGTGCTGCTCGCGCGCGTCAAAGTGGGCGGTCACGTGGTCATTCTCGGCTACGCCCCGATCTTGCTGAGCGAGAGCTTGTTTGTGCACCTGGGGCTCACCATCGAGCAGCGTCTCGCGCACGACCCCGCGACCGACACACTGTTTCAGTGCTACGTGCTACGCAAGACCGGCCAGCTGCGCGCCTTGGCCGGCGGCCTGTGGGCGCAGACGAGCCCGGCACAGGTCGCATGACCCTCGGCTTCGCCTACGAGCTGGCTCTTGCGCTCGCCTGTAGCGCCGCCTTGCTCGGCGTGCTGCTCGGCGGCGAGCTACCCGTATGGAGCTGGGTCGCTCTTGTGGCTCCGTGGCTCGGCGGTGCGCTGCATCGGCGGGAGCGGGCGTTACCGCTGTGGCTCGGTACTGGCCTCGCCGTCGTGTGGATCGGCGCGGCGGTGCAGCTCGTGCTCGCACGCGGCATCGAGGCTCTCGTGCTCGGCGGTGCCTTGGCGCTCATGGGCCTGCTCGCCGGTCGACTGCTCACCCGCCGGGAGTCGGCACACGACGCCCAGGCGCTGCTTGTGGCGCTGCTCATCCTCTTTGCCGGCGCCGCGGTGCACGTACAGGTGACCTATGCGCTGACCTTCGTGCTCTTTGCGCTCGCCGCGGTGTGGACGCTCGTGGCGCGCACGCTCGTGACCGACGCTGAGACGACCGTCGAGGGACGGCTTGGGACGCTCATGCGCCGCGATCTGGTGACGCCGCGTTTTGCCGCCGCGACTGGGGCGTTGAGCATCATCATCTTGCTCTGCACCTCGGCGCTGTTCGTTGTCTTTCCGCGCGTGGGTCTTGGCCGTTTGGCAGTGCTCGGCTCGCTCGTCTCTGGGTTCCCCGAGGACGTGTCGCTGCGGGGCTCGCCACGGGCTGCGGCCGGTGGCGCGGTGGTGGCGCGGGTGCGCGGTCTGTCCTACGCGACCTTCGCCGACGGGCTCTACCTGCGTGGCGCGGTGTATGACACGCCGGTCGGGGCGGCCTTCGTGCACGCGCGCGCGGGCACGGGACACAGTCGACCGCCGCGTCTGACCGGTCGGGCCGTGCGCTACGAGGTCTATCTCCAGCCCATCGCCGACGAGCTGCTCTTTGCCCTCGGCCCGGTCGCTGACCTGCGCGTGCGCAGCGGCGGCAGCAACAACCCGTCGGTGCCGTTGCAGTTTGCCGGCGTGTCTTCGTACGGCGAGCTGGCGCTTGAGACACCGGCCCGCGCACCCGTGCGTTACCAGGTCGTGGGGGAAATCGCCGGGCCAGGGAGCGTCGGTGAGGGGACGCGCACCGTCGCGCCCGCCGCGCCGCGCTATCTCACCTTGCCCGAAACGCTCGATGCCCGCGTCGTGCCGCTGGCCACCGAGATGACCGTGGGGAGGCAGGGGGCGCGGGCCAAGGCGGACGCTCTGCGGTCTTTTTTGCGTCGCGAGTTTACCTACAGCCTGGAGCAGAACAACGGTGCCGCCGCCGATCCGCTCGCTTCCTTTCTCTTTGCTGACCGGCGTGGTCACTGCGAGTACTTTGCCACCGCCTTTGCGGTGCTGCTGCGCGCGGCCGGTGTGCCGAGTCGCGTGGTGGGGGGCTTTCACGGGGGCCTTTGGGACGATGCCGGCGAGGTGGTGCTCTTTACCGCCCGGGACGCGCACGCCTGGGTGGAGTGGTATGAGCTGGGACGCGGCTGGATCGTCGACGACGCCACGCCTGCGGTGGATGAGCCACCGCGCCGTCTCGAGGGCCTTGCTGCGTGGGTCGAGCGCGTGCGGCGCGTCTGGGATGACTACGTCGTCGACTACAGCTTGAGCGAGCAGGTGACGCTCGTGCGCCGCGCCCTCGACGCCGTCCCGTCGACGCGAAGCTGGCATCTGGCGCGCCCGAGCCCGCGGACGCTCGCCATCATGGCCGCGCTCGTCGCGACGCTGGGGATGGTGCTCGCGCTTCGTCGCGTGCGACTGCGGTCGCGGCGTACGGTGCACCCGCTCGTCGAGCCGCTTGCGGCGCTGGTGCTGACGCTGCGCGGCAGTGCACCACGTCCGATGGAGACGCTGCGCGAGGCCACGCACGAGGCATTGTCACAGGCACCGACGGAGGTGCGGCGGGCGCTCGAGCTGACGCTACAGCGCGCCCTGTGCGCCTACGAAGCGGACCGCTTTGGTGCCGCACGGGCATCGGCGGCAGACCTCGCGCAGCTACGGCGCGAGCTCACTGTGAGGCGGCGCACGCTGTCTGCAACCGCACGCCAGCATCGCCCATGACGCAGTGCGTTGTGGGGGTGATCGCTGCGCTCTATCGTGCTTGTTCTGCTCTCCGGTGCGTGTTAGCCAACTGCACGCGGTGCACAAAGCGCTGCGTGGTCAATCTCAACCGCCAGTATAACGCGGGGGTTTTAGCATGGGCATTCAACGTTTTCGCAAGTGGCTCGTTCTCTGGCCGCTGCTCGCGTGGGGGTGCATGCCCACGGTGGAGCAGGACGCGCTGCCCGATGGCA
>CAYHNK010000217.1:8001-8405 GCA_964357695.1 uncultured Bdellovibrionales bacterium | reverse complement strand
AGTGCGAGCACCTGAACCCGGGTGGCAGCATCAAGGACCGCACCGCCCGCGGCACCGACGTGCTCGAGATGGTGTCCGAACAAGGTCCGGAATCGACGATCATCGCCGGTCACGGAGCTGCGCCGTGCATTGTGCTCACGGGTAGGCTGACCTTCACCCTCAAGGGATTTACGCTCACCGACTGCGCCACCATCAACTCCTCGTTTGTCGACGAATACTACGCGCTGTACATCTCGGCCTTCAGATCTGCGGACATTACAATTGCCGGAAACATCTTCCGCGACAATCCCGCGATGGACGGTGCCATCGCCGTGCGGCCCTGGGTCGTCAACGTCTCCGACCTCAATATCGCGATCGAGGCCAATCGGTTCTACGGCAACCGGGGAGGCATCGTGCTGGACGGC
>CAYHNK010000217.1:0-7991 GCA_964357695.1 uncultured Bdellovibrionales bacterium | reverse complement strand
TGGACGGCTTCCCGTACTCCGTCGAGCCGGCCTACAGCGCCAGCGTCCTCATCGCGAACAACCTTGTATACGACAATCTCTCTTCAACCGACTCCTTGTCGGCGGGCACGCTACACATCAGCAATTCCACGCGCGCCGAGCAGAATGTCTCGATCGACATCGTCCACAACACCATCGCCCACAACGGCGCTTTGGGCTTGTTTCTCGTGCAGACTTCCGGGATCCGTGTGCGGAACAACATCGTGTTCGGCAACACGACAGACATCCGCGATGAGTATGCGGCGGATTCGATTGACCATAACCTCATCGGTGATCCTCTTTTCGTCGATGCAGGCGTCGGCGATTTCTCGCTTGCGTTGGGCTCGCCCGCAATCGACGCCGGTGTCGTGCTGTCGATCCCTGCGTTGACCACGGACTTTGCGATCAATCCGAGGGTCGTGGACGGAGACGCGAACGGTGTTGCGACCCCGGACATCGGTGCGTTGGAGTACGTGCCGTAGAGGAGGCGACAACGTGACTCAAGCTCGGCCGAGTCGTACGAGTCTGCTCGCAGCCGCATGGCTTCTTGGGGTGGGCGCCTGCGCAGGGGACCTCGACGGCAGTGCTGCCGCGCCGCCGAACGACAATGTGTATAGCACGACGTTCGGCTTTCGAGACATCGACGACGCGCCAGCCGCGGTTCAGATCGCAGCCAAAGCGGTCGTCCGCATTAGGACGGCAAGTCAGACCGCCACTGCTTGCTTCATCTCAGGTGCAGGGATCTTACTCACCAACAGCCACGTGCTTGGCCCAGACGTCTGTCCACGCGAAGGCTGCTATGTCGAGTTGACCCTGATGCACCAATTCGGCGAGCCTGGGCAGCCTTCACAAGTCCTCTTCGCGGTACCGCAGGCGGTCGACGTGGGCTTAGATATGGCGACTGCGCAGATGTACTGGCACGAGGACGGGCTCATCTTCGAGCCCCCCGAGTACGTCGAGCTCGACGCGCGAGACCCCGTGTCGCTGCTCGGCGCGCACGTCACGGTGATTGGACACCCCGAGGGGTGTCTCAAGAAGTGGACCGACGGCGTCGTCTATGACGCGACGGGGGAGTGGTTTCGCAGCACCGCCTACATCTTGCCGGGCGACAGTGGCGCACCGGTGATCGACGATGCGGGCAAGCTCGTTGGTCTCGTGCATCGTGGGCCTTCGGTCAATGATCTCTACACGGAAGTCGGAGCCAGCGAGTATTCGGTGGGCACGGCCTCGACACCCATCTGGGCTGCGCTGAGCGCACCGCTGCCCCCATTTGTGATTTCCGTCGCCGATTCTGCCACGGCCGACGACGTGGTTGCCCGCAATCTCGTGTATCTGAATGCTCGCGCCCCGTACGCGATCGTCGACGCCACGGCGACGCCGGTTCTGTCGTTGCTCGCTGTCGCCTGCGACGCTGCGCTGACGCGGCAGAACTTTGTTTCACCGGACGATTTGGCCCGCGCCCTCAAACCATGTGTGGATGCGATGATCTGGATGGACTGTCGCCACGATGCGCCGACTGTACCGTACGGCGTCGTCTGTCCTCCACCCATCGAAGGCATGGCATGGACGGCCCGCTTCCAGGCGATGAATCAGGTCTGGCAAGAGATGAACGGGCAGCTCGCCCTGGATGCGATCTCGTTCGGCGTGGCCCAGCTCTCGACGTCGGTTGCGTTGGGTCGACTTGCTGGCGCCGAAAGCCTCCAGCAGGCGATCGGCGAAGCGCAGCCGATGCTCGACTTCTCCCTTGCCTCGTACCTCGCCGCCTTTGCCGTGCAAGCCTATGGCGACTCCGACATCGTGGACTACGTTACCGACTACGGGCGCGTACTGCACTATGAGCGTCAGGCGGCGAATGTCGCCGCGGCTGTCGGTTGGCTGTACGTCGTGGGTATGCTCACGAGGCCGACGGCCTTGACCCTGCTCGCCCAGCTCCGCGAGGATCCGACTGTGGCGATCGGCGCCAAGCTCTACATCGAAGAGCTGCAATACGCTTTCGAGTAGCTCGCCCAGCCGCGCTGGGCACTTGTTGCCTCATTGGCACACGGCGATGCCCGTCATCTGCGACAGTCCGGTCATCGGACCGACCAGGGTGCGCAAGGGAGGCACGTTCCCATCGGCATCGCGAGCAAACACGGCGACCGCCTTCTGACCGGCGTTCGCCACCAGGATCTCATTGTTCGCAACGTCCACTGCCAGATCGACGGGACCATTCAATTCCGTCGACGCGCCCGCGATGATCCGCAGTGGCGCGATGTTGCCGGTGGCCGTGCGCGCGTAGACGGTCATGAACGGACTGTATGTGGGGGCATTGAGCACGAGGATCTCGCCGTGCACCAGATCGAGCGCGACACCGATGGGAGTGGCGAGATGCGTGGCGCTGCCGCTGATAGTTCGAATGGGGGTCGCGTTGAGGTTCGCGGTGCGTTGGTAGACGGTGATCGAGCTGTCGCCAGCGTTCGCAACGAGGATCTCGTTGTGCGATGCGTCGACCACAACGGCGCGCGCGACATTCAAGCCGGTGGCGCTGCCCACAATGGTCCTGAGGAGTGCAGAAGTACCGGTCACTGTGCGACCGCTGACAAGGATCGCATTGTCGGTGCCGATAGCCGTGAAGACTTCGTCATTCGTCGGATCGACTGCAACCGCCTGCAAATCGGCGCCGTAGATCCCAGGCACAAACGAAGCGCCCAGAAGAACCGTCCGAAGAGGCACGGCACTACGGGCAGCGTCGTGGGCGTAAGCCGCCAACGAATTGTACGCGGTGTTCAAGACGACGATCTCGCCGTTCACCAAGTCTGAGGCAATGTCGATCGGTTCGTGCAATCCGGTAGGTATCTCCCATATCTGTCTCAGCGGTGTCTGATCCCCGCTCGGTGTGCGCGCGAGCACCACCACGGATGCGGTAGCCGAGCTGCCGCCTGCGTCGGCGACGAAGACCTCATCGTTGGCCGCGTCAACCGCGACGCCTTGGGGAACGAGAGAATTCCACCCGATCGACCTGAGCGGCGCGACATCGCCCTGCGCGGTTCGAGAGAACGCATCGATTGACCGCTCCCCCGTGCTCGCGTTCTGGTTCAAGATGACGAGCTCATCGTTTGTCGCATCAAATGAGATGTCGCCGACGTACGCCAATCCGGAGCTCGTCCCCGAGATTGATCGTAGTGGACGGGCATTGCCGCTCGCGGTGCGCGAAAAATAGAGCAGAGCGCTGCCCACGCCGTAGGACCTCAAGTTGGTGACGAACACCTCGCCGTGCCCTGGATCGACCGCAATGCCCTGAGGGTAGGTGATGCCAGTTAGCGTTCCACTGATGGTCCTGAGCGGCGGCACGTTGCCGTCGGCTGTGCGCGCGTAGACCGTAACCGCGTCGCCGGTCTGGTTGGTCACAAGGATTTCGTCGTGCACCGGGTCGACGGCCAGTGCCCAAGGCCACTGTAGCTGTGTTGCTGCACCTGAAATGACGCGAAGGGGGGCAACGTTTCCGGACGCTGAACTGGCGAAGACTGTGATGGAGTCGGGTAGCCGATTGACCACGATGAGCTCACCGTGGGTGGTGTCGAGGACGATGTGGGTGGGGCCACTCAACTTCGTCAGTGTCCCCGCGATGGTCCGTGCGGGGGCGACGTTGCCCGTGGCGGTTCGGGAGTAGACTCCGATGGAGCTCGATGCCTCATTCGATACGAAGATCTCCTCATCGTCGATTGCGACGTCCGAGGGCGAGCGAAGATTCGCGACGTCTCCAAACCAGCGCAGCGGTGAGCCGTCCCCATTCTGGGTCGGGTCAAATACGGCGACGCGGTTCTCGCTCGCGTCTGCGACACACACTTCTCGCCCCGACGGTGTCGCGGTAACAGCGGCGACCTCGTCGGAATCCGGGCTGCGGCCAATCGTGTTGAGTGCGTCAACGACGTAGTAGTACGTTCGGTCATAGTCGAGGTTGGCGTCAACAAACGTGATCGCCTGCGTGTCACCGACGTCCGTATATGGTCCGCCCTGCGCGTCGGCTCGAAGAATGCGGTACTCGGTGGCGGTGTGCGTCGCGTTCCAGGAAAGACGAACAAACCCGTAGCCTCCGATGGCAGTCAGGCCCGACGGCTTGACCGGCGGTGCAGTCGTCTGCGTCGTGGCAACGGCCTCGTTTGACAGCCCACCGGAGCCTGCGTCGTTGACCGCGCGCACGACGTAGTAGTACGTCACGGCGCTGCCCAGGCCAGTATCACCAAAGATGTTGTGGGTCGTGGCGCCAACCTGCGAGTACGGTCCTCCCGACACCGTCGAGCGCAGCACGGCGTAGCTGCCTGCATCGGGCGCGTGGTACCACGTCAGGAAGATGGAGCCGGCATGTCCTGTGGCGGTGAGGCCGGTCACGGGAGCTGGCACCGCCGGGGCGCCTGTCGTCGCGCTGACTTCGTCCGAGTAGCTGCTGAGCACGGAGCCGCTACTGGCCTGGACCACGTAGTAGTATGTCGTTGCGGCTGCGAGGTCAGCGTCGGTGTAGACCGTGATGTTGATGGCACCGGCTTGCACGTACGGTCCGCCCGGCGCGTCGGATCTGAGGACGCGGTACATCAAAGCACCGGGGGAAGCGTTCCACGTCAGCTGTACGTCGGCCGCGTGGCCGACAGCTACGAGTCCCGAAGGCGCGCCCACCGCCGGGGATGTATTCGCATCGATGCCCGGTCCGATACTGGTTTCCCCCTCGTTCGAAGGCGCTCTGGGGTTGTTGCAGGCGAGTAGCCCACACAGGCCGATGCAAAGGCGTGCTGTCCAAAAGTACCGCGGCGATTCAGACATCGGATGCCCCCGGCGGCTAGATCATCCCATGTTACGCCCGGCAAGCGCCACGCTCAAATGCTCAAGGGGTGTGATCGCTCGCCGTCGGTAGCGCCCTCAGCGAGGGTCGTAGCCCCAATGCCGATCGGTTAGCGCAGGTCGCTCGTTTCGCCTCGTCGCTGCAACGCGTCCTCGGTGGGCTCGCTCGTCTCCGCTGGGAGGCTTCGCCGGCGCACGCCACTCGCGTTCCACCGAGGGTGCCGTTCCACGGCCTTGCCTCTGCGCAGACGCGCCAACGCTCCGCTCGCGACCCACACCTGTGGGCGCGGCGCGCTCCGGGGCGCGACCACTTGGATGAGCCCGGCCGGACGGGACCGGAACCCCTGGGAGGGACCCGCGAAGCGGGAGTGGGCCACAGGGGTGAGGACCGCAAGCAGGCCGGGCGACTCGAGCGCGACCCCATCATGGAGGCTTAACCGAATGGCATGGGTCGTAGGCCAGGAGTTGTAGAGAACGGCAGCGCCCTCTGGTGTATGGCGAAGTTTCCACACCGAACCAGCCACCGGAGGAACACTGCCGTGGATGCAGACTACACTGCGTTGATCGATGAAACCATCACTACGTTCGCCAAGGCCATCCTGACCGGTGAGCGGCACCTGCGCGAGCGCGGTCTCGACGTTGACCGCGATGTGCTGGACCTGATGCGCCGGGTTGGCCACGGCATCGTGCAGCACGTCCTGAACGCTCTTGCCGCCGAGGTCTGCGCCGAAGCCGTGCAGCAGGATCCTGAGCTGGTCGTGCAACGGCGAGAAGATATCGCGCTCGAGGGCATCTTCGGGCCGCTCACCGTGGAGTCGCCGTATCTGTGGGCGCCTGGACGAGGAGGTCGGCGGCCCGTGCGGACCGCGCTTGAGCTGCGCCACGGGCAGCGTAGCACAGCGGTGCATCGGGCCCTGACCGACTTCGGTGCGGAGGAGTCTTTCGGTCAGGCAAGCGCTCGATTCGCCGAGCACTACGGCTGGGCGGTCGGCCGCACCAGTGTGCTGCGCTTGGTCGAAGGCGTCGCCCGAGAGGCACAAAGCTACGTCGAGCAACGTCTGCAGGCGATGCGCTCCGACTTCGATACGCCTGTGGCTCAACGACCTGGATGCGACCGCATCCTCGTGGAGCTCGATGGCTGTGAGATCCGTACCGGCCAGCTCGTGCCTCGTCCAGGTCGAGCCCGCACGCCCGTGCGTCGCAACAGGCGCCGACGTCGGCAGGAGCAATGGCGTGACGTTCGGGTCGGCTTGGTGCGCCGTCCCGAGGAGGTCGAACGCACGGCTGTGGCGCGTCTGGGCCCGTATGCAGAAGTGACCGAGCAGATGTTTAGCGCCGCCGTCGGACGTGGCCTTTCCAGCCGCACGCAGGTCATCGGCGTTGGCGACGGAGGCATCGGACTCCCAGAGGCCCTCGAAGAAAAGTTCCCCGGGATGCTCTACGTCCTCGACCGGCCGCACATGAAATCGCATCTCTACGACACCGCCGAAGCCTTGGGTTACGAGGCAGATGCACGTGAAGCATGGGTTCACGTGCGCATCGACTTGATGGACTGCGGCAGCGCCGGTATCGCCCTCGGCAAGCTGCGCGCGGAGCTGACGGCAACCGGAAACGAACGCCTGCGTCAACTCGTCAAGCATACCGAGCGATGCAGAAACTCTGTGCACTACGCTCGCGACAGACAGCTCGGCCTGCCGACAGGCTCTGGCGAGGTCGAGAGCGCGCATCGTTCCATCCCGCAGAAAAGGTTGAAGCTCCCCGGGGCGTGTTGGCACCCACAGACCATCAACCCCATGCTCGCTCTGCGCGTGCTGCGCGCCAATGGCTGGTGGAAGGATTTCTGGCAGCAACGCGCGGCTCGAACTGCCGCATGAAGAAGGTAGTGCGCTACCGATCAGCTTGGATCACACCCATGCTCAAGTCCTGCAAACGTCGGTCCGTCGCCCGTTGCTGGCGATGTACGACTTCACCCCCCTCTACGGTGGTGATGTCTTTGCGACCGCGTCAGTGGCGCGCTCGAGCCTTCGATTGTGGCTCGCATGCCTCCCTGACGATGAGGATCTCGACCGGCGACGCCCCATATCGCGTCGACAACCACTGTTACGCAGCGCTAGTTTGGCCTATGAGCACGAGATCGTCTCCATCGGGCTTGCTGGCGCGCTTTTTCGCCGGCTTGGTGCGCAAGCTCGCGAGCGACGCGGAGCAGCACATCCACAGGGTGTGGCTGGTCAGAAATCATGGCAAGCTCGCACGCCTGGCGGCCAGCGTCAGCCGATGAGTAAGATCTTTGCGCCAGGCATCTGCCTGCGGCCCAGGGAGGACACGCATGAAGATCGGAACAAACTGGGGTGCAACGTTAGCCGAACGATCGCGCTCCTACCCCTGCGACGACCTGTGCGCCACGGCCGATGCCGGCTACTTTCGCGCGGTGACCGTCGATGCGACACCGGATCTCGTCTATCGCTGGGTGTGTCAGCTGCGAGTCGCCCCGTATTCGTATGACTGGATCGACAATGGCGGCCGGCAAAGCCCACACGCGCTGACGCCCGGCGTGGAGCACCTCGTGACGGGGCAAGCGGTCATGAGGATCTTCGAGCTGAAGCATTTTGACACCGCGCGCTCGTTCACGGTCGTCAACAAACAACGGCACGGCGGGCGAGAGCTCTTTGGCGAAGTCTGGGTCAGCTACGTGATTGAGCCGCTCTCGGACGCGCGCTGTCGCCTGCTCGCCAAGGTGCTCGTGCGCTACCCGCACGGTCCGGCTGGTTGGCTGATGCGGGCGATCCTACCGCTTGGCGATCTCGTCATGATGCGGCGGCAGCTGCTCACTCTGAAACGACGCGCTGAGCGAGACGTTCGCGTAGCGTCCGCGTGATTGGTGTGCGAGCGACTCGCGCATGGAGTCGGCGCCGCAGTAGACGCCGCCACCTGCACGACATCGCTGACGCCCGGAACCTTCTCGGGGCCAAAGCTCGCAGTCTGTCGGCGGCTGCGATGAGGATGGCCCGCTCGCGCCTCGGCACGGTCACCTGCGCCGCGGGGTTGAACGGTACGTGCACTTTCACACGGTTCATCTTCAAGCCGTGCTGAGGCAGCAGGCGCACTGCTTGGGCGCAGTTCTTTTTGAGTGCCGCGATCACGCAGCGGCGTTGATTTGACGC
>CAYHNK010000216.1:2522-8426 GCA_964357695.1 uncultured Bdellovibrionales bacterium | reverse complement strand
GTACGCCTTGAAGATGTCGGTGCGGGTCATGGTTCGATGACCGCGTCGAGGTGCCAGCAGTAGTAGTACTGCTCCGACCGCCGCGGCACCCCGGACTGACGCTTCGTGGTCTTGCTGATGCGAAGCACGCCGTCGTTCACTCCCATCCCAATGAACGGGGACACGACGTACGTCGTTTTGGTTTCGCGGGCCTCGACTTCCCGATGCTCGGACGGACGGTATGAAGACCGCGACATCCGCGATATCTTGATGAGTGGCATCTTCGTCTACCCTTTCAGACCAGTGTGGGTCATGGCAGCAGTCCGTCTCGCTTCATCTTGGAGCGCGCGCTGCGGACGAAGGTGTTGAGCTTCGCCAACGCCTTCGGGGCCGGGTGCCTTGCTCATCGACGCCGCCTTCCGCCGCCGCTCGCAAGCGACCGATGAGGGCGCGCCTCGTACTCCCGGATGAGCGCATCGACGTACTCCCCCTCGGGCTCGAAGGTGAGCGCCTCGACGTACTCCCCCTCGGGCTCGAACGCGCGCGCGCTGGCGGCCCGCGCGACAATCGTGAAGCGTCTGCCTGCCTCGGGGTTGGACCAGTGATATCGGTTCGCGCCACCGTCGCCGCGGTTCGCCACCTGCCCGACCTTCCTCCCGCCCTCCAAGACGTCGGCGCTCCACGCAACGCCACTCCCGACGTCCGTCATGCTGATCGCCCTGACGCTGAACTTGCCCGTTGTTCCTCGTCGGCCTCGATGGGCCGGTCGTGTGCGGGTCGCGGGCGCCGCCTCCCGCCGCCGCGCGCAAGCGACCGCTTACCTGCCATGACGGTCTGCTCCAGTTCGAGGCCGATCTCCTCGGCGCGGGGCTCATCGACGCCGTGCGGCATCTTCTCGAAGAACATCTGGCTTGCGACCATCGCGCGGCAGTACCGCGTGATCTCGCCGGGCCTCCCGGCGAAGCTCGCCGAGGCTGCGGCGTCCTCGACCACGTCGTAGCCGACGTGTTTCTTGTACCAGGTGCTCATCTGCGCGCGCGTCATGCCAGCCACACGACGGGCGGCAGCACTCGCAATGCGTCTCTTTTCAGTCTTGGTCATCTGCCACTCTTCTGGTTGTCGAGGCGCGCGCAGTCTCTGCAACTGTGCACGCGCTTGCTCGAGTTCTTCGTAGCCTCGTCTACGTCCCGCCGAACTTCTTCGTGCGGCTCATTTGAACCGGCCCTCGTAGTGACGGTCGATCCTCTCGAGGTCGTGATCGGACATCTGCTTGAACGCCTTCCAGATCGCGGCCTTGTACTTCGTGTTCCACTCCGACGGCGTCTTGCAGCTGATCTTGCCGACAGGCGGAAACCGCGTCCCGCCGTCGGACATTTCGACGTAGACGGTAGGCAACTCGTCGGTGGCCTGCGCCCACGACGTCGTGTTGCTCGGGAAGCCCTTCAGGAACCGCGTGAGGCGGCGCTTGAAGTCCTTGTGGTAGGCTGATGCGCGGGTCATTCTTCAACCCTGTCTCTGATCCAGCGTCTGGCATCGGTGACCGAACTGCAGATCTCAGACTCCGTGGGTGTTCTGTTGTAGACGGTAGCAAACACCGAGTGCCTTCCTTGGATCTGGTAGTACCCTTCATCGTGGCCATCTTCCTGCGCCAAGATGTAGGTCCGCTGGCCGTCTTTGTACCACCTATAACCCCACACGGACACGCTGTCTCTTCGGTGCTTCATTTGAACACCCAGTGCGGGAGAGCACGGTTCGGGACGTTACCGTGCGCGATGCCGTCGTGAAACAACACCTTGCCGACCACCTTCCCGTTGCCGAGACGGCGAAGGGTCTGGATCGTGCAGGACTCGAGGTCGCCGAAGGACGTAAGGCAGCGCAGCTTGCCGCCGCCCATGTCGACGATGATGGCCGTCTGTCCGGGGTCGTAGTAGTACGCGCCCTCCGAGTGCCTCGGGTTCATCGTCTTTCCTGTCGGAAGAAGTGCTGCTGATCTCATCGACTGCCTCGATCCTTTTAGCGCAGTCCTACAGGCAACTGCGCGAGAATGCGCCTCTCACACCACCGCTTCGCCGAGGTGAGGTTCTTGAAGAACTTGTCCGCGCCGTAGAACTCGTCGACTGCGCGATAAGGCCCGCGAGCGTCAGTGGTCTGCGCGACGAAGCAGGCAGTGTCTGAATTGCTGTAGCCGATCGAGGGCGTGTAGTTGCCGTAGAGCGACTCGCGGCGCCACTCGATCCTCTTGTCTCGCCGCCTACTCGGACGTGCTTGTTTCATCGACGACTCCTTGCGCGACGACGCACTCGCGTTCTCGCGGCGCGCTCATGTTTCCACTCGAATCCGACGTGACGCTCCGCGGCGCGCTTCGCGGCGCTGCGGGTGGAGAACGGTCCTCCCGCGATCCTCCCCCAAGGGGACCAGCCGCCATGCGGCGCTGCGCCCGTGATCTCCACTTCGAAGCCGTCAATCACCGGAACAACACGGACACGTTCATTGGCGGTACGGAACTCCGACGAGTACACGCCAGGGCGTTTCTTCGTGTACTCGGCACCCTCGACGCCATCGGCGGTGCTCCATCGCTTGATCGTCTTTTGGCGGCGGCTCATTCGACCACCTCCGACTCCCGATCGAGAACAGCCTGGACCCAGGACGACAGTGTTCGTCTGTCGAGGTCCGCCGCACGACGCCAGGCGTCCATCTGTTCAGACGTCGCGCGAACGCGCAGGATAAAGGACTTCACCTGCTTGCTGCTTCTCGTCCTGGTTCGCGCCTGCCGCATCGTGATCACATCGTGGCACAAAAAGGCCGCGGTGGCAACTAGTCCATCATCCCAGCCGCACGGACCGCATCAAACCCTCCGATCCGTCCTGTGCTCGGAGTGTTTTATGCGTCATGATCGAAGTCGTCGAGGTATGATGCTGGGTCCCGACCTGCACGACATCCATCAACGAACTCATCGGCTTCGTTGCGCGTGGGGAAGATGCTCGGCGTGTTGCTTCTCGCACCGTGAATCACTCCCCAGCCGCGAGGAGTGCGGAACTCGACGAGACAAAACCCGAGGTGCTCGCGAATTCTTATCTTGGATCGCTTGGTCCTCATTTGACTCTCTCCCACTCGCGTCCCGCGTAGGTGCGATAAGTGTATATTACCCCTTCTGCCCGCGCGCTGGTGCAGAGGCGTTCCGCAACAGCGCGGGACCACTCGACGTCCTCGTTCACGCGACGGTCCTCGAACGGCACTGCCCTCGCGATGGCGGTGCGGACCGGGCAGAGGTGGTCAGGTGGCCTACGCACGACGACCCCTTCGCCGCCGCCATCCCATGGCCCCTGCTCCTGGTGCGGGCCCGGCCAGATGCCTGTGGCCACGTCGTAGGTGAACTCCCAGACCTTCTTGCCGCTGTCGAGTCGCTCGCCGCGAATCAGGATCGCGCTGGCATCGGGGCTCTGCGCGATGGCATCGAGGATCGTCGGGATGTAGCGGGGCGAGACGGTGTCGTCGTCGTCCACGTGGGCGACGAACAGCCCGCGTGCCGAGGCGACGAGTTGGTTCCGCTTAGCGCCCGTCGTGGTCTGCAGACCGTCGGCCTGGCGGCCGTCGATCGCCACGAGCACCTCGACCTCGTCCGCGCGGTCCTGCGCCGCGAGCGACTGCAAGAGCGCGCAGAGACTCGCGGAGCGCTCGCGAAGGGACGAGATGCAGATGGTGAGAGGTGTCATTGCCCGCGCCTCCGGCGGCTGGCAGAGCCGCGCGCGGACACCGAATGCGACGCATCGCCTGCGCTAACCAGGAGTGCGCGCAGTTTCTCTGGCGGAACCTCCTCGTCGGGTTGGACGTCCGTGCGTCTTCGCAGCTCCGCGGGGCCTATGCCGAGCACGTGTTCCACGACGACCTCGAGCGCGTCCTGCGCGTTATCGACGTAGGTCGAAACACCTATCTGCGAGTTCTTGACTCGGTACCTGCCGCCGACACGTCCGAACGACAAACCAATCTCGCGACACAAGCTAGCGACCTCGCGTGTTGTCGCAGTGCCGCGCCTCGCTGGACTGTCCAACGTCGCCACCTACCACTCCACGCCCAGGGCGGTGCGGCTCGCGGCGCGCTCGCGGAGCGACGAGATGCAGATGGTGACGGACGTCCTACTCATCGAACACCACAAGCCGCTTCGATGACATCCCATCCTGCGGCTGTCGGGTAGAGCTTCCCGCCTTCGACTTTCTTGAGGTAGCCGTCGCGGAGGAGAGCGCGCACCGTATGCGTCACGCGCCGCGCATCATACCCAGGCTCGAAGCGCAGGTACTCGTTGACCTCCCGCGCCGCGAAGGGGCGGTTGTGCGCGAGCGTCCCGATCACCTGAACCGCTCGCGGATCGAGAAAACGCGCTTTTGGTCGCTTCATCGTGAACTCCTCTGCGCGTGCTTGCGCGCCGCCCGCACCGCCTCCGCCTTCGACTGGAAGCTCGCGCGCGACGTCCTGACGTCCGTCTCGTTGCCGTCGCGGTCCACGAAGACCTCATACCCCCACGCGCTCGGAAAGACGTCCAGCACGTACAGGTCCCCATCGCGGGGAGAGATCTCGTAAATCGTGTACCTGCGGCTGTCTACGCGCGTCTGCCACGCTCTGACTTCGTGGGAAAACGATGATAATTTTTTCCACTTCATCGCGGACTCCTGTGCGAGGCGGCGTCCGCCCCTGCTCCGCCGTCCTTCGCGGAAGCGATGCCCGCGTTGACGAGCGTCGCGGCATGCGATCCGAGCATTGAACCGAGGACGAATCCCCACACGGGATGTTTGGACCACAGCGACATGAGCAGGAGCCCGCCGCCGAGGAAACCGAGCGAGTCTACGGCTCTCGAGACGCCGTCCACATCCTCGTCGCGGCGCACGACCGGCGCACCCTCGTTGCCAGAGGGTGTGGCGCTCGCGCGCAGCGACGCCTTCTGGCCGAGCGTCAGTAGCCCGCGCGAGGGTGGTGCGTCATCGTAGGCGCTCATCTAGAGACTCCTGCACACATGCTCTTCGTCGCCTCTACCCTAGGATCTTCTTGTACGCGCGTCGCAGCGCCACCCACGTTGCGGGAGAGAACTTGTCACGCCACGACTCTGGCGATGCGTGGTAGTACTCGTCCCACTCCTTGAGTTTCTCTGCGACGGCGTAGCGCACGTCGCTCTGACCAAATCCGTCTCGGACATCTGCGCCGATCGCGTCGAACAGATGATCGTCGCCCACGAGGTCATAGAGGACGTCCGTCGCCTTCTTCGCGGGCAACGACTTCGCGAGAAGCTTCGCGAGCTTGCGCGCCTTCGCCATCGTGTTCGGGGTTGCCCAGGTGCCCGTTGTTCATCCTCTCAGTCTGCGTGGCTTCCACACCTTCTTGATCTTCTTCTGGCCGAGGACCAGCAGGCCGCGCGGGCGCGGTGGCGCGGCGCCCACCATGTGCGGCTCGAAGTCGTCCTCGAACAGACCGTACAGCCCGATGACGCTCGGGCCTGGAAGAGGCTGCAACGTGCCCGTCCCGCGCGTCCGCGACAGGTCGATGCCCTGCGACAGGTCGACCATCAACTCGGGCCTGAACAGCGGGTCGAGCACCTGCGACGGGTCGGCCAGCCGAGGCAAGTAATCCACCTGCGGCTGATTGAGCATCTGCAGCAGAGCGATCGCCTGCCACAGGTCGACTGGCGGTGGTGTGTAGTAAACGACTGGCGACGAGTCGAAATACCCCCAGGGACGAGGACTGCGCCCCCCGCCGTGGTGATGCCGCGCTCCGCGCTGTCCGTGGCCGAGCATCAGTCGAGCCACTTGAAGCGGTCGAGGTGCCCGCGGTCGGCCGTGAACGGGTCTGCGTCCATGTCCACCACATCAGGGGCCAACCGGATCTTCTTGTTCTTGTACACGCGGACCACGCGAACGGGGCGCGGGCGATGGTCGAGCG
>CAYHNK010000216.1:0-2512 GCA_964357695.1 uncultured Bdellovibrionales bacterium | reverse complement strand
TGCCTGATAGTAGAGGACGTCGTACTTGCGATCGGCGGCCAGGACTTCGGACCAGTTGTCATAGTGATTCCGCGCCATCAGCGTCTCCTTGGTCCGCGGTAGTGGGCGCGGGCGTTTCGTACGACACGCCGCTTGGCTTCGCGCTCGATCCAGTGCATCAGTTCGCGGTATTCGTGCGACGAGAGCCCGATCTGCTCCGCGGTGTCCATGAGAGCCATCACCTGGCGTAGAATCTCCGTCTCACCTGCTTTCATTTTCGGACCTGTCCTTTTCACTTCGCGTCGACCATCGCCTGCACTCGCGCGACCGTCTTGCCTCGATCGCCGACGAGCGCGGCGTGCTCGAGCATCTACTTCACCCTTCCCTTCGACGATCGCAATCGGGAACGCTTCGTCTCCTTCACGATCCGACGCCGAGCCTCTCTCGCAATGTCCCGCATCATGTCGATGTAAGCAGCCGACGATAAGCCGATCGTCTCCGCTTCCGCCATGAGATCGTACACATCGGCGATATGCATGAGCGCACTTTTTTTCATCTTCGTACTTGTTCCTTTCGTGATACGTCGACCATCGCCTGCACGCGCGCGACCATCTTACCTCGATCACCGACGAGCGCGGCGTGCTCGAGCGCCTCGTGGCGCGCGTCGTCGAAGCGGCGCCACCATTCGCACTGCTTCTCGCCGCACTCGCGCTCGGCGCGCTTGCGATAGCGGATCGCGCGCTTTGCCCAGGTCAGCGCCGTCTCACGCTGAACCTGCTTGTCGGTGGGCTCGCGGCGCTTCATCTCTCAGTCCCACCAGAGTCTGAGCCTGCCTCGATCGAAACCACTCTCGTCTGGTTCGAGATCGTCTGCGACCATCATCACTTGATCCCGCTTTGCTCCGCGAGGCAGTACCACCAGGAGCGTGTCTGCATACGGGCCGCCCTCGTGCTCAATCCTCCGCGCCTCATCGCGGATGCCGCTCACGAGCACTTTCTTCGCGCCTGCGGCGTAGAGGCGTTGAACGGCACTGCGCGCATTCGCCGTCTCTCCGAACCTGTTCGAAGCGAAACCGTGTTTGTTCTTGTTTCGCTTGAGCCATGCGCGCGCCTCTGTGCTCTTCTTCTGTCTCATGTTTTTTCTCCAAGTAACAACAACCCGCCGCGCGCTGCCGACGCCCGCCCGCGCTTTCGGATCTCCGCCGCACGCGGTACAAGGCGAGGGCCAGTCACTGTCTGCCCTTCGACGCCCTCGCCTTCGTTGCCTGTTATGACAACAGGCGTGCCACCGCGCTTGACAAAGAGCGGCGCGCTTCCCCAGAACTCGAACCGGCCCGCCGTCGCGTAGAGCGTACTGCCCTTCGACCACTTGGCGCGGATCGCGTCGGCATCCTTGCAGTAGTTCTTGAACCGCGTGATGTCGGTCAACTTGACGCCGTCGATCACTCGATCGCCCGTTTCGCCGGCACGCGCAAGGGTGCCTGCCTTGGCGAACGCATCCTGCATGCGCGGCTCGAAGAACGAGGTCGCGCCGCCGGTCGGGTCGTCACTTTGGTCCGCGCTCAGGATCTCGACGGCGAGTTTGCGATGCGAGTCGTTACCAGATCGCGCGCTCGAAAACGGTGGCTTCGATCCCTTCTGCGCGCGCCACGGGTGCTCGCTGGCATAGATGGACTTGCCGCGGAATCGATTGCGGACCGTCCACCCGATCCCGAGCTGTTCGGCGGGCATACCAGATCCCGCCTCGCTGCCGATGACGCGCTTGAGTGCTTCGATTTCGTTTTCGGTGAGTGGGATGCCAGACGTGCCCGACGGCGCGCTCGGATGCATCTCAGGCAGTGCGACAGGAGGCGCAGGCTCTCCTTCGCCGCCGAACATCCAGTCGTAGGCCAGGTACAGCGCGCCGCCGACGCCAGCACTGCCAAGGGCGATCGCGACGGCGCGGTTCACTTGATAAGCCTCCGAGCCGCCACCGCGGACAGGATGGGCGGCACCGCGAAGTAACCGACGACGGCCGCGCCGGCCGCCACAAGCACGGCGTAGACGTACCACGGGATCATGCCGAATAACCCCTCGTCCTTCGGCGGCGGCGCGACCGGCGGCGGCACCACCTGCGCGACCGGGACGCCCGCGGGCGTCACAACGCTCGACCCCTGCTTCGACGCCCACGACTGGATCTGCTGGAGGAGATCCTGCGCCTGCTTGCCGACATCTTTCATCTGCGAGGCGTTGATGAGGCCACGGATCGCCCACACCGACTTGGCGTCATCGTACTGCTTGTACACCGTCGCGAGAGCGGGCTCGAACTGCTTCGGCTCCCCGATCTGCTTGTAGTACTCCTTGAGCGAGATCACCTGCGCCTCGCCCCAATTGTAGTCCGCGACGAGCCAACCGACCGCCGTGTCTTGCCTCGCGTCTACCGCGACGCGGCGCTGCCCGAGTACGAGGAGCCCGCTCATCCAACCCTCTGCTTTACTCGGTACCACTTCATCTCCTCGTCGGGGAGATGGTACCCGATTCGACCGAGCCCCCAA
>CAYHNK010000215.1:0-8446 GCA_964357695.1 uncultured Bdellovibrionales bacterium | reverse complement strand
AAGGCCACCGCCGCGTACGCGGTCGTGTCCGGAGGCTACGGTGGCACGGCGAGCGGAGGTTCGGCGGCCGTCAGCGGCGGGCGTTACGGCTCAGCTTCGGGTGGCTACTCATCGGTGACCGGCGGTTACGGCAACACGGCGGCGGCGGACTCGTCTTCGATTGGCGGCGGCGTGAGCAACAACGCGTCCGGAGTGTACTCCTCGATTTTCGGTGGAGCGGCCGTGACCATCAGTGGCAACGCTCAGTGGGCTGGCGGCTACCTGCGCCAAGTCGATATCGACGGCATCCCCGCAGTGTTAGTCACGTACGCCAACTTGCATGTGCAGAGCGCCGTCGGTGTCAACCACGCGCCCAACGGCCGCGGCAATGTCATCATCGGCTACAACGGCCTGCGCAACGACGGCACCGACGTACGTACTGGCTCGCACAATCTCATCATCGGCGCCGCGCACAGCTACTCGTCGTACAACGGCATCGCCAGCGGCGGCGGGCACGATCTTCTCGCACCGTATTCGGCGTTGATTGGTGGCGGCGCAAACAAGGCGTTGACGTACCAGAACGTCGTCATCGGCGGTAATCACAACACCGCCTCCGGCAACTATGCTGCCGTGATTGGTGGCACCGCCAACGTAGCCTCCGGCGAGCTCGCGACCGTATGCGGTGGTCAGAGCAACGAGGCGTCGGGCGTCAGGTCCGCGATCAGCGGTGGGTGGTTCGGTGTGGCGAGCGGGGCGTTCTCGTCAGTCACGGGTGGGTACGCGAACCGTGCGTCAGGCGAGAGCGCGTCCGTCACTGGTGGTGAGGCGAACAGGGCCGAGGGGATGAGGTCTGTCGTATCGGCCGGGGCCTACCGCGTGGCGCAAAATGCCTACGACTGGGTCGCGGGGTTGTTGTTCGAGGATCAGTAGGTGGGGCGGCTCCAGCCGTGATCGAGAATCTCCACGACAAGGAGATACTGTCGTGACATGCGACCCGAATCGAGCCCGAGTTCAGTCCCGCGTGGTCATCGCGACTGCGGAACGCAAGTCACCCATGCGTGCCTGCCGGGTGCTGCGGTGGACTGTCGCTGGATGCCTGTCCATCAGCGTGTTGGGCGTGCCGTCTGTGTCGACGGCGGAACCGGACCTCCCGTTCTGCTCGGAAAATTCGCCGCCGACCTTTGTGACGCAGCCGAACGGTTGCGACAAGAAGTACATTTGCTCTGGCAGCAGTGGAGCTGAACCGGAATGGACTTGGCACGCGTCGGCTGCCGGATGTGACGGCACGACAAGCAGTGAAACGTGCACGACTGCTTGCGGTACCTCGGGCTACAAGCAGTGCGACACCGCGTGCCAAACCATCGACACCGTTGCTGCTTGTCAGAGTACGACGTGCGGTTCGGGGCTGAGCACGACGTCGTGCATCACGTCGTGTGGTGCCGCGGGCAAGTACGCGTGTGGTGCTGGGTGCGTTCTTGGTACGTGTGCGGCAATTGAGCCCTGTCCCCCTATCGTCGGCACGTGCAGCGCGGTCGGCGCTCTCGGGTACGTGCACCTGCCAAACGGTTGCGACAAGAAGTTCCGATGCATTGACATGGGTGGCGATGGTCCAGTGGACCTGGGATGGATAGCGTCGGCCGACGGGTGTTTGGGCTCGGTGTCCAATACCTCGTGTGCGGGCGATAACTGGTGTGGCTCACCGTTCGCCTACGCGTGCAACGCTGCCTGTACGCTATCCGAATGTGTGGCCAACCCGCCTTGCCCGACGTGCGATCCGCAGCATGGGCCGGAGCGATCCGACGTGATTCTGCCAAATGGGTGCAGGTGGAACTGCATCGGCGTCGATGCCTATGGTGGCATGACCTACGACAGCGACTGTCTCCCTGGACTGAGCAATGTCGCGTGTACGTCCGCTTGTGGCAGTGCTGGGTTCATGTCGTGCCAGTCCACCTGCGGTCTGCAGACGTGCAAGGGGACAGAGGTCTGCAACAACTGCGATGACAACCTCAACGGGCTAGTCGATGACGCAGACCCAGGCGTGGTGGGCCAGCACGTCTATTACTTTGACGGTGACGCCGACAGCTTCGGTTGGGATGCTTTCGACTTCAGAACGTGCTCGTCGTCGCCCCCATACGACTTCACTCCCAATCCCGGTGACTGCGCCGACTGGGACGGCGACGTCAATCCGGCTGCAACGGAGGTGTGTGATGGCGTCGACAACGATTGCGACGCGCTGCCCGACGTTCAAGACCCGTCCGTCGCCGACTCGTACCCAATCTATTTCGATCAAGACTACGACGGCTACGGCGTCGGCGCTCCGCAGCAGGCGTGCTGGCGCCCTGGCAACTACGCGAGACGCGGTGGAGACTGCGATGACACGAGCAGTCTTCGCTACCCGTCGGCTCCCGAGTACTGCGACGGCTACGACAACAACTGTGACGGTCGCATCGATGCTGACGATCCGGCCGCTGTGGACGCCATCATCGCATACGTGGACGCCGACGCGGACGGATTCGGCGCCACGAGCGCTGTGCTGATCGCCTGCGCTGTCCCCCTGGGCACGACAGGACAAGGAGGAGACTGCGACGACGGAGAAGCGTCGACGCACCCCGGCGCTATCGAGCGGTGCGACGCCGTCGACAACAACTGCGATGGCGCGGTCGACGAGAACTTTTTACCCGGCTGCCCGGAGACCAATGTCACGGAGCTCGTTCAAACGAACGGTGGTGGTTGGTTCACGGGTACGGGCTCTGCCCGCGGATGGGGTCGCGTCGGTGCTCCACAACCGTCCGGAGTCGCGCGGGCTGCCGGCCAACAACTCACGGGTGTGCCCCTGCTGCGATTGACCCGTCCTTTGGGCATCGGCTGCGCTGTCGTCGGTGACTGCTACAGCCAGTACTGTGTCGATGGCGTGTGCTGCAACGGTCCGTGCGACGGCAAGTGTGCGACGTGCGCAGCGGTGGGACCGCCGGGAGAATGCACAGCACGAGACGCCACAACCGTGTGTCGCGCTGCGATCGGCACGTGCGACGTGCCAGAGATCTGTGACGGCTGGAGCGTAAACTGCCCCGTCGACGTGTTCGCCGGCGCTGACGTCGTGTGCAACCCGTTCGATGGGGCGAAGTGTGATGCGGCCTCGCCCGCGTGCCCCACAACCATCCCGATTGGTCTTCAGGTGTTTACCCCACGTGGAATCTGCATAGGGGGATAGTTGATGACGCCCACGATAACCCGAAAGTTTCGCTTGAACGAAGCGGCCCCTTGGTTAGCGGCTGCCGGCAAGTCGGTGTCTTGCGATGTCCTGGGATTCTCGGCGGCTCTTGGTCTTCTGCTCGCAGTTGTTTCAGCCAACGCCCAAGTGCCGCTGAGTGGATCCGTGACGGCGCCCGCTGTGCCGTCATCGCCCGTATCGCCGAACGTCGATCTCAGTTCTGGCGCACACACCCAGGCGATTCGGATTGAAGTTCCGGCGTTTCATGGCCTCGAGCCGGTGCTCACCCTCGCGTACAGCTCATACGCGCCCAACGGTCCGCTAGGAGTGGGGTGGTCGCTGCACGGCTTTCAAACAATTGTTCGCAGCACAACACGTGGAGGGATACCGACCTACACGGACGCGGATGTGTTTTTGCTCGCGGGTCAGGAGCTTGTTCCGTGTGCGGTCGGCAGCGACAGCCCAAGTTGCGTCGCTGGTGGAACGCACAGCACCCGCATCGAAAGCTACATGCGGGTTGCATACGATGACGTGCAAGACATGTGGCTTGTGTGGTCCCCGGACGGGACCCGCACAACGTTCGCACCAACCATGCGCGTGAATGCGGGTAGCACCTATGCCTGGGGTCTGTCGGAGGTGCGCGACACACTCGAAAATTCAGTTGCGTACAAATGGTGGTGCGACGCGGGCGCGTGCTACCCGAAGGCCGCAACGTATGCGGGGACGTATGCCGGAGTCATCAACCTTTACTATGAGCAACGCCCTGACGTGTATACCTTCTCCGACGGTCTGGACCTGCGCGAAGTCCGCTATCGCCTCAAGAGCATTGACGTGCTTGTGAACCAGGACCGGATCCGCGCGTACGCTATCCACTACGGCTTGAGTACGGACACCAGTCGTTCGTCGATGAGACGGGTCGAGATCTATGGCCGAGACGCAGTCGTGAACTCAGACGGGCGTGTCTTTGGCGAGCCGTTGTTTGTGCCATCGTTCGATTACAGCGTGAATGGTGGGCATCTTCGAATATGGACGAGCTCAACGAAGTACGCCGATTTGCCCGGCTGGACTCCGCACGCGGAAGCTCTTGACGACAGCTACCCCTCACAACTTGTCGACCTTAACGGAGATGGGCTCACAGACCTCTTGGTCAGTTTGCAGACAGCCAGCGGCCGCACGAGTGAAGCGTGGATGAATAATGGCACGGGTTGGGATCGCAACGACGCATACGCGCACGTCGTTGGTGGTTCGGGATCCGACCAGCTACCATCGATTGCCGACATCGAGTGCGATGGTGGCGACAACGGCGTCCGCTTCGCTGATCTGAATGGTGACGGACTTCTCGACATTCTTCAAAGCTATATCGGTCGGGATTCCTCGATCGGAATCGGTGGGGTGCCTTGCGGACCAAGTCTTGCTGTGGCGTCCACCGGCGACCAAAGCGCGCTGAGCGTGTCCGCCGCGTGGTTGAATACCGGAGCAGGGTTTCAATTCGCTCCGGAATTCGCGCCACCAACATATTTTCGTGACACGCACGCGGCGGCGGACGGCACCGGGACGTGGGATACGGGCCTCCGTGTAATCGACTTGAACGGTGACGGACGTGACGACCTCATACAGCTCTACTTCGGCAAGCGGGCTGAGAGTCCAACATTCTCAACGGAGGCCCGTCGCGCGTGGATCAACCGGGGTGGATCGTCACCGTGGGTGCGCGCAGACGAGTGGGTGTCACTCCTGCAATTGCCCTATTTCGCCCACTTCGTCGACGACCAGCTTGGCGGGTATGACGGCGGCCTGCGTGCTGTCGACCTGAACGGTGACGGACTGAGCGACCTCGTGCAAGGCTATCGTGGGACGTGGGACGGGCAGAACGTCGAGTTTCGTGATGCATGGCTGAACACCGGCAAGGGTTTTCGCGCTGCCGCTGGCTTCATTCCCAGCGCATACTTTCGTGACAGCGCCGTCTCTGTCTGGGATACCGGCCTTCGGATCGGTGACCTGAACGGCGATGGCCGCATTGACCTCGTGCTTTCGCGCGTTGATTACGTCTCTGGTACGCCCGTTGGACAGCGGGCATTCTGGGCCAACTCCGGCACTTCGTGGCGTTCCGAGAGTCTCTCCTGGGCCGAAGCGATTCCGTTCTTTGTGTGGGACGTTCCGGAGGAATACGAGACAAATGCGATTCTGTGCGACCTCGATGGAAATGGACGCCTCGACTGGGTTCGCAGCGACCGCAGCGGTATCAGCAGTTTCTATGTTCACGCTGAGCAACCGTCTGACCTACTGGTCAGTGTGGACAACTCAATTGGTGCCACTTACCGCGTAGCATATACTCCGTCGACGCGTTGGCCGGTGTCTCACTTTCCGGGCGTCATCCACACCGTTGCTTCAATGACGCGTACGCTTGCGCCGATGTATGAGCACGCCGCGCAGACATCCGTGACAACCTATCATTACGAGGGCGCAAACTACGATGGCACGCACTTTCTCGGGTTCGGCAAGGTGTGGCGCTATCTTCCGTGCGTCGAATCCGACGCGGAATCTTGCCCCTTTGTGCTCACAACGTACCTCCAAAAGCCCGGGATAGGGAGCTATCCGATTGCGAGCTCACTAATGTCCGGCTCGGGCGTGGAGTTGGCGACTCGTGAAGTTGCGCTCGAGGGCGTGTCGTCTGCTGCGCCATACCGGGTGCAACCTGGGCGCGAAACGTTGTCAGTGTACGACGAGGCCAGCGGCGAATTCATCCAAACGGCGAGAGATTTCGTCTACGACGCATTCGGAAACGTGACTCTCTCGACGGACCACGGTTTTGCAGACCGGTTGGGTGACGAGACCACTACAAGATCGACCTACGTGCCGAACCTGGAGGCGTTCATTACCGGCAAACTAGCCCGCGTGACGACATTCAATGGCACGACGAACGCCGGTACCGTTCTCTTCGACACCAAGTATCGCTACGACAATGCGAGCTCGGACCTCGTTCCTCCGGTGGTGGGGCTGCCTACCGCTCGCCTGGTTTGGCACGACCATACCGGCGACTATCTCGCGCATGAATTCGCATACGACCGCTTTGGCAACGTGGTCTCAGAAACGGGTCCGGAGGGCGCGACCAAGTGGTCCCGAGTTTTTGATAGCACAGGCGTGTTTGTCGATGAGGCCCGCGATGCGTTGTATGCGAGCGACAATCGACACGCGCAGCTGTTCACCTGGGACCGTGTGTGCGGCAAGCCTCGCCTCGTCGGTACACCCGATCGGAGAACGACGGAAATCCAGTACGACGAGTACTGCCGCCCTATTCGCATCGAGGGGGTGCTCGCCACGACGACGTCCATCGACTACATCGACGCAACGTCCTTCCCTGGCCGCAGTGTTCGCGTGCGTCAAACTGCGGCAGATGCCTCCGAAGAGTACTGGACGCGGACGTACTACGATGGCGTGGGTCGGCCTTACTGGGTTGCCGCGTACCGACCGTACGCAAGCCCTGCCGATACGATCTATCGCATGTGGTGGTACGACGAACGGGATCGCACGGTTGTTAGCTCTCGCCCGCACTACTCTAGCGAGATCCTCGAAGGCGACGTCGCGCCCTACCTAGTACGGACCTTCTTCGATAAGCAGAACCGGCCGACGCGCATCGAAGATGCACGCGGCGCCAGCGTGCGCGCGTGGACATATGGACTCGACAGCATCGAGATGACTACCGCAGATGGAACGTTTACCGAATGGTTCAACGCCAACGGCCAAGTTACGGCCACCCGCGAGTTATTTACGCGCGACTTTGTCGTCTACGAGCCGCAGGATGTTGAGTACGAGTACGACGCGCGCGGAAACCTCAGGACCATATCCGATGGTGTTGGAAACGAGTGGTGGTTCGACTTCGACAGCGTGGGGCTACTCCACTGGGAGTGGGATCCCAATGCGGGTGCACGTTCCTACGAGTACCTGCCCAGCGGACAGTTGGCGTCGTCCACGGACGGGCGCGGCCAGCATACCGAGTACGAATTCGATGCGCTAGGAAGACTCCGCGCGAAGCGGCTCGGCGCGGAGTCGACCGAGCAAGTTGAAGTCTCTTGGAACTACGACGAGCCTCGAACCGGATACTACAATGTCGGTGGCGTGACGAGCATGATCGATGGTCACGGCCGTTCGATGTACAACTACGATGTCGCCGGGCGCCTGGTGCACCGCAGCCGCACGGTCGACAACGTCGTCTACGCGTTCGAGTACGGCTACGACGCGATGGGACGCCGGTCATGGATCAAGTATCCAGACGGCGACTACGTGGGGACGCCGTCCAACCCAATCGGCTATGATCGGCTCGGCAGGTTGACCACCGTTCCCGATATCATCACGAATATCATGCATGCGGCCGACGGCCAGATCGAGCAAGTGACCTACGCGGATGGTTCGGTCGACGAGCGTACCTACGCACGTGAAACCGGTCTGTGGATCGATTGGCGCACGAGCTTGGGGGCGCAGATTCTATGGTCCGAAACAATTGTGCCAGGCGGTCGAACCGCCCAAGGGCGCATCGGCACAATCGTGCATCACGACGGACAGAACGTTGGTTACGACTACAGCATGGGGCAGCTGCTTCGTAGCACGACGAGCGGAGTGCAGGGAGGATCGAGCGAAGACTGGTACGGCCTGGACGAGCTCGGCAATCTGTCGTCGAATCCTGAGTCCGGCGTCGCTTGCGCCTACCCCGCGCCCGGACAGCCGCGGCCCCATGCGCCCATGTCTGTCGATGGGCTCCCTGTGCAGTACGACGAGAGCGGCAACACTATCGCCAACGGTCAGCATGTACTCGCGTGGGGTCCTGACAACGCACCGTCCCAGATCGACGATGTCACGCTGCGATACGACGGCGATGGCAATCTGCTGGGCGTAGCGGACGCTGCTGGGGAAACGTTGTTGCTCGGCGACGATTTCGAAGTGCGCGGATGCGAGACGCGCAAGTATGTCCGGCTCAACGGACTTTCCGTGGCCCGTCGCGTGGGTCAGCAGCAAGCCGCCTTCGGCCAGGTGTGGCTGCACGCAGATCATCTCGGATCCACGGTTGCCATCAGTGACACGACCGGGCTGGTCGCCCAAACGAGCTACAACCCATTCGGCAAGCAACCAACACCGTGGGATGCGGGCGAGCCGGTAGGCTTCCTCGGACAGAGAGCCGTCACGGACGGTATCGTCATGTTCGGTGCCCGCCCGTACGACGTGGAGATGGGGGCCGGCACGTTTCATCCGGCGACGTTCTTCGGT
>CAYHNK010000214.1:0-8540 GCA_964357695.1 uncultured Bdellovibrionales bacterium | reverse complement strand
GACGCAGGGACCGAGCTCAAGCACGGTGACGCCGTAGGCCTCACCATTCTCGAAGATCCGCGTCATACCAACCTTCTTGCCCAAAATGCCTAGCTTTCGCTCTTTCATGGATGGAGCTCCTTGGCAAAAAATGCCGCATCGGGACGCGCACGGGAGCGAGCCGCGGTAGGTCCCGGCCCAAATGGGGCGAGAGAGGGGCCGTCTTAGGCTAGGTGGTCGTCAGCTGTCAAGTCAGCGGCTGCGACTGCGGCAGGTTGGCCTCAGCTGCGCAACAGCACATCGCAATAGTAGCGCACCTTCTTGACCGCCGCGCCGAAGGCGTTGTGGTGAATGTTCTGGCGCAGTCGCAACAGCACCTTGCGCTTGAGACGATACGTGCTTGCGCCCTTGGCGCGCGTCGCCTGTCCCTCACGTCCGGTGAGCGAGGCAAAGAGCTGCGCTTTCGGGTAGCCCCACGCGGCAAGATCGGCGTCGTCGAGCTCGTCGGCGATTTGGCGGGCGACGGCGAGGGCGTCCGAGCGAGCGGCGAGATCCTGGGCCCAGGTGTCGACGGAGTCTTGGACCGGGCGCTGGTGCTTTTCGACCGACATCGGGTCGCCGTAGCTCTTGGTGATGTGCTTGTGCTTGCCGTACTCGACGACGCCGGGCTCAAAGGCGAGGCCCAGGTGGTCGAGCACGCGCCGCATGTGCGGCTCGGGATCTTGCACTAGATCCTCGTAGCGCACCTGCACGTAGGGGACCTCACGCGAGAGCAGGAACGTGCCGATGGCCTTGACGTAAGGCCCGACCACGGGATTCGTGTCCGCCGCGGCTCGATAGTCCCCCGAGAAGAACGAGTGCGCCTGGGAGTGCAAGATGGCCATCGGGTGACGCGTGAGCACGACGTACTTGGCGCGCGGGTACAGCTTCGCGAGAAATGGCAGGACGAGCGCGTAGGCTGGCGTCTTGTCGAGAAAGTAGGGCTTGCCGCTCTTTTTGAGCACCCGTTCGTAGAGCGTGCTCGCGTAGCTGCGCACAGCGTCGAGATAGTCCTCTTCACCGCGTGGCAGCTCCTCACACAGCTCGCGCAAGGCTTGCGCCGCGTTGATGTGATCGTAGGGGGCCTTGTCGACGGTGTCGTAGTAGCCAAGATAAGCGAGCGGGGTGATGAGGTGCGGCTCGGGGTGGGTAAAGACCTGGGAGTGTGAGCCGATCATGCGCTGCAACAGCGTGGATCCGGACCGTGGCGCGCAGACGACGAAGATGAGATTCTCGTGCAGCATGGCGCCCGGTCTACGTCGAAGCCGAGTCGAGAGCAACTCCGAGAGCCGTGCAGGAGGACCACGATGTCGCAACGCGCCATCTACTGCAATCGCACCTTGAATCTGCGCGCCGTGCGCGCCATCGGCTACGACATGGACTACACGCTCATCCACTACGATGTCACCGCGTGGGAGCGGCGCGCCTACGCGCATTTGAAACAGAAGCTCGTCGATCTCGGCTGGCCGGTGGCCGACCTCGAGTTCGATCCGGAGCTCATCGTGCGCGGTCTCGTGTTGGACGTCGAGAGCGGCAACGTCGTCAAGCCGAATCGCTTCGGCTACGTCAATCGCGCCTTTCACGGAACGAGCGAAATGGAGTTTGGCGCTCAGCGGTCGGTGTACTCGCGCGCCATCGTTGATCTCACCGACCCGCGCTACGTCTTTCTCAACACGCTCTTTGACCTGTCCAAGGGCTGCATGTACGCGCAGCTCGTCGACTTGCTCGACCGACGCGTGCTCCCAGACGTGATGGGCTACCGCGACTTGTACGAGCACGTTCGTCGTCTCATCGACGAAGCCCACATGGAAGGCATGCTCAAGGCCGAGATCATCGCCGCGCCTGAGCGCTTTGTCGAGCTCGACGACGAAACACCTCTGGCGCTGCTCGACCAGAAGCTCTCCGGCAAGCGCCTGTTACTGATTACAAACTCGGAGTGGGGCTACACGCAGGCGATGATGAGCTACGCCTTCGACCGGTTTCTGCCCGGCGGCCGCACGTGGCGCGATCTGTTCGATGTGGTGGTCGTCGAGGCGCGCAAGCCGAGCTTCTTCTCGCAGCACAACGCCCTGTTTGAGGTGGTCGACGAAGAGCGTGGGCTCCTTGCTCCCGCGCAGGCGCTGCGGGCCGGTGCCGCGTTCCTCGGGGGGAGCGCCACCGCGGTCGAGACATTGCTCGATCTGTCGGGCGATCAGATCCTCTACGTCGGCGATCATCTCTTCTCTGACGTGCATCAGACAAAGAGCCTGTTGCGTTGGCGCACGGCGCTCGTCCTGCGCGAAATCGACGACGATCTAGCCGCCACGGCCGCGTCGGCGGATGAGCACCACACGCTCACCGAGAAGATGGGTGAGAAGAGCGCGCTCGAAGCCGAGCTGTGCGTCACGAGGCTCGATTTGCAGCGGCTGCGCGAAGGCTACGGACCTAAGCCCGAGCGCTCCCGTCATGCGCTCGAGGCCCGGGCCACCGAGCTGCGACAACGCCTGACCGACCTCGACGAGCTCATTGCGCCGCTCGCGACGAGGGCGGGGCGCATCAGCAATCCGCGTTGGGGGCTGCTCATGCGCGCGGGCAACGACAAGAGCCTGCTCGCACGCCAGGTCGAGCGCCACGCGGATATCTACATGTCGCGCGTGTCCTGCTTCTTGCGCGAGACGCCGTTCGCGTTTCTGCGCTCGGTGCCGGGGACGTTGCCGCACGATGTGCGGGAGTAGGCGCCTTCGGCTCTTGCCCCGCCGCACAGAACCAACTATGCCGCGGCCATGAATGAAAATGGCGCGTCCACACCCGTAAAGCCCAATCCGCTCAAAGAGATCGTCCAGCCGTTTATCGATCTCGTGCACGCGCCCCGCGCGCTCTGGGGCATCAACCTCGGCTACACCATCGAAGGGCTGTCGTACTTTGGCATCCTGACCTACCTGGCGATGCACTTCTCCGACTTCATCTTCGTCGGCGTCGAGCACGCGGATGTGTGGTCGCACAACATGGTCATGATCCAGACCGCGGGCATCGCCATCTCGATGGTGGTGCTCGGGTTCGTCCCCGATCGCTGGGGCGTGCGCCGCGCGCTCATCGGCTCGTTCGTGCTGCTGCTCATCGGTCGGGTGATCATGTCGGCGGCGCCGAGCCTGTTGGGACTCCAGCCCGCAGGCTTGTGGTCGCCGCTGCACATCGTGACGATTGGCGGCATCCTGCTCGTGGTGGTTGGCTACGGCGTCTACCAGCCGGCCGCGTACGCCGCGGTGCGCCAATTCACGACCGAGAAGACCGCGTCGATGGCCTATGCCATGCTGTACGCGCTCATGAACGCCGGCTCGTCGCTCGCCATGATGGCGTTTTTGTTGCGCGACAAGGAGTTTCTCGGGCTCGGCATTAGCGGCACGTTTTGGGTCTACACCGCGCTGACGCTCGTGGCCCTTGTCGCCACGGTGGTGCTGTTGTCGAAGAAGACGGTCGAAGCGACCATCGCACGCGCGAAGCAAGAGTCGGCTGCCATCAAGAAGGCCGAGGAGGCGGTCGCCGCAGTGGCGACACCGGCGCCGAAGGCTGCTGCGACCCGTGTTCCTGCGACCGCGTGGGTGGTGCTCGTCGCTATTCTCGCGGCCATCGTCTGGCGCGTGCCCGATCCCGTGCGCTGGTGGCTGGCGGCCATCGTCGTGGCCTTGCCGATGCTCATCGCTATCTCACCCGGTACGATGCGCGCGCGTGTGCTCGGCTGGGTGTCGACACATCCTTTGGCGGACGCGAAGTTCTTCTTCTTCATCTTCGCGCTCATCCCGGTGCAGACGCTGTTTACCTACAACTGGCTCATCTTGCCGCAGTATATCTCGCGTGCGTATCACGGCTGGATCGGCGAGTACTTCGAGATCGCCTCCAACGCCAATCCGATCCTTATCTTCATCCTCGTGCCGGTGCTGACCGCTCTGACGTACCGCGCCAAGGTCTACAACATGATGATCTGGGGCACCTTGGTGATGGGCTCGTCGGCCTTCGTACTGGCGCTCGGTCCGTATCCGTCGGCACTCATTACTTACATCGTGCTCATGACCATCGGCGAGGCCATGTGGTCGGCACGCTTTCTCCAGTACGCGACCGAGATTGCCCCCGAGGGTCGCGCCGGTCAGTACCAGGGCGTCGCGCAGCTGCCGTGGTTTCTCACGAAGTTCCTCGTGCCACTGCTCTATTCGGGTCACATGATGGAGCGCTACTGTCCTGCCGACGGCACCCAAGATACCGGTGGCATGTGGCTCATCTTCGCGCTCATCGCCATGACCACGCCGGTGATGTTGTTTTTCGCCCGCGGTTGGGTGGGCAAAGACTTTCGTACCAAAGCGTAGCGGCGGCGCATCGCGACGTTGACCGCCCCCAGGGCCGATGGTATCCGAGTGCCACTGCGCGTAACTCGTGCACAAGGAGCAATGTCATGGCGGTTACCTCGGCCCGAGAGATTTTCCAGAAGCACATGCCCGCGAAGCTGGCGTCGACGCCCGATCTGGCGAAGAAGATCAACGCGACCTACAAGTTCGTCATCACGGGTGCCGAGACCGGTACGTGGGTGGTGGATCTCACGCAAGGCGGCGGTACGATCAAGGAAGGCGAGGGCGAAGCCAAGTGCACGATCACCATCGCCGCGACGGATCTCATCGACATCATCAACGGCAAGCTCAACGGCCAGATGGCTTTTATGAGCGGCAAGCTGAAGGTGGCGGGCGACATGACGCTCGCGCTCAAGCTCAACGCGCTGTTGAGCTAGCCCCTTCGTTGTGACGAGCTCCCGCGGACCGCTGGACGGCGTGCGCATCGTCGATCTCACGCGGCTGCTTCCGGGACCGTATCTCACCCAATTGTTCGTCGACCTCGGGGCCGATGTCGTCAAGGTCGAGGATCCTGCCGGCGGCGATCCCGTGCGCCTCGTACCTCCGCAGCGTGATGGGGTGTCGGCGGCTTTTGCCGTGCTCAATCAAGGAAAGAGCTCCCTCGCTGTTGATCTGAAGCGCCGCGAAGGAGTGGCGCTCGTTGCGGCGCTCGCGGCGCGGGCCGACGTGCTCGTCGAGTCGTTTCGACCGGGCGTGATGCCACGGCTCGGACTCGATGAGGCGGCGTTACGTGCCACCAACCCACGCCTCATCGTCTGCTCGATCACTGGCTATGGCCAACACGGACCGCTGCGCGAGCGTGCGGGACACGACCTCAACTACCTCGCCCGCGCGGGTGTGCTTGGCGCCACGGGACCTGTGGATGCAGTGCCCACGATGCCCGCGATGCAGATGGCAGATCTTGCGGGCGGTGCGATGCAGGCGGCCATCGGCATTCTCGCGGCGCTGCTCGAGCGTCAACGCACGGGGCAGGGACGCTACCTCGACGTGTCGATGGCGCGTGGCTCGCTGGCGCTGATGAGCATTGAGCTCGCACGTCGCGCCGCCGGGGCGAGCGAGCCGAGGGGAGAAGCGCCGCTCGCTGGCGGACTACCGTGCTACCGCGTCTACGAGACGCGTGACGGGCAGTGGATGGCGCTGGCGGCCCTCGAGCCCAAGTTCTTCGCGGCGTTCTGTGGTCGTGCCGGCTGCCCCGAGCTGCGCGACAAGGGCCTCGCGACTGGGGAGGCCGCTGCGGACGTCATCGCGACACTTACGACGGTCTTTCACGCGCGCACGCAGGCCGAGTGGTGCACCGTGCTCGATGGTTGCGACTGTTGTTGCGAGGCGGTGCTCGAGCCGGCGCAGGCGCTGGCGGACGCAGGGGTACTTGGCGCCGCGGTGCAACAGAGCGCCGGCGTGCCGCGCGTCGTGCTGGATATCGGTATGGGCCTGCCTGGCAATGCCGGCCCCGTCCCGGCGCTCGGGGTCGACTTGTGGGCCGTCTCGCGTCGTTGGGGTATCGAAGCCGCCGTCGTTGATGAAGCGGTCGCAGCAGGCGCGGTACTGTCGCCGCCGCGGAGCAGGTAACCATGTCGCGTCCCATCGTCACGTTGACCACCGACTTCGGTTTGGACTCGCCGTACGTGGCGCAGATGAAGGGCGTCTTGCTCTCGGCGCTTCGCGACGCACAGCTCGTCGACATCTGTCATCTCGTGCCCCCGCAGGCGATTCGCCACGCGGAAGTCATGCTGCGCGCCGCGGCGTTCGCCTTTCCGCTGGGTACGGTCCATGTCGTCGTCGTCGACCCTGGGGTGGGTACCAACCGGCGTCCGATCGCCGTGCAGGCGCGCGGGGTGTCGTTTGTCGGGCCCGACAACGGCGTGCTCGGCTTGGCCTTGACGCAGCCGGGGGCGCGCGCGGTGGTGCTCGATCGCAGCGAGCTTTTTTTGCACCCGGTCTCGGCCACGTTCCACGGTCGCGATATCTTCTCACCGGTCGCCGCCGAGCTCGCGGCCGGCGTGCCGCTCGAGGCCGTGGGCACACCCATTGATGATGCCTGCCCGTCGACCCTGCCGGTGCCGCACGTGGGTCCGCGCGAAGTGCGCGGCGAGGTGCTCGTGGCCGACAGCTTTGGCAACTTGCTCACCAACATTCCGGCCGCGGCGTTCGATGCCACGTGGTCGGTGATGGTCGACGGGCACGTGGCAGTGCGGGTGCGCACGTTTGGCGAGGGGCCACGCGGCGACCTGCTCGTGCTCGAGGGGTCCGAGGGGTTTCTCGAAATTGCCGTGCGCGAGGGCTCAGCGGCCTTGTTGCTTGGGCGCGCGAGTGGAGTGGAGGTGACATGCTGCCCGGCGCCAGCGACCTCGTCGAGCTAGCCATCGACGGCCTTGGCAGCGACGGCGACGGTGTCGGGCGTCTCGCCGATGGCCGGGTCGTCTTCGTGCCGCGCGCCTTGCCAGGGGACCGCGTGCGGGTGCGTCTCGGCGCCGCGCGTGGTCGCGTGCAGTACGGTGAAATGGCCGACCTTGTCGAGCCGTCGCCGCAACGGGAACCGAGTCGCTGCGAGGTGGAGGCGTGCGGCGGCTGTAGTCTCAAGACACTGTCGCTCGACGGCCACGCCGAGCACAAGCGCCAGCGCCTCATCGAGACCATGCGGCGCATCGGGCGTCTCGATGTGCGGGATCGCACTGCGCCGCTCGTGAGTATCGGGGACGGTTGGAGGTATCGCCATCGGGTACGCCTGCATGCCGAGTGGGCGCGCGGCCGATGGCAGCTCGGCTATCACCAGCGCGGTAGCCATGCGGTGGTGCCGCTGTCGCACTGTCCAGTGTTGTGGCCGGAGCTCGAGACGGCGGCTACGGAGCTGTCCTTGCATCTCGCGCCGCTCGGCCATGGCGTGCGCCTGCGTGCGGTGGAGATCGCCTACTCCCGTGTCGATGCGACGGCGGCGGCGCGCGTGCACGTCGAGGGCGAGCTCGAGCGTGGCGCGGCGTGGGTCGAGGAGATCGTCGCAGCGACGGGCTTGCAGGGCCTCGCCGTCTTCGGTCCCAGCGTACGCGCACAAGCGGGCGAGTCGATTCTGCGTTACGACCACGCGCGGCAGCAGGCCTTCACCCTGGCCTTTGAGCCGGGGCTCTTTACGCAGGCCAATCCGCAGGTGAACGATCGCCTCGTGACGGGGGTGCTGCAGGCAGTCCGTCCACACTTCGGTATACGCGTGCTCGAGGCGCACGCTGGCATCGGCAATTTCTCATTGCCCATGGCGGCGGCCGGGGCGGTGGTTATCGCCACAGAATCACAGGCGCGGGCGGTGGAATTCTCCCGGCGCAATGCGGCGGCGGCCGGGCTTACCCTCGAGCACCGGGTCGCAGTGGATGCCGACGCGGCGGCCACGTGCGGCGACGTCGATGCGATGCTTCTCGATCCTCCGCGTGTGGGGGCGCGCGCCGCGTGCGAGATGCTGGCGCGCATGGGACCATCACGGCTCGTCTACGTGTCGTGCGATCCTGCGACGCTGGCGCGCGATGCTGCCATCCTCGTCGGTGGGGGCTACACGCTCGCGTCGCTCGAGCCCTACGACATGTTCCCACGCACGGCGCACGTCGAGGCGTTGGGCGTCTTTGAACGGACTCCTTGACGGCACGCATGGGACGTCGTTAACTAAACGCCGATGCTGCGCGAGATGCAGGTATCTGGGTTGACGCTCGATCCGGCGAACAATGCGCCCATTGTCATGCTGCGCGAGGCGCAGGGAACCCGGGTGATGCCAATTTGGATTGGTGTCATCGAGGCGAGCGCTATCGCCTTCGAGCTCGAGGGCGTGGCGCTGTCGCGTCCGATGACTCACGATCTATTGCAGACGGCGATCACCGAGCTGGGCGCTGCGGTTGCGCAGGTGGCGATTGTCGAACTGCGCGACAACACCTATTACGCGCGCATTGAGCTCACGCAGCAGGAACGCACGATCGCCCTCGACGCTCGGCCATCGGATGCCATTGCTTTGGCTCTGCGGGCCAAGGCGACGATACTGTGTGAGGAGAGTGTGCTTGAGCGCGCTCAGGCACGCGTTGAGACGCCGGCCGACGGTGAAGCGGCGGCCGCAGCCAGCGGCGCCAACGAGAGCGAAGTACCGCCAACGCCGGAGCTGGGGCCGCTTCCCAT
>CAYHNK010000213.1:0-8578 GCA_964357695.1 uncultured Bdellovibrionales bacterium | reverse complement strand
CCTGTCGAGCGCGCTCGGGTCTCGAAACCACTTGACGGTCGACCGCTCGCGCATGGACGAGCTCGTGCACCTCGATGGGCCCTCGCAGCTTGCGACCTTCGAGGCCGGGGTGCGAGGCCCTCGTCTTGAGGCGCAGCTCGCACCGTTGGGCTACACGCTCGGCCACTTCCCCCAGTCCTTCGAGCTGTCGACGCTCGGCGGCTGGGTCGCGACGCGCTCGGTCGGTCAGCAGTCGACGCACTACGGTCGGATCGAAGAGCAGCTCGTCGGTGGCCATCTCGAGACATTCCTCGGTCCGCTCGATCTTCCCGCCGTGCCCGCCAGCGCCGCCGGCCCCGACGTTCGCCAGCTCGTCCTCGGCTCAGAAGGGCGCCTCGGATTCCTCACGCGGGCGACCGTGCGCGTGCACCCGCGACCGCAGGAGGAGGGCTTCTACGGGGTCTTCTTGCACAACTGGGCAGGCGGTGTCGCGGCTGTGCGCGCGATCGCACAGGCGCGTGTACCCGTCTCGATGCTGCGCCTAAGTGACGCGCAGGAGACCGCGACGACCTTCGCGCTGGCCGGCGCAGGGGGGCTCGTGTCCTGGGCAGACCGCGGGCTACGCCTGTTGCGCTACGGTGCGGGGAGATGCCTCCTTATCTATGGCGTCACCGGCGAGACGCACCTCGTGCGCCTTGCCCGACACATGGTCGAGGACATCTGCCGTCGTCACGGTGGCCTCGTGGCGGGCGCGGTGATTGGCCGCAAGTGGAAGGCGTCCCGGTTTCTCAGCCCCTACCTACGCAATACGCTGTGGGACCACGGCTACGCCCTCGATACCGTCGAAACCGCGGTCCCCTGGTCGGCGGTCCTCGGCCTCGCCATGGATCTCCAGACCGCGTTGCGCTCGGCGCTTGGCGAGCGTGTGCTGGTCTTTACGCACCTGTCCCACGTCTATCAGGTGGGCGCGAGTGTCTACACGACCTTCCTCTGGCCGCGAGCACGGGACGCAGACGAGACACTCGACCGCTGGTGCAAGCTGAAGGCCGCGGCCAGCGAGACGATTCTCGCCCACCATGGGACCATCAGCCACCAGCACGGCGTGGGCAGCGATCATCGCAAGTACCTCGCGCAGGAGAAGGGCGCCGTAGGACTGACGCTCATCCGCTCAGCGCTCGTGGCCGCCGACCCCGATGGCCTGCTCAATCCGGACAAGCTCCTGCCGGACCCTGACTGAGAGTGGGACCTGAGGCCTCAGCTGCGCAGCAGCCGGCGACTCACCCGATAGGCGCGCTGATAGTAGGCCTTGTCGAGCTGGTCTTGCGTGACGCCGCGCGACGAGCTGGCGTGCACGAAGGTACCGTCACCGAGATACAGACCGACGTGCGTGACGCGTCCTCGCTCGAGCGTGTCGAAAAACAGCAGGTCGCCCGCCTTGAGACTGTCCTTTTGCACTCCCGTGCCCGTGCGCGACTGCGACTCGCTGTTGCGCGGTAGCTCGATGCCCACCCCTTGGCGATAGGACTGCTGCACGAAGGCCGAGCAATCGACACCACTGCGGCTCGTCCCCCCGAGACGATACGGCACGCCGATCCACGTCTTCGCGGCCGCCTGTAGGCGTTGCTGCCAGCCTTGAAACGGCTGCACGAGTGACTCACCAGCGAGCGGCGCGGGGACGCGCGTGGAGCGCGAAGCCTCGGAAGACGGCGCCTCTGGCTGCTCATGCTCGGCCACGCTATCGGACGCGGGCGGCGGCAGCGGCGGCGGTTTGCTGGGCATGGGGGGCGGGGCCACTGCCTTGGGGGGCGCCGCAGCGACCGGAGGCGCCGGCTGCGGTGTGGCACCCATTTCGATGGCGAGCGCCCGATAGCGCTCGTAGGCAGGGAGCCGACGCTCGTAGACGGCCGCCGTCTGCGCGACCGCGCGGTAGTCGCGTTGGATCTCGTCCTCCAGGCGCGCGAGCTCACGAGCAAGCTCGGAGCTCGTACCCTGACCGCGTGCGCCCGCCGCGAGCTTCGTCGCTTCGAAGAGGCGCGCGAGCAGCATGGGGCGCATCAGCGCGCGCGTCTCGGCGAGCAGGCGTCGTACTTCGTTGCGCTCGTGCTCGTTGATGCGTCCAGCGGCTAGCGCCTCATCCCACCAGAGCACCAGCTCCACGGCGATCTCTTCGTTGAAGTAGCGCGGGAAATTGAAGGTCAGCTGACGCGGATTGGCTTTCGGCTTGCGTCCCTGAAACCCGAGCACCTGGTAGTTGATGGCGATGGGTGCCGGCACCCACCGAGCGGTGTCGTGGTAGGCGTCGTAGGCGGCGCGCGCGCCAACATCGGGCGCCACAGCGAAGAAGATCGCCGCCGAGACCACCGATTTTGCCACCGTGATACCTTCGTCGGTACCCGGCGTGAGGGCCGAGCCGCCGAAGCGACCTCGAAGCGCCGCGTCCCAGCTGGCCTTGGCGGCGGGGTCCAGATCCTCGCGCCCCGCGACGTAGTCGAGCACGTTGCGGGCCCGCTCTGCGGCACTCGTAACATCGAGGGCACGGGCGGACGGGGCGATGAGCAACAGAGCAGCGATCACCAAACGCATAGGCATAGTGGTACTACGTCACGTGGCATCGATACATTCAGCGGCGCAAACGCGACTCCAGCATGCAGACGCCCCATAGTCGCGCGTAATGCATCGCGTCGCATAGTATGACAAATTGCAAATTATCTTTTTCCTTGACGTCTTGTGATCGCAATCGTTAGCATGTGCGTCATTTCACCGGGAGGACGGCTATGACTTCAGGAAGACGCTTGCTGTTGCCGCTCGTCGCATCGCTCCTCGTCACGACCGCATGCGGGGGCAACGACTCCGGGGACGCAGTCACCATCGAGGCTGGGGGTGATCGCGCGAGCCTCACATTCGAGGAATTTCTCGGCATGACGTATGAGGAGCCCGGCACCGGCGTCTACATCGCCGATGGCGATACGCCGTACACCGACATCAAGCAGCTCGAAGAGCTCTACGAAAAGATCGTCCAGAGCGGCGCGCTCATCGTGCACCAGAGCGGCGGCGTCGACGTCAAGTGGACCGACACGCAGAAGGTCAATCTCACCTACTGCGTAAGCACCTCGTTTGGCAGCAACTACAGCACCGTGGTGCAGGCCATGCTCGATGCCACCGGCGCCTGGGAGGCCATCGCCAACGTCAATTTCAACTACGTGAGCGCGCAGGATGCGAGCTGCACGGCAGCCAACAACAACGTCCTTTTTGATGTCAATCCCGTGGACGCGGCCGGTCAGTACCTGGCACGCGCTTTCTTCCCCGACCAAACGCGCTCGACGCGCAACGTGCTCATCGACGCGAGCTCGTTTAGCACCACGCCGCCGCTCACCGTGACGGGCATCTTGCGCCACGAGCTCGGTCACGTGCTCGGCTTTCGTCACGAGCACACGCGCCCCGAGGCGGGCACGTGCTTTGAGGACAACAATTGGCGGGTGCTGACCACCTACGACTCGGCATCGGTCATGCACTATCCTCAGTGTAACGGCACAGGCGACTGGAGCCTCGTGCTCACGAGCCGCGATGTCAGCGGCGCCGCGCTCCTGTACGGAACGCCGGGCCAGCCCCCACCGCCCCCTCCTCCGGGTGGCACGGTGGTAAGCGAGACCGTCACCGGCAGCGTCGCGCAGGGCGCCAGCAAGACGTACGGTCCGTACAGCGTCGTCGCCGGCACAACCTTCGCCTCGGTCATGACCGGTACCGGCGACCCTGACCTCTACGTTCGTTTCGGCGCGCCACCGACGACGACCTCGTACAACTGCCGGCCGTATCTCAGCGGCGCCAGCGAGAGCTGCAACCTCACCGTGCCGAGCGGCCAGACGGTGGCGTACGTCATGGTGCGCGGTTACACCGCGGCGACCTTTTCGGTAAAGAGCACTTACACCAAGCCGAGCAGCACAGGAGGCGGCACGCCAGCGACGCAGACCTACAGCGGCAGCATCGCCGCCTCAGCTCAAGTACAGCTCGGAGCCTTCAGTGTCGTTCCCGCAACGAGCTTCGCAGCGGTGATGACCGGCACGGGGGACCCCGATCTCTACGTGCGCTTCGGTGCGGCGCCGACGACAACCAGCTACGACTGCCGTCCGTACACGTCGGGTGCCGCGGAAAGCTGCAATCTCACGGTGCCGAGCAGCCAGTCGAGCGCGTACGTCATGATCCGCGGCTACGCGGCGGGCACGTACAACCTGACGGTGAGCTACACCACGCCGTAGACGCGCTCGTTTGCACCACCATGCTATAGCACTCCCATGATCTTCGAAAGCTTCGCGGTCGGTGTGCTCGGCTGCAACTGCTGTATCCTCGGCGATGAGACGAGTCGCGAGGCCCTGGTCGTCGATCCCGGTGACGAAGCCGAGCGCATCATCGCGCGCCTCGCCGCGCTCGAGCTGCGCCTTGTCGGCATCCTGCATACCCACGCGCACATCGACCACGTGGGTGGCACGCTCGCGCTCAGTCGCGCTACCCATGCGCCAACCTATTTGCACGACGCCGATCGCTTCTTGCACGACATGCTGCCGGTGCAGGCCCGTATGATCGGCCTGCCGCTCCCCGAGCACGCGCCGATGGATCGACCCCTTCCCGACGAGACGAGCATCCCCTTCGGTGCGCATGAGGTCGGTGTGCTGCACACCCCCGGTCATACGCCCGGCTCGGTCTGTCTCGTCATCCCGCACGCGGAGCTGTGCCTCTCGGGCGATACGCTCTTTGCCAGCGGGATCGGACGCACCGATCTATGGGGCGGGGACCTTGGCGCCATCGAGCGCTCCATTCGCGAGCGCCTCTACGTACTCTCGGGATCCATCGAGGTCGTCCCTGGCCACGGCCCGACGACGCACATCGACATCGAGCGGCGAACAAATCCTTTTGTGCGGGGGTAGCAACCACTACGCGGTCGCAGCACGCGCGATCGGCAGCGCACCGACCGCATCGCGCACGAGGCGCAACAGCATCGTCGACTCCGGCGTCGCTTGCAGCGGCTGTTGGATGACCAGCCGTCCCGAGGGCAAGAGCTGGTAGCGCTTCGGATCGCTCTGACACAGCCGCACGACGGCTGCGCGGTCGATGGCGCCGTCGGGAAGAAAGCTGACCCCGATTTTGAGCACGCTGCTAACAACGTCGGCGGCGAGCGCAGCGCCGCCGAGAGCGACGAGCCGTCGTCGGATCACCATCGTCTCGACGAGATGGCGTGCCTCTTCGGGCGCTTCGCCGTACAGATCCTCGATCTCCGCAAAGACATCGAAGATGGTCTCGTCGCGGCTCGCTTGCGCCATTCGCTGATAGAACGACAGGCGCTGCATGGGCTCGGGAATATAGCTCTCCGGCAACACCGCCACGACCGGCAGCTTCAGCTCGGGCTCGACGTGCGCGCGTTCGGGTTGACCGCGCACGCGCTCGACGGCTTCCTGCAAGAGCTCGGTGTAGAGCTCGAAACCGACAGCGGCAATGTGACCGGACTGGCTGCCGCCGAGCAAATCCCCCGCCCCGCGCAGATCGAGATCTTGGCTGGCGATCTGAAAGCCCGAGCCCAAATCGGAGAAGCGCTTGAGAGTCGCCAAGCGCTCGGTGGCGTCCGCGGTCATCTTGTCTGAGCGGGGCATGAGCAGATAGGCGTGGGCTCGCTCGCGTCCGCGCCCGATGCGACCGCGCAGCTGGTAGAGCTGTGCCAAACCGAAGGTGTCGGCGCGGTTGATGATCATCGTATTCGCCGACGGTATATCGAGGCCGCTTTCGATGATGGCCGTCGAGACGAGCACGTTGGTCTTGCGCTGCACAAAGTCGACCATCACCTCTTCGAGCGACGCGCCGCTCATCTGACCGTGCCCGACCGCCACCTTGGCTTCGGGCACGAGACGGCGCACGAGATCGGCCATGGCGCCAATCGAGCGCACACGGTTATGCACGACGAACACCTGCCCGCCGCGATGCAGCTCGCGTCGCACGGCCTCGGCAATGACTTCTTCGTCAAAGCGCGTCACCTCGGTGCGAATGGCGCTGCGCTCGCTCGGCGCCGTCTGGATGATCGATAGATCCCGCAGGCCCACCATCGCCATGTGCAGGGTCCGGGGGATTGGCGTCGCACTGAGCGTGAGCACGTGGACCTGGGAGCGTAGTTGCTTGATGCGCTCCTTGTCGCGTACCCCAAAGCGCTGCTCCTCATCGACGACGAGCAGACCGAGCGAGCCGAAGGCGACGTCGGCCGAGAGCAGACGATGCGTGCCGATGAGGATATCGACCTTGCCCTCGCGCGTGCGCTGCAAGATGTCGCGCGTTTCTTTCGGCGAGCGAAAGCGATTGAGCACCTCAATAGCCAGGGGCTGCCCATCGAGTCGCTCGCGAAACGTCACTCCGTGTTGCTCGGCAAGGACCGTCGTCGGCACGAGCACCGCCACTTGGCGACCCGAGGTAGCTGTGAGAAAGGCGGCGCGGATGGCCACTTCGGTCTTGCCAAAGCCCACGTCGCCGCAGACCAGGCGGTCCATGGGGTTTTCCTTGGCGAGATCGGCGAGCACGTCGTCGATGGCGCGCTGCTGGTCGACAGTCTCGTCGTAGGGAAACGTCGCTTCGAACGCCCGAAAGTGATCGTCGGGCTCGGGCACGCGAAAGCCGGGCAGCGCCTTGCGCCGTCCCTGGAGCTCCAGGAGCTGGTGTGCCATTGCCAGGACGGCGTCACGCACGCGCTGTTTGGCGCGCAGCCAACGGGTGCCACCGAGCTTGTCGAGGCGTACCTCGGCACCGGGGCCGCGGTAGCGCTGCAACTGACTGAGGCGATAGACCGGCACGTAGAGCGCATCGCCATCGGCGTACTCGAGACGAACGTAGTCGCCATCGACGCCGCCGAAGATGAGCCGCTTGAGCCCGAGGTAGCGCCCGACGCCGTGATCGACATGCACGACCAAGTCGCCTTCCGCGAGGTTGCGCAGGGTGCTGAGTCCTTCGGCGGGCGCCCTCTGGCGCTTGTGCACCCGCGGCGCCGCAGCACCGAAGAGCTCTGCCTCACAGAGCAGCGCCACGCGACGTTGCTCGTCACGCAATCCCGCGCCAATCGGGGCCACGGCGATGGCGATACGCGGCGAGCGACGCGGCACACCAAAGGTCGTTGGGTCAGGAAGCTGCTCTTCGATGGGCAGATCGATCTTGCGTCCGAGCAACAGCTCGCGCAGTCGTTCTGCCTGCCCACGCGAGTGACAGGTGAGGAAGATCTCGTAGCGCTGCTCGATGCGTCGTCGCAGCTCGCGCTCGACCGGGTCCAGGATCTCGCCCCGCGAGGCATCCTTGCGCCGCAGCTCGATCTCGCGCACGAGCTCGCGCCAATCCGCAAGACCGTGGCGCACGACGCTTTGCGCGCGATCATCGGCGAGCCGCACCGCTTCGAGCTGCACCTTGGGCCCGAGCTCGGCGAGGACCTGGGCGGTTGTTGTGAGATGGCTTTCGACAGGCAGCGCCACGCGATGCTCCGCGATTGCCCGCTCGTGCTCCTCACCTGCCCGCCGCCACCACGACTCGAGCGCGGCACGAACGCCCTCGCCATCATCGAGCACAACGGCCACGTCCTTGCCGAGAAGTGTCTCGAGGACCGACTCGCTGCGCGCGAAGAAGGCGGGCCAGAGCGCCTCGACGCCAAAGAAGTAGTGCCGCGATTGGATCTCTTCCTGCACGGCACGCAGACGCCGTGTCGGGATCTCGGTGGCATCAGCGAGCCGGTCGATTTCCTGCACGGCCCGCGCCACCGTACCGTCGTCAAAGAGCGTCTCGCGAATGGGATAGATGGCCAGCGCATCGCGGGCTTCGAGCGTGCGTTGCGTCTGCGGCTCGAAGGTCTTGATCCAGGCGATGTCGTCGCCGAAGAGATCGATGCGCAGCGGCCGGCGCTCGCCGGGTGGAAAGACATCGACGACGCTGCCGCGCACGGCAAACGTGCCTTCATCTTCCACGAGGGCAACCGGCTGATAGCCGCAATAGACGAGCACCTCGGCCATGCGTCCGCGGGCAATCTCGTCGCCGACTTTCCAGGTGGTCGCAGCGTCGAGAAAGGCGTCGCCGGGCATCCAGCGACCCGCGAGTGCGGGGGCGGAAACAACAATCGCCGCGGGGGAAGTACCCGCAAGGAGGCGGTAGCGCACGGCCAGGCGCTGGGCGACGAGATGGGCGTCCGGCGAGACCATCTCGAATGGGGTGTGCGGCTCGCCGGGAAAGAGCAGCGTGTCCGTGACGCCAAAGCCAACGAGATCGGCGGCTACCCGCTCGGCGCGCTCGTCGTCGGCAGTGACGACTACGAGCGGCGTCCTCCGCGGCGCGCATGCGAGCAGATACGCGAGTCCCGAAGACGGCAAATCTTCGACCGTGTGGTGCGCTCCGGGAAGCAGCAGGTCAGTGATGGTCGATTCGGACATCGAGGAGCGAAGCATCGCCCGAGCGGCGGCTCAATTGACGTCGAGCACGGTGATGGCGATTTCGCAACAGCTCGTATCAGCACTGAAGCTCGCCGGGCAAGGCGGCGCAGCGGCACACGCCGCACTCTCGTCGATGAGGCCATCACTGACGAGAAAGCGCAGGGTGA
>CAYHNK010000212.1:0-8596 GCA_964357695.1 uncultured Bdellovibrionales bacterium | reverse complement strand
GATGCGACGCTCATTTGCCAGAACGACGTCTGTGTCCCTGGGGCGCGCGCCGATGCGCCCGTCATCACCAGCATTGATGGCACCGGCGCCGTCAACAACAACGCGGGCGAGGCGTCTCACCAGGTCCAGAGGCGCATCACCATCAGCGGCGTCAATCTCGAGGGGTCTACGGTCACTCTGAGCGATGCAACCCACTCTTGGACGCCCGAGATCTGCAGCGGCAATGACGCTACGCTCGTCGTGGCGCTGCCGGAAGAAATCGTCGAGGGGACGTACACGCTACAAGTTGCGAACCAGGCGGGTGCCTGCGAATCGACAGTGCCCGTGTTGCGTGGTGAGCAGGGCATTCAGGGCATCCAGGGTGTGCCTGGCGTGCCGTGCACGGGCTGTGTCGACGCCGCCACCTTGAACAGCAGCGTCTATGGTGGCAACGGCGCGGCGACGACGGTGGCGCGCTCGGATCATACGCATCCGCCGGTGCTCAACAGTCCGGCAGCTGCGCCGACGTCCTGTCAGGCAATCCTGGATGCGGGGTTGAGCCGCGGCGATGGGGTCTACTGGATTGATCCGACGGGGGGGAGCGCTGCCGATGCATTTCGAGTGCGCTGCGACATGACGACGCTCGGAGGAGGCTGGACGCTGGTGACCAACGTTGAGCCCGCCGACGGCAACTGCGTCTCGTTTACCAACACCCGATTTTGGAGGGACGAAGCCGAGTGGGGTCAGTTCGAAAACCACCTGACGCACGACTACAAGAGTCCGGCGGCCTGGTTAATCTCTGGGACGAACATCATGGTGCAAGTCGCGAACCCCGGGGCCGATGGCAACGTTATTGGCTGGAAGGCTTGGAGCATGCCGTCGAAGTCGTTCGACGTCTTTTTCGACGCCGCCAACAACACGGTGCAGACGACAGCGGTGCTGAGTCAGAGCGTCGACGCGGTCTATGCGTATGAAGCGATCATCAAGAACGGTACACAGCTACGGTCCAATCTCATCATCAATCCGAACTCCGATCGTGTGCGTCTGGGCGTCGACGCTTACACGCAGCAAGGTGACGACAACCAACCAGGGCTTGGAACCCAAATGAACGAGAGCACGTGCGGGGTCGGCAACGACTGCTATCGTTACAAGGACGTCGAGCTGTGGGTAGATTCAGCCGCGAATCTCTGGACTACGCGACCACAAGCTGGCTCCTACAAGTGGATCGGCACCGACTGCGGCTGTGGCGCGAGTTGTGGCACCGCGGATAATAACGCCGGTCCCGGATACGGTCCCTACTGGACGTACCGCATCTACATTCGTTGACCCGCGACGCTGTCGCCAATCACCTGTGCGTCATAAATAACAACCCATAGGCACCTGTCTGGGCGGCGCATTACAATGGCAGCATGGATGCCACGACGCCTGTCACGAAAGCCCGGCTGGACCGGCTCTTGCGATCGGTGGTCAAGGTGATGACCATCTCCGACGCGCCGGACTACGATCAGCCCTGGCAGACCTCCGGCACCAGCTCCGCTTTCGGCTCGGGGGCCATCATCGAGACGCGCGCCGGCCTGCGGGTGGTCACCAACGCCCATTGTGTCGAGAACCAGGTCTTTGTCGAGGTCCGACGCTACGGCAAAACACGTAAGTATGTCGCGGAAGTAGAGGCTCTCGGGCACGAGTGCGACCTGGCACTGTTGCGTGTCCAGGACCCATCGTTTTTCAGCGGCACGCAACCCATGCGCCTCGGCGGCGTGCCGGAGTTGTCGGAGCGGGTCTCGGTGTGCGGCTATCCGGTCGGCGGCGACCGCCTGTCGATCACCGAGGGCATCGTCTCACGCGTCGAGGTGGTGCAGTACGCCCAGAGCCAGCGGCGCCTGCTGGCGCTCCAAGTCGACGCCGCCATCAACAACGGCAACAGCGGCGGGCCGGTGCTCTACGATGGCGAGCTCGTCGGACTTGCCTTCCAAACCCTCGAAGATGCTGAGCAAATTGGCTACATCGTGGCGGCGCCCGTGATCTCACATTTTCTTACGGACGTCGCCGAGGGCATCATCGATGGCTTTCCCGCGCTCGGCATTGCCGTGCAAGCGCTCGAGGCCGAGGCACATCGGCGCCAGCTGGGCCTGCCGGCAGAGGTCGAAGGTGGGGTGCTCGTCACGCGCATCGCCTACGGTGGCTCCGCCTGGGGCATTCTCGAAGAAGAGGACGTGCTGCTCGAGCTCGACGGTGTGCCGCTCGCGGCCGATGGCACCGTCAGCTTTCGCGATGACGAGCAAGTGAGCTACGACTACCTCGTGGCGCAGCGCCGCGTCGGTGAGCTGCTCAACGCGCGCGTCTGGCGCGATGGCGGTGTGCTCACCTGCGTCGTGCCATTGCGCGCGCCCGCGTATCTCGTTGCCGAGGACCGCTACGACGTGCGCCCTTCCTACTACGTATTTGGCGGTCTCGTCTTCGTGCCGCTCACCAAAGACTACCTCAAGACGTGGGGGGAGGCGTGGTGGCAACGGGCGCCGCGCGATCTCGTGGCGCTCTACGAACATGGCGCGCCAACCCCGGAGCGCAGCGAGCCCGTGGTGCTGCAAAAGGTCCTCGCCGACGCCGTCAACCAGGGCTACCACGAGCTCGAGAGCGTGCTCATCACGAGTGCCCAGGGAGAGCCCGTGCGCTCACTGCGTCACCTCGTCGAGCGTATCGAGGACACGGCGGACACGGAGCCCTTTGTGCGCCTGACCTCCCAGGATGGTCGCCGCATCGTGCTCGAGCGGGCGGCCGCAGGCGCGCGTGGTCCCGAGATCCTGCGCCGCTTCGGCGTGCCCCACGATCGCTCGCTCGATCTTCGCGCAACCAATCGCTAGACCTGACGATACCGCTGCCATGCCCATTCCCAACATCGCTGACAAGCTCATCGACGACGTGCGCACTGCCATGATTGGCGACAACTTCGCCACCGCCGATGAGGTTGCGGCGAGCATCGGTGCGTTCGCCGATAGCCCCGAGGTATGCGCCGATCTCAAGCAGTTTATCGCCCAGGACTTGTACGACTTGCGTAGGCCCGGCCGTCTCGGTCGTCCGCCCGCCATCGACGAGGGCGTCCGCGCAGATCTCACGAATCGATTCGGCGTCGGGTTGCAGCAACCCATCAAGGGCGCCTTCTGGCGGCAACCGGCAAGCTCGTGCGCGCGCGACGGCGTGACGCGTTTTGTGAACACCATCCGTGCTGACACGGCGAACGGGCGTACCCTCGGCGGCGGCACGGTCGATCGCGCGGTGCGCGAGCTCGAGGGGGCCGCCGTTTCAGATGCCATCAAGTCGAAGCTGGTCGAGGACCTGTACCGCGCGACCAACGCGCAGCGCGACGCCGACGGCCTGCCTGTGTCGTGGGACGCGGCAAGGACGCTCCAGCAGTTCTACCAGGAACGTGACCCGCGGAACGTCGGCCTCGACTGGTTCCAGAAGAACTACCCGTGAGCAGTGCCGAGATCCTACCGGTAGCACGGCAACGCGCGTGTGCCAGCGACACCCAGCAGCTTGCGACGCGCTCGCACGCGGTGCTGGCCGTCAGCGATTTCGCACCTGATGCCGACATCGACGTCTTCTCGCGCAAAGCCCAACCGGGTGCGCCATCACGGCCGGGCCCGCAGCTGCCCGCGCCGCCCACGGGTCGAATAGGCAAGCCGCGCCCGCTTTCGCCCAAGACCCAAGAGACGCTGCGCATCTTGAATGCCATCGACTACCCGACGCTCTATACCAAGGTCCTCGATCTCAAGACCGGTGAGCTCATCGACAAGAGCACGCTCATGCAGCGCCTCGGGCACGCGCAGGTCATCTATGTTTCCGAGTCGCACGACAATCTGGCGCATCACGCGCTGCAGCTCGACATCCTGCGCCAGCTGTCGGCCCGCAATCCCAAGACGACGCTGGCGATGGAGTTTCTTTATCGCTCGGCCCAGCCAACGCTCGATGCCTACGTGCGCGGTGACATCTCCGAAGCCGAGCTGGAGTCGAAGATCCGCGACGGTTTTGGCAAATACTACCCCATGTACGTCGAGCTCTTGCGCCACGCCGGCACGCACGGCCTCGACGTCGTGGGCCTCAACGTCGAGGCGAGCATCCGCCGCAAGATGGTCGACAAGGGATGGGAGTGCCTGACCCCCGAGGAGCAGAAGGTCATCGCCAAGGACATCGATCTCTCGAACCCGGCCTATCGCAAGTATCTCGAAGACGCCCTGCGCGATCACATGGGACCGAATCCACCGCCAGCCGAGCTCGCTCGCATGGTGCGGTTGCAGGCCATCTGGGACGAGACCTTCGGCGAGGCCATCGCCAATCATCTGCGCGCCGCGAGTGACTCCGAGCGGCAGGTGATGGTGGTCATCGGCAGTGGGCACGTGCGCTACAAGTTTACGGCGCCGCTGAAATCGCACACGCGCTATCCCGCGAGCTTCAAGACGCTCGTGCCGGTCGAGGCCAACGCCGAAAATCCCGTGGATTTTGGCGAGCTGTTGCGCTCGAAGGTCGCTGACTACGTTTACTTTTCGGACTTTGCGCCCGCGGCCGTGCGTTAGGCCGGCGCGCCGCCGCGACTGTTTGACAAATAGCCATTTAGATGGCCATATTAAAGCTATGACGAAACACTACTCGATCGCGGGCGCACGCCACAACCTCGCGCGGTTGGTGCACGAGGCGGAGGCCGGACAGATCGTGGAGCTTACACGGCGCGGCGAGCCGGTTGCCGTGGTGATCGCGGCGGACGCGTATGCGCGCATGGCGGGCAAGGTGTCGCGCTTCTCGGATCGGCTCGCGGAATTTCGCAGCCAATATTTGGGCTCAGATTTCGACGATGTGTTCGACGACACGCGTGATCGAACCGCGGGCCGCGACACAGAGATCGAGTCGTGACGCTCGCCTACCTGCTCGACACCAATGTACTAGCCGAGCCGCTCCGCCTGAGACCCGACGCGAAGGTCATGCGTCGCCTACAGCGATACGAGGGCACTACGGCGATCCCCGCCCCGGTGTGGCACGAGATGTGGTTCGGCTGCATGCGACTCGCCGATGGCAAACGTCGCACCGCGATCGAGCACTACCTGCTGGACGTGCTGCGACCAACACTGCCGTTGCTTCCGTATACGGCGGGTGCTGCGCAGTGGCACGCGCGAGAGCGTGCCCGTCTCACGGCCAAGGGACGGCCGCCGCAGTTCGTAGACGGCCAGATCGCCAGCATCGCCGCCGAGCAAGACCTGACGCTTGTGACCCACAACGTTGCGGACTTCAAGATCTTCGATGGCCTGCAGGTCGTGGACTGGAGCCGCTGAGCGCCGGAGTGTGCGACGTGCTCGCCGCTACTGATTCGCCTGCTCGACCTGCACTCCCGCTGGCAACACGACGCCGTTGCCATTGAGTCCGCCGATGAAGAAGAGCTTGCTGAACAGGCGCAGCGCCGTGAACATGAGGCGCCCGTTGCCCACGCCGCCGCCGACATTCTGCTGGCCGACGCCCATGAGATCATCGTTGATGTCGAAGCTCGACGGGGTCGCCGACCGATCTGGGCAGACGCTCGGCACCGGGTCTGTCGTCGACACCGAGTAGAGGCAGAAGGCCTCGCGGTTGACTGACGTCTGGTCGGCGAGGCTGTACGGCGCGCCGCCGGCGAAGCGGAAGACGTAGATGTCATAGAGCAGCGCTTCGACACCGACTCTGAAGCTCGTGCCCGTCGGATACTGCGTGTCGAGCTCCCAGCCCTTGACGCAGGTCTTGCCCTCAGCGAGCGCTGTGCACGGCTCGTCCCAGGCGAGGTGGCCGAAGAGCGGGCTCGTGCCGCTGGTCTCGATCACCGCCATCTCGTAGCCGAGCCCCTTGTTGTCGACGCCCGTCTCGCTGCCGGAGGCGATAGCGCTCGCACCGCCGAGCACGACGAGGTAGATGGGCTCGACGCTGTCTTGCGGATTGGCGAAAAAGGCGCAGAAGGAATCGACGCCGTCGCAGTTGTTGTCGATGCCGTCCTCGCAGTTGACGAAGTTGTTTTCGACGACGCCGATGTTGATGCTCGCCCGTGCTGCGGCTGAGCAGCCAAGAGACGGCTCATTGCCGGCGTCGCAGCAATCGGTGCCACCGCAACCCGCCTGATCGGCCGAGTCGTAACCGTCGCCGTCGCCGTCGCAATTGACACACGGCGGATCGATGGTGTCGCAGTTCTGGTCGATGCCATCGGAGCACAGCTCGGTGGCACCCGGATGGATGGCCACTACGAGATCGTTGCAGTCGCAAGCCTGCACGCTCGGGTTGCAGCAAGCACTCGCAGCGTCGAAGTAGCCGTCGCCGTCGCGATCGACCGTCGGCAAGATCGAGGGGTGCGTGCAGCACGAGTAGTCGCCGCCGGAGGGTGGGAACGGATCGCACACCTCGCACGGGCAGCCACCCCCGGGAGTCGTCGCGCCGGGCACGCAGCAGACACTGCCGTCCGCGAACAGGCCGTCGTTGTCCATGTCATACTGTGCGCGGATGGCGGCATCGCTCCAACAGCAACTGCAATCGCTTGCCGTCGGCAGCCACGGCGAGCAGCTCGTCGACTCGCAGTGCGTCGGGTCGGCAGCGCAGCACGGTGAGCCGACGGCCCACAGCCCATTGCCGTCCGGGTCGTAGAGCGCGCTCACCTCGGGCTGGCTGCAGCAGTGAAAGTCCAGGGTGGTCGGCGGCCACGGCGTACAGCTTGTCTCCTCGCAGTTGCAGCCGGCGCTCGGGTTGCAGCACACCGAACCGGCAATGTACAGACCGTCGCCGTCGGGATCGTAGGCCGAGAGCAGCGGCTCCTGAGTGCAGCAGCTACAATCGCTGGGCGATGGGCACGCACAGGCGGTGTCCTGACCGTCGCAGTTCTGATCGATCGCGTCGCCGCAAATGTCGTTGGCACCAGGATAGATGCTCGCAAGGCCATCGTTGCAGTCACACAGCGCGGCAGCCGAGTCGCAGCAGGTCAGGCCGCTCACCGGGTCGGTGATGGCCGGGTAGCCGTCGCCGTCGGTGTCGATGTCGGCGAGCAGACAGCAATTACCGCACGTCTGACGATTGCGCTCGCCCACGCACTGCGCGGGAGCGCCGGGGTTGAACTGCGAGTCCGTATCGTCGCAGTCACCGCCGCCACAGGCGACGCTGTTGTAGCCGTCGCCGTCGCGGTCCGGGATGGCGCACGGATCGTCGAACGGCTCGGGTCGAGCGCCCGCGCCGCGTCCTTGACTGGTGACCATGGAGAAGTACGCGCGCGGCATGGTGAGTAGGACGCAGTTGGCATCCGGCGTCGTGCCGTCGCAGGCAAACGAGCCTGTGCGATTCTTCACTTCGTAGGCCCAATGCGCGCTCGGCTGCTGAGCGTCGACGAGGAAGTCGCCCGTACGGGCCGACACTTCGACACGCTCGGTCGTGCCAACCGAAGTCACGTTGGCGCCGATCGCCGGACGCCCGCCGGTGACAAAGATGTAGTGGTGCACGTCGTTGGGAGCGGTGCTCGGCGCCACCTGGATCGCCAGGGCCTCGTGGCCCCACCGCGCGGTGTTGAGTAGCACCGGCTGATCGAGGCTGTCTTTGACCACCTCCCACTTGCTCAGCATGCCACGCGAAAGGCGCCCGAAGGGCTCCGGTGCCAGCTCTGCACCCGCCGTCGTACCGCTGTCGGCGTAGGTCGTGCTGCTCGCGCACGCGAGTCGCTGCGTGTCCGCGACCGAGGCCAGGGCGGCTGTCGCTGACACCGTGGCAGTGCGATAGATGCAGTACCCGGACGCTCCTGAAACCGCAGCCCACGCGAGATCCACTCCGCCCGTCGCGCTGAGCTGGTACACCGTCCGCTTGCCGCTGGCGACCTCCAAGCTCGCTCCGTATTGGGTCGAGACCCGATACGCCCAGAATCCGGCTGCGAGCGTGCCACTGCGCGTGCTGTAGCTCACCGGCCCGGGGGCCGGTGCCAAGTCGCCCTCGCCGGTATCATAGAAGGCCTGGCAGCCGCTGAAGCTGGTGGCCGAGCCGTCGGCGCGCCGGCATGTGGCGGGTGCCGCCGTCGCCGCCGTGGCAAGGTAGCGCTCCGTCTGGGCCGAGCCATCGGGACTTGTTGTGCGGTAGACGATGTAGGCGTCGGCGGCAAGACGCTCCGGCGGTCCCACGGCGGCCTCGAGCTGCTCCCATTGGAGCTCGACGCAGGCGGGTGCTTGACTCGGCTCGATGCGCACGGCGAACGAGCGCGAGGCGAGGCCCTCCCCGCGCGCGGTGACTGCGGCGAGGCGGTAGTAGTAAGTGCCCGCGGGTAAGAGCTCGGTGCTGCCGCAACCGCTGGCGAAGGCGACGTCCGTTGACGGGACGACGCGCGCGAACTGGACCGCTGGAGCCGAGCTCTGGCTCAAGATCTCGGCCCGCTCGGTGTCGTTACGCACGGTGCCTGCGGCATCGCGCCCGCCAATGGCGTAGAGGAAGCGCCCCACGCGCACGAGCTGCAGCGCCGTCCGTCCGGTGACAAAGGTGTTGTCGGCGCGGCTACCGTCCACGTCGGTCTGCTCGAGCGTCTGCCACCGACCAAGCTGCCCACCGTAGGAGAGCTGGGCGAGCTCGCCACTGCCGCGCACCGTGC
>CAYHNK010000211.1:0-8610 GCA_964357695.1 uncultured Bdellovibrionales bacterium | reverse complement strand
GCGCGCCCGGGCCACCTTGCGCGTCACCATCTGAATCGGCGCGTTGTTGTTGGTCGTGCCGACGATCAAGTTGGCGCTCGTGCAGATGCCGTTCTCGTCGCACGTGTAGTGGTGCGTCAGGGTTCCGCGCATGGCCTCGACGACGCCGACGCCCTCGCCCGTAATCCCGCGCGGGATGACGCGGTACGTATCGCCAGTGATCTCCGGATCGGCGCAGTAGCGCTCGAGCATCTCGGCGTTCTGCACCATCTCGACGAGCCGCGCCCAGTGATTGGCCAAGAGCGCCTTGCAGGGATGGCCGCCCAAGGTGTTGAACATTTCCTCGAAGGCCTCTTGGGCCCGGGGGGTCGCCATGCGATCAGCGACGTTCAGACGCGCGAGTGGTGAGGCGCAGTAGATGCTGCTGTCACGACCTTCGGTAAAGCCCTTCCAGCCGCGCTGCTTGAGGAAGGGGAACTTCAGATAGGTCCAGGACTCGACGTGCTCGGCCACGTGGTGGTGGTAGTCGGCCGGCGCGTACTTGCAGATCTCTTTACCTTCGTAGTCGACGACGCGCACCTTGCCGTCGTAAAAATTCGGCGCGTTGTTGTCGTCGACGAGCCCCATATTGTGCACGTCGAGGGTGTACGGCCCGGCGACGATGATGTCGCGGTAGACGTCGTTCTTGAGCACCACGTCGCGAAAGAGCTGGAGCGAGAAGTCGGCGAACTTCGACAGCTCGGCCACCATGGGTCGGATCTGCTCGAGCTCCGCGTTGCTGAGACCCTTGCTAACGCCGCCGGGCATGCACCAGACCGGATGGGTCGAGCGACCGCCCATGATCTGCTGGATCTCCTGCGCCATGGCGCGAGCCCGGATCACTTGGCTGCCGATGGCGAGACCCACCTTGGCGACGACGCCGAGGATGTTGCGCATCGCCGGATCGCTGTCCGGGCCGCAGACAAAATCGGGAGCGGCGAGCGCATAGAAGTGCGCGATGTGACTGTGGATGTAGTGCGCGTGGTAGTACATGTCGCGCAGCTTGTGGGCGAGCGGCGCCACCTCGTTGCCAAAGCACCCGTCCACCGCCTTGGCGCTCGCCATGTGGTGACTCGCCGGACAGACGCCGCAGATGCGGGTGACGATGCGCGGTAGCTCTTCAATCGGACGGCCGACGACGAAGCGCTCGAAGCCGCGCAGCTCCGGGATCTGAAAGAAGCAGTCTTTGACCGAGCCGTCGTCGTGCAGAAAGATCTCGACCTTGCCGTGCCCTTCCAGGCGCGTGATTGGGTCGATGGTGATCGTACGGGTCATGGACGATGTCTCCTCTGCAGGGTCGAGGCCGGCAAGCCGAAGCGGTAGGCTGTGCCGCTGAAATCCGGTGCGGTGTCGAGAATGCGGTCGATCTCTTCGGGGTCTTTGCTGTCGACAATCGACGCGACGGCAGAGAGAAAACGCGCTCCCGCGTCGACGACCCCAGGCCCCGGCCCGTAGCAGCCACGACAGCCCTGATTGCTGGTGGGACAACGCACGCCGCAACCGCCGCGGGTTGCGGAGCCCATGCAGAGAATGCCCTGCTCCAGCAGACAGCGTTCGCGATCTTGCATGACTTCGAACGAGCGATAGAAGCGCTTGAGCTTCTTCTCGCCCTTTTGGCGCGAGCACTCGTCGCAGAGGTTGCGCTCCGACGCACCGACCACCGAGCCCTTAGGGGGTAACGCCCCGCTCGCCACCGCCAGCAGCACCGCTTTGACCTGTGCCGGGGCCGGGGGACAACCGGGAACGAAGTAGTCGACATCGATGATGTCGGCGAGCCGATAGACGCGCGAGTAGAAGCTCGGGATGTGCAGCGCCATGCCGTCGATGATGGTCTTCGGATGCGGCACCGTGCGATTGCCTGATTCGATGGACGGATTGTCGAGATACGCAGTGGCGAAGATCTCGTCCTTGGTGGTCAGATTCGCAAGCCCCGGAATCCCCCCGAGATGTGCACAAGAGCCGAAGGCCACCAGCGTCTTGGACTTGCGGCGCAGGAGCTTGGCCACGTGCTCGTTCTCGCTGTTGCGCACGGCGCCGTTGAAGATGGCGAGATCGAGCTCGCCATCGGCCATGGCCTCGACGTCCTTGTACTTACCGTCGACGGCAATCGGCCAGAAGCGAATGTCCGCAATCGCGGAGAGATCGAGCACGAACTCGTGTGTGTCGAGCACGGCGACGTCGCAGCCGCCGCACGCCGCGCCCCAGTAGAGGGCCACTTGAAGCTTTTGCTTTTCGCTCACCACTCACCTCGCCTGCTGATCGGCCTGCAAGCTGCTCTTGATGCGACACGGGCCGAGGCGGCGGACCCGCTCGGTCATGTCGGCGACGATATCGGCAAAGCGCTGTCCTTCGCTGGCGCTCACCCAGTCGAGGCGTACGCGCTCCTCTTCCACGCCGTGGGCGCGCAGCATGCGCTTGAGCAGCGGATAGCGCCGCATCGCCTTGTAGTTGCCTTCGGAGTAGTGGCAATCGCCGGGATGGCAGCCGCAGATGAGCACGCCGTCGGCGCCGTCGGCGAGCGCGCGCAAGACGAACGCTGGGTCGATGCGCGCCGAGCACATGACGCGAATGACGCGCACGTTGGGTGGGTAGGTGATGCGGCTCGTGCCAGCCAAATCGGCGCCGGTGTACGAGCACCAGTTGCACAGAAAACCGACGATCTTGGGCTCAAAGCTCATGCCAACACCCCCTCGATTTGGGCGTAGATCTGCGCGTCGGTGAAATGTCGTCCTGTGATGGCGCCAGACGGACAGCTCGCAACGCAGGCACCGCAGGCTTTGCAGACGGCGGCGACGACACTGCTGCGCTTCTTGTCGGCGTTGAACTCGATGGCGCTGTAAGGACAGAGCTCGTTGCACACCCGACAACCCGAGCAGCGTTGGTCGTCGACCTCGGCAAAGACGCCGTCGATCTCGATCTTGCCTTTGGCGATCTTGCCGAGGATGCGGGCCGCGGCGGCGCGCGCCTGGGCCACCGTGTCGGGAATGTCCTTGGGAGCGGCGCAGGTGCCGGCGATGTAGACGCCGTCGGTGGTTGTCGCCACCGGGTCGAGCTTGGGATGGCTCTCGATGAACCAGCCGTCCTTGTCCTGACTGATGTTGACGAGGCGCGCCATCTCGCCGGCGTCGGCGCGTGCTTCCATGCCCACCATGAGAATGACCAAGTCGGCTGGCACCTCGATGCGCTCGCCCGAGAGCCGCTCATTGACCTCGATGACCATGTCGCAGTCGTCGCCCGGCGCCGCCTTGCGGATCACCGGGTGCTCGCCCTTGTCGAACATGAGGAACATGGTCTTGGCGTCGGACGTCTTCTTGTAGAAGTCCTCGCAGCCTTTGCCGAAGGCGTGCATGTCGATGTAGACGTCGGCGACGTAGCAGCTCGGCACCGCGCTCTTGAGCTCCTGCGCGTATTTGAGCGCCGTCATGCAGCAGACGCGTGAGCAGTAGCCGTGGAACGCGGGACTGCGCGAGCCGACGCAGTGAATGATGGTCGCGTATTGCGGCAGGCGACCGTCTTTCATCTCGATGCGCCCGCTCTTGACCATGCGCTCAAAGTCGAACGAGGTGATGACGTTCGGCAGCTTGCCGTAGCCGTAGTGGGTCAGGCGCGCCGCATCGAACTCCTTGTACCCGGTGGCGACGACGACATTGCCAATCTCGATCTGCTTGCGCTCCGGTGTCGTACCGCCGTTCGGGATGTCGATGGCGGCGGCGTAGTTGCCGACAAAGCCCGACAGACTCTTGAGCTGGGAACCGAGCCACACGGAGATCTTGGGGTGTTGGCTCACGCGCACGACGCGCTCGGTGAGCAAGTCCCGAGCCGAGTCGAGATGTGGTGCGGTCAAATCCACGCGCGCGAGGTTGCCGCCGAGGTGCTTTTCTTTCTCGACCAAAAACACCTGATGACCGCCTTCGGCGAGCTCGAGCGCCGCGGTGAGACCCGCGATGCCGCCGCCGACGACCAGCGTGCTCGGACACATATCCGCGGTGAGCCCATCGAGCGGCTGATGGTGAGCGACGCGAGCCACCGCCGCGCGCGTCAGGGACTTCGCTTTGGCCGTGGCCAAGATCTTGTCGGTGTGCACCCAACTGCACTGCTCGCGGATGTTGGCCATTTCGCACAGGTACGGATTGAGTCCCGCGGCGCGGCAGGCGTGGCGAAACGTGCGCTCGTGCATGCGCGGACTGCATGCGGCGACGACGACGCGATTGAGGCCATGCTCTTGGATGTCCTTGACCAGCATCTCTTGGCCCGGGTTCGAGCACATGTAGCGGTACGAGCGCGCCACGACGACACCGGGCAGCGTCGTGGCATCCTCGCGCACTGCTTCGACATCGACGGTATGGGCAATGTTGCTGCCGCAATTGCAGATGTAGACGCCTATTTTGAGCTCTTGCATCGTTGGCCTCGTTACGCTGCGCTCTGGGCGGGCGCGGATCCGGGAGACTGCGCTTCGTCGCGTGCCATGGCGTCGCGGTGCAGCGCCGTGAGGTAGATAGCGAGCGGGCGGTAGACGAGATGGGACCACTTGCTGAACGGCACCTCGAGCACGAGCATGGGCACGACCAGCATCAAGTGGATGACGTAGGCGATGTTGGCCGCCATCGGGATGCCGAAGCGATGCAACAGGTGCTGCGCCGCGCCGGTGATCGTCACCGCCAAGAGCAGCCCGAGAAAGATCCAGTCCGATTCGTGCGAGTGCTGATAGTGCGGCGCGCTCTTTTTGATGCGGCCGTAGATTGCCGTCACGGCGGCTAGCAGCAGGCCCACGGTGGCCGCGTAGCCGAAGGCGTGTACCGACCAGACGATCTCGGGACCTGCCTGCATGCGGTCGAGAAAGAACATGATGAGCACGAGGAGCGTGACGTAACTGCTCATCAGAGCGAGATGCACGAGCCACGGTCTCGTCGTCGTGCACTCCGCGTAGCGGCGCTGCGTCGTGAAATGAATTGGCAAGGCGAGGATGTGCTTGATGTACGAGAACGCTGGCACGCGAATGCGCGTGTTCCCACCGGTCGTTAGCCACCACATCCGCGCCGCGTTGATACCGAGGAGCAGCGCGAGGACGCTCGCCATGGTCCAGTCAAAGACATGCACCACGGCGCTCGAAAGAAACGCGTTGGGTCCGTCGTAGTCGTGGATGCTGCCGTTGTGGAAACCGTACGCCAAAAAACCAAGGCCGGTGAGCAAGGCGACCGCGATGATGGCGCCGAGCTCGGCCTTCCATGAGCGATAGAAGAGGCGCGAAATGCCGGTAAAGTCGTAGCGCGAGGTGAGCCAGCGGCGCAGGCTCATCATCGTCTCACCCGGCTCGGCACCGCGGGGGCATTGCGTCGAGCACTGACCGCAGTAGTAGCAGAGCCAGGGCTCCAGCGACTCGGTCAGGCGCTTCTCGAGCCCCATCTGCAACAGGCGCATGGGCCGGCGTGGAAACGAGAACTTCTCGATGGCGTGATCACACACCGCGGTGCAGTTGCCGCAGTGGTAGCACTTCTGAACGTCCTCGGCGCCGTAGAGGGCGAGCTCATTGACGAGCTTGGGATTGACGCGAATGCTCATGGGTCACCTCATGGAATGGGGGTCGCAAGGCCGCGCAGGGATGCTGACCGGGACTCGATGTCGCTCAGGCTCATGGTGCTCAAGTCGCCTGTGCCTCGCCCGCTCGAAATGCTGCGCAGCGCGCCGGCAGCCACCGCCGAGGCCTGCGCCACGGTGTCGGGAATATCCTTCGGGCCTTGGCACATGCCAGCCACGAAGACGGCACCGCGCTCGGTGTGGGTCGGCTCGCCGTTGTAGTTGAGCTCCGAGAACCAACCGTCCGCGTCGCGGGGCAGCCCCAGCATCTCGGCAAGCTCGCGCGTGCCGCGAGCGGGCACGACGCCAACGGCCAGGATGACGAGATCGACCGGCAGGTCGTGCACCTGATCTTCGAGGATGTCTTCGCCTTTGACGAGCAGCTGGCCATCGCGCTCGCAGACCTCGGCCGAGCGTCCGCGCACCACGTGCGTGCCCTCGGCCTTGATGCGCTCCATGAACTCCTCGTAGCCTTTACCGAAGGCGCGCATGTCGATGTAGAACTCGTGACAGGTGGCACTCGGCAGCTTCTCGCGCACGAGGTGTGCGAACTTGAGTGAGTACATGCAGCAGACGCGCGAGCAGTAAGGGTTGTAGTTGGCGTCACGCGAGCCGACGCAGTGAATGATGGCCACGCTCTTGGGCGCCGGACCCTGCGGCTCGGCCAGCCACTCCTCGGTCTTTGTGCGCTTGTTGAGCTTTTTCGTCTTGAGGACGATCTTGCCGCCGGTGGGCCCCGAGGCATTGGTCATGCGCTCGAACTCCAGCGAGGTGAGCACGTTGGGGTACTTGCCGTAGCCGTAGCGCGCGATGCGCGATGCATCAAAGAGCTCGTAGCCCGTGGCGAGGATGATGTTGCCGACCTCCAGCTCCACCGTGGTGTCTTGCGCATCCAGGTGGATGCACTCTTTCGGGCACTTCTTGAGACAGGCGCCGCATTTTTTGCCGTCTGTGAGCAGGTACGTGCAGCTCGCGGCATCGACCACGTATGAGTTGGGAACGGCCTGCGGAAATGGAATGTAGATCGACTTGCGTTGCGCGAGCTTGGAGTCGAACTCGCTCGGCACGGAGACCGGACAGATCTCGGTGCAGGCGTTGCAGGCGATGCAGGCCTCTTCGTCGACGCGCCGTGCGTGCTTGGTCACCTTGACGCGGTAGGCACCGGGCCCGCCGGCAACCTCCCGAACCTCAGCGTACGTGATGAGCTCGATCATGGGGTGGTCGCCCACCGCCACCATCTTCGGTGTCAGGATGCAGGCCGCGCAGTCCAGCGTCGGGAAGGTCTTGTCGAACATCGCCATGTGGCCGCCGATGGTAGGCGAGCGCTCCACGAGGTAGACCTGCTTGCCCGCTTCGGCGATCTCCAGGGCCGCTTGAATTCCAGCCACACCGGCGCCGACCACCAGAGTGGCGTGCTGCACGCTCGTCTGCTTGGGGATGGCCACCAGCGGAAAGGGAACGCCGTTGACGGCGCAAGCAACGACCGCTTTGGCGCGCTCGGTGTCCGTGGTGGATCCGGCGCCGTGCTCCCGAAACGAGGCGAGACGAACTTCCGTCGGGTTGCCGCCCGCCAGGGCCAGCGCACGCGTGAAGGCCGGCTTGAAGTACCCGGGCGAGTCCGCGGCGAGGACAATTCGCTCAAAGCGCTCGGCGCGGATCTCGTCGGCGAGGTGCTGTGGATCGAGCTGTGGCCGAAAGCCGATGATGCGCACACGCGCGACGTGCGGCAGGTTGGCTGCGTAGTCCGCGATGGCCTGTAGGTTCATGCGACCGATGCTGAGCACCTGGCCGATGTAGACGCCGACCCTCATCGCTAGGCTCCTGTGTGGACTTGTTTGGCAATAGTCCTATTTTGACTAGGGTGTATGCCCTAGACATATGTAGGGTGTCTATAGTTTTCTTCGTGTGTTTGATCGTGCTAAAAGCCCTAGCTGCGTCGCCGTGACGCAATCGGCGCAATCGGGTGTATATAGAGGCATGCTCGTCTCAACTGCTTGCAGCAAAGCCCTGGGGCGATTTCGTCGCTCGAGCTTGTTCGCCAAGACCATGGCGGCGAACTCCCTCGTCGTCTTGCTCGGCGCTGTGGCGGGCACGTACCTGACGCGTCATTTTGCAGATCGGCATTCAGGGTTGGCGCTGGCGCTGCTGTTCTCCCTTTGTGGCGCCGCGATCACCATTCTGGTCAACTACGTCGCCTTCTGGGACCATTTTCGGCCGCTGGTCGAGCTGAGCCAGGCTCTCGACGCCATGCGCCAAGGACAGCAAGCGCGCCGCGACGTGGTCGGTTCGGGCGAGGCGGGCGTTGGCGGCATGGTCGAGTCGGTGCGCACACTGCTCGAGCGCATCGAAGACGACTCGCTCCAGTTCTCAGCGCGCCTGCTTGGCTCCATCGAGGCCGAGCGTCAGCGCATCGGACGTGAGCTGCACGACGACACAAGCCAGCTCCTTGCGGCGTCGCTGCTCAAGCTGGATGTGCTCGGCCGCCAGATCCCAGTGGCCGCGGTGTCGACGCACGAGTCGCTGGGCGCCCTGCGCGTGCTGCTCACCCGGGCGGTGGACCAGCTCAAGGCGGTGACCTACGATTTGCGGCCGGCCATGCTGGACGACCTGGGGCTCGTGGCGGCCTTGCGGTGGTACGCCAGCACACGCGTCGCCACACCGGGCCTTGAGCTTCTTACGACCTTCGACGTTGGCGATGTGCGGCTCTCGCCTCCGATCGAGATCACGCTCTACCGCGTGGGTCAGGAGGCCCTCGCCAACGCTGTCAAGCACGCCCAGGCAACCCGCGTGGAGCTGGGACTGGAGGTCAGACCCGGCTACGCTGCCCTGACAGTTCTTGACAATGGCAAGGGCTTCGATTTGAAACAATCTCGCGGGCAGGGCCTCGGGCTGCCGTCAATGCGTGAGCGCGTGGTGGCGTTGGGCGGTACGTTCAACATCTTGACCGCGCCCGGCACGGGGACGCGCGTCTATGCTGTGGTGCCAATTTCGCCCGCCCCCGAGGAGCACCGACCATGA
>CAYHNK010000210.1:0-8616 GCA_964357695.1 uncultured Bdellovibrionales bacterium | reverse complement strand
GGCTCCTCAGGGACGCGGAGAAAAGTAGTCGGCACTCAATCGGATCTGCGCCCGTCAACTTTGCTCGCGTGCTGCCGCGACGTAGAACTTGGCGCGCGCGTTGTCCGGCTCGAGGGCGAGCGCCGCTTCCCACTCCTTGCGGGCTTTCGCGTGGTGGCCGCTTGTCCACAGGCACAAACCGAGCTCGAGGTGCACGCGAATGTCGCCGGGTCGCTCGTTGCGCAGCATGACGAGATCATCGACCGCCGCGCTGACGCGCCCAATTTCGCGCAGGCTCGCGGCGCGCTTGAGGCGCACGTCGACAAAATCGGGTCGAAATTGCAGGGCCGAGACGTACTGCTCGGCCGCGCGCTCGGTCTGTCCAATGGCCCGGTAGGTGTCGCCGAGCTCGGCGTGCAGGTTGGCCACCTTGCCGCGCACCTGCAAATCGAGCTGCTCGAGTGCGGTGGTCTCGTGCGGCCCGTGGCCACGCGTCGCCTTCGCGTACACTTCCCGCGCGTCGCCGTAGCGCCCGACCTCGTTGTAGACAATCGACAGGTTGAGAGCGGCCTCGGTGTAGTGCGGGTTGAGCTCGAGCGCACGCTCGAAATGCCGCTGGGCTTTCGCCCCGAGACCCTTCTGGTGGGCGATCACGCCGAGGATGTTGCGCACGTCGGCGAAGCGATCGTGCGTGTCAACCACCGCGGTCAGGAGGGTCTCGGCCGCATCGTAGTCACCGGCCTTGTAGTGCTCGTGCCCCAGGGAGAGATTGCGTTTGATCGTTGCGTCCATGACGTGACTCCTTATGGCTTAAGGAAAGGAGTCCCGCGTCCCGGGGCAAGGGGGCGGCCTGGCATGGACGTGTACGGACCGCCTGGTGTAGCGTGGCCGACATGACCGACAAGAAGCGCGATGACAACACGGCGCAGCTTCTCGCCTCCGCCGAGGCACTGCGCAAGGACATGGGTCGATCGTCGGCGCCGCCGAGCACGCGCAAGCTGGTGCGCGACTCGGAGCGGCTCGTGGGACGCGATGGCCCGCAACACGGCGTGCGGCTCGGCTGGTTCCTCGGGCTGGCGCTGTTGCTCGCTGGTGTCGCGGGCGCCTACCTGATGCTCGGCCACTAGGGCAGGGACCGATGTTTCTGCCCATCGGCGATGAACCGAATTCGCGTACGACACCGTACGTCAACTACGCGATCCTCATCGCCAACGTCGCGATCTTCGTGCTCATCAGCCTGCCGTTGACGTTCCAGCGTGTCGATGCGAACGACCCCACGCTCATTGACTACCTGCAGGTGATGGTGCGCGACACGGGCGCTGGTCCACGCGACATTTTGACGCGCATGTCCGCCTACGATCTCTTCGTCTTCAATCACGGCTTCAGACCCGGGGCGCCCGCGGTCGTGGATTTGTTCGTGTCGCTGTTTCTGCATGCGGGCTGGCTGCATCTGGCCGGCAACATGCTCTTCTTGTGGATCTTCGGTGACAACGTCGAGCACCGCATTGGTCGTGCACGTTACCTGCTGCTCTATCTCGGCGCCGGGGTGGTCGCGACGTTGTTTTTTTCGCTGCTCAGCCTCGGGTCGATGGTGCCACTCGTCGGCGCTTCGGGCGCTATCTCGGGCGTGCTCGGCGCCTACTTTTCGTGGTTCCCGCGTAACCGCGTGCGTGTCCTTGTCTGGCTGTTCATCTTCGTCGATGTCATCCGCCTGCCGGCGCGCTGGGTGCTTGGCTTCTACCTGCTCGTCGACAATCTCCTGCCCTTTGTTTTCGGGCAGGGTGCCGGCGGTGTCGCCTATGGCGCGCACATCGGCGGCTTTTTCGCCGGGCTGGGCGGCAGTTGGCTCATGGATCGCTGGGGCAGCCGCGAGGCGACCCTGCACGCCTGGGTGCGTCCTGCGGATGCAGCTCCGACCCACGTGCCGCCCGATCCGCTGGCTGAGAACACCCGCTTCGATGCGGCTGCGCGGGCGGGTCAGTGGGACCAAGCGGTGCGCGTGTACGCCGGCATGGCATTGCACGAGCGACAGCGACTTCTGGATGACGACGTGCTGCACATGACCGATTGGCTCACCGAGGTAGGTCGCGGCGACACGGCGCTCGCGGTGCTGCAACGCTACATCGCCACCCACCCGCTCGGGGCGGCGCTGCCGGCGGCCCATCTGCGTGCGGGCCTGTTGCAGCTGCGCGAGCGGGGGCAACCGACGGCCGCTTACCAGCACCTGCTTACGGTCCTCGATCTGGCACCCCACGGTGCGCAAGCCGACGCTGCCCGCGCGGCGCTCAGCGAGATCGAGTCGCACAGACAACGGTTGCACTGAGCTGCGCGGCGCTCTCTTGGTCGTCGCATGCGTCGCATGGTAGGTTGCGCGCCATGTTGCTTCCCCTCGTGTTGGTTCTGCTCGGCGCCGCGAGTCCGACGACGCCGGATGTCGACAGAGAGCCGGTGACTGCGCCCGGCGCGGTGGCTCGCCCGGTCACCAAGATCCGACAAGGATCGGTGCTTCATCGCGAGCAGACCGAGGCGCCAGCGCCCGATCTGCGTACGCCGTGGGAGCGCGGTCGTGATGCCCTCGTGGCGCTGCACCTGGCGCGTGTCGCGCAGCTCGATGTCATCGCCGAGGCTGCACGCACGATGCAAGACGTGGCGCTGCAAGAGCGCGTGGACGATGTGCGGCGCAAAGAGCTGCAAGGATTCTACGAGCAAATGCGTGCGTGGCACGGCCGAATCGCGCTGCCGGCCTCGGACCCCGGGAGTGTGGCGCCACCCGTCGAAGCGCTGCCGTCGGGGCGACCGAGCTACAAAGAAGCGCTCGAGCGCGCCCGCGCCACGATCCGTGCCGAAGACGCGGCGGACCGATTGGCCGAGATCATCCATGACGTCGAGCGCGAGCGGGCGCATGCGCCATGAGGCAGGCCGTCGGCATCGACGTGGGTGGCAGCACCCTGCGCGCCGCCCTCGTCGACGAGAGTGGTCGCGTCGTGGCGAGCGTCAAGGAGCTGCTGCGCGAGCGGGACCCACAATCGGTGGTGGCCCTCGCGGCTGAGCTGCTGACCCGTATCACGCCCGCGCAAACGACGCTCCCCATCGGCGTCGGTGTCGCCGCACAGCTATGGGTGCACGAGGGTCGTGTCGCGGTGGCACCGAATCTAGGCTGGCGCGACGTCCCCTACGGCGCGATGTTGCGGGCACGGTTCGGTCGGCCGGTGCGGCTCGTCAACGATCTCGACGCCATCACCGCGGGCGAGGCAGCCGCCGGTGCCGCGCGCGGCGAGCGCGACGTGCTGTGCATCTTTCTCGGTACCGGACTCGGTATGGGCGCCATCGTGCAGGGCCAGCTCATCGAGGGCGCCGATGGCCTGGCGACCGAGCTCGGGCACATCAAGATCGAGGCGATCGACACCGGGCGGCTGTGCGGTTGCGGTCAGCGAGGGTGCCTCGAGGCCTATACGAGCGGCCGACATCTGCCGGCCTTGTTTGTGGAAAAGCTAGCGGCGGGTCTCGAGAGCCCGCTCGCCGACCAGGCGCACGCCGACCCGACCTCGCTGACGGCCGACGTTCTGGAACGAGCGGTGGTCGCTGGGGACGCGGCTGCCACGGCGCTTTGGATCGAGATTGGCGAGCGTCTTGCGCGGGCGCTCGGCAACGTGGTGGCCTTGCTCAATCCGCGGGTCTTGGGGCGCGGTGGTGGCGTGCTCTTTGCGGCGCCAACGCTCCCGCGCCACATTCGGTGGCGTCTCGGCGCCTAGGCGCCGACGGCGCACGCCGGGGCGCTGTCGATTCGCGAGGCGCAGTTAGGCGACGAGGCGGGCCTCATCGGCGCCGCCATGCTAGCTCTCGAGCAATAACCGTTGGTGGTGCCGTCGTGCTTGGGCGACGACAGCGCCGAGCTCGTCGGGCGACGTCTCGAGCAGACGCGCGAGCTGCTCGAGGCGCACGGCGAGGCGTCGCAGCTCCTCGGGTAGATACGGATTCGACAGCGCGCTCGCCGCCATGATCTCGGGTGCGAAGCTCGCCTGCCGTGTCGCATGGCGCAGGCCGTTGCCGCTCAGGGTCGCCGCCTCGGGGCGCGCGGCGATAAGCTCGGTGATGGCGACGGCGCTGAGGTAGGGAAGGTGTGAGCTGAGGGCGACGAGACGATCATGCGTCTCGGCGTCCATCACCGTGGGGCGAGCACCGACGGCGCGCCATAGCTCGGCGAGCGCGGCGACGCGGCCTTGCGCTCCGGGCGCCGGGCAGATTGCCACGGCGGCGCCAGTGAAGAGGTCGCTGCGACTGTGGCCAAAGCCGCCCTCCGTGCCGCCCGCCATCGGATGCCCGCCGACAAACTCAATGTGCGGCAGTAGGCGCGCGACCTGTGCGGCCACCGACTGCTTGATGCCGCAGACGTCGGTCAGGAGGGTCATCGTCGACAGGCATGGGCCCAGCGCGGTTAGTGTTGACTCCAGCGCGCCGACCGGCATGGCCAGAAAGACCACCGCACAGGCTTCGAGATCGCGCGCGGGGTGCGCCAGCGCCACATCGACCACGCGTGCACGAAGCGCCGCCTCGCGTGTGTCCTCGCGCGGCTCCACGGCGATGATGCGGTAGCTTGGATCTCGGTGTTTGAGGGCGCGTGCGAGCGAGCCACCGATGAGGCCGAGCCCAACGATGCCGATGCAGGAAGCTTGCGCTGTCATAGAGGCGAGCGTTGCGGCGAAGCGGACCTGCAAGTCAAGCAGGATCGATGACGCGCAGCACCATCGGTGCTTCTTTGATAACGAGCGGTGCGCTGTTGCGTGCCTGGTTGACAGACTGCGTTAGGGTCGGTAGCTTGTTGTAGGTTGCATAGAATTCGGAGGAGACAACAATGACAGAGACGAACGCGATCGGTCCGAAGCTCATCGCTGGCACTTTCTCGACGAATATGTTGGAGCCCGTGCATGTGGGCACGTTCCGCAGTGAGGCTGCGGCGCTCGCGCGTGTCGGTGAGCTACTCGGCGACAAGGGCTACGCGAAAGAGGGCTTCATCGTCAGTGAGAGTCCGAACGGTTGGCGCGTGACCAAGTACCCGGAGAAGTTTTGGGGCAGCGTCGAGTACAACGACAGCGATCTGAAGGCGCGCACCGGGGACGGGTTCAATACCAGCTCGCGCATGTACGTGGTGGACCACGATCGCAAGGCTGCGCCGATGAAGTACGACGCGCACATCAAGGCGTGGCGCGTGGATCGGGCGGGTGTTAAGCCGCTCGATGTGCTCGTGACGAAGCTCGTAGCGGACGAAAACCGCGCGCCGGAGATCGTCGGCAGACCCGCTGGCGCCAAGCCGCAGGACGAGGTCTCGAAGCCGAAGACGCTGGCCACGCCCGAGCTGCCCAAGCAGGCGGCTGAGACGGGCGCATCGGTCGCCAAGGCGAAGCCCACCCGGGAGCAGAACGACCGCTACAGCTACGAGGACAACGTCAAGGCGTTGAAGCTACTGGGTGCCAGTGGAGATCTTGCCGCCAAGCTGCCTAAGAAGCGCGAGCAGGCAGACCGGGCCGCCTCGCTAGCAGGCGCACAAGTCGAGGAGCTCCAGGCGTGGGGCAAGACGCTCGGTATCTATCACAAGCGCGCCGACGGCATTGCCGGAGAGGCGACCCAGGCGATGATCGCGGCCTTCACGGCGAAGGCAGGCGAGCACGGCATCACCGAGACGAAAGACTATGCCACGGCATTCCAGTATGCGGCCGGCTATGTCGCGGCCAACAAGGGCGCTACCCTCGATGACGCGCTCGCAGCGTATTTTCCCAAGGCAGCAGGAGAGGCCCCGCGCGCGGATGCATCCAAGAGCGACAGCGTCGCGCAGCGCACGGGCAAGGTGACCGACGACGCCACGGTAGCCGAAAGCTACGTGACAAAGCTCAGCAGTGCCGAGCTCGCGGCCATCGGCAAGGACACAAAGAAGCTCGACGCCTTTGTCGGGACCTACTCGCGGGTCAACGAGACCGACAGCTATCAGAGCACGAAGTCGATTTCGCATGTTCTGTCGCGCTTTGGCGAGCTGGGCCTCGCCGAGCAGCAACCGGTCATTGGGGCGCTCGCGCAGCGGCTCGCCACTGCGCAGAACGGTCAGGAGCGCAAGGCTCTCGGGGATCTCGTCAATTCGCTCATCGGCAACTACATGTCGGCGGCCGAGGACAACAATCACAGCTTCAAGGCAGGCGAGCTGAAGCTGCTGCATGACAGCGCCGGCACGCTTCCCGGCGGGCTCGGGGCGAAGTACCTCGAGCGCATCATGGACCGCGCTTACCGCAGCGGCGAAGAAGGCGGTAAGTTTGTCGGCGAGCTATACAAGGGCCAGGCGAAGGCCATCGAGACGCAAGTCGCCCTCGGGATAGACAAGGGCGGCATGTTGAGCAAGGACGCCTTCATCGTCGGCCTGCTCAGCGCTACCGGCGAGACGTGGAAGTCGTTTGACACCAAAACGCTCGATGTGATGCGCAGTGAGCTCGGCACCGTGTGGGGCAAGAATTCGTCGAGTGAGCGCAAGCTCGCCAAGGCGGTCGACATGGAGCGCGTTGAGCGCTTTCTAGCTCGGGCGAGCGCGCCTGTGCTCACCGATATTCAAGCGGTGCTGGCGAAGACGACGGGAGTTGGCGTCTTTAGTCGCGAGAGCGCGACCGCGGAGTTCGACCAGAAGATGAGTGGGGCAGTGGCCCCGGGTCTGTTCGCTGATCTCAAGCGTCAACACCTGGATGGCCCCTTCTTTGAGACCTACGGCGCCAATGCCCGTGCACTCGAGAAGAGCCTCGCCAATATCCTCAGCGCGCATGTCGCGGAGCACCCGGAGCTTCGGCCCAGCGATGCTCAGGCCCTGGCGCACGCGGCTGGATTGTTGGCGCGCGGCCTGCTCAAGGCTCGCGACGAGAAGGACGAGATTCCGAGCAATTAGCGCGGACACTTGCGCGCGCGTTGTGACGCTTCCTGATGTGTGCGCGACGCCGGCCGTGTCATGCTCATGACGTCCTCGAGCACCCGACAGCTCCCGTTTTCTCCGACGCTTGCGAGTAGGCTGGCGGCCCGCGTCTCCAGACTCTCGAGTCCTTCCGCCACGCGCGCGTTGTCGGGCGCCTTCTCGAGTGCGCGTTGCCACAGCCCGAATGCGTCGCCGTACACGCCGCGGTCAAAGGCCGCTTTGCCTCGCTCGTACAGCTCGCCGCTGACGCGCTCACTGATGGCCTGTCGAAACACACTCGGGTAGCTCGCCGGTACGATTTGGGCGTCGATGCGCAGGGCCTGGTCCCACGCCTGGAGCGCAAGATCGATGTTGCCGCCAACCGCGGCGCCGTCTCCCCGCGTCTTGGCTTCACCAAACCGGGTCAGTAGGGTGGCGAGCTCCTGCGCTGATGCTTGGCTCTTGACGGACTCGAGCGTTTCCGTGGCGAGCGTCAAGCTGCCGGCGGCGTACTTCTCTGCGGCAATTCGCACGCGCTCGTTCTGCCAGCGAGCGGCGAGATCGAGCGCGGGTGAGTCGACGGCGCTCGTCCCGCCCCACGGCGTGAATGCGACCCCGTGGGCGTGCATCTCGCGTTCCGACTGCTGAATGAGACCACGGCCGTCGATGGAATCGGGCTTGTACTGCATGTGCACCACCGCCTCCGCGTGGCACCGCTGCCAGTCGCGTCCCTGACACGCCTGCTGTGCGCGCGCCAGCGAATCGTTGGCGAGGACCGTGCTCGCTCTGGCGCGCAGCTGTGCCGCCTGCGTCGCGTAGTAGCCATCCGCGGGGATCTCCGCGACGCGATAGAGTGCATTCTGCGGCAGGCCCATGGCGAGATCCTGCTCGGCGGCGCGCAGGGCAGACTCGTACTTCTTGTGGCGTCGTGCCTCGATGAGGCCGCGACGAGCGTCGGGATTGATGGGATCCTGGCTGAGCAGCTCGCGAAACGATCGTGCGGCTGCATCCCATTCGCCGCGCTTGATGAAGTGCTCGGCCATCGATAGGCCGACTTGCAACCGCGCGTCGTAGGCCTCCTCGAGCGTGCCCGTGGCCCGGTCACCGCCGCCGCGCCGATGGGCAATGACGGCCAGCGTCACGATGAGCAAGACGACGCTGAGCGCCGCGATGCCCGCGGCAATCTGAATGGAGCGATCGGCGTGCACGAAGCGGTCCGCCAACCGGCGTATGCCGCCAAAGTCGACGCCACCTTCGCCCTCGTGAACGAATTGAAAAGCGATATTGCCAAAGCGCACGCGATCGCCGTGTGCAAGCACGCGGCGCGTGATCTGCACCTCGTTGACCCAGGTGCCGTTGCTGCTGCCGTGGTCCTCGATGATGACCGACGGCCCGCCCACGGTGAGTGTAGCCTGCTTGCGAGATACGGAGCCATCGGCGATGACGATGGCGTTGCCCTCGGTGCGGCCCACCTGCACGGTGCCAACTGGCAAGACAAACCGCTGGCCCTCGAACGGTGGTCCGACGCCGACGAGAGCGTAGGTGTCGGCCTGGTGTTGCGGCTGCGTGTCGTCGATGATCACCAGCTGGAAGGGGCCGATGGACAGCTCCATGCCGCCCTGCAATCCGAGCGGCCCGCGAATAGGCTCACCCGAGAGAAGCACCCCGTTGGCGCTGCCGAGATCCTCGATCCAGTACTGGCTGCCTTGACGAAAGCT
>CAYHNK010000209.1:0-8620 GCA_964357695.1 uncultured Bdellovibrionales bacterium | reverse complement strand
GTGTGCTCGACGAGACGTGGTCGGGCCTTCGCTTCGCTCGCCAGGCGCGACACTTCTTTGTCGTTCTGTTGCGCGAGCGTGCGCAGATTGCCATCGGCCGGGGTCGCGAAGTCGCGCGCTTCGGGGTCGCGCGTTGGCGCCGCAGTCACTGAGGCCTCAGGATCCTCGATGAGCAAGCGTAGCAACGCGTCGTCCGAGAGGCCGCGCATTAACTTAAAGCGACGCTGGAAGTCGTGATCGCGCTCACTCGTGTCGATATCCGCGCGCACGACCTCGTAAGCGTGGGCGAGCTCGGCGCGCTGGTCAATGGCGAACGGCACGCTCGCGTCGGCAGTGCCATAACGCTCGCTGAGCAACGCCAAGTAGGCACGTAGCGCCACATGCAGATGCCGTTCGTCGCCCTCGGCAGGCACCCGCGCGAGCGCTTGCTCAAAGCGCCGTTGGAGCGCGGCACGGGGCGATTCACCGGGTTGTACGTCGAGTACCAGCTTGCCTGTGTCATCGCTCAAGCCGAGGCGTCGCAGCTCGCGGGTCACAAAGCGTGCGGCACCTGCGTCATCGAAGCGACCCCGTCGATCGACCGCGTGCGCATGCTCGAGTAGTCGCAGGGCGGCAACGCGGGTTGCCTGTGGGTCCAACGTCGGCTGCGCCGCCCGCACGGATAGGTCGGCGCCACCCCAGGTGCTTACGCGCTCTTGCGCGAGACGCAGCTGCGCCAACGTGCCTGGAGCAGCCGGATCGTGCTCCTTCCAGACTTCGATTTCGCTGGCCGCGTCCCCTTGCTCGTGCGTGACCTTGCGCAGCTCGCGAAACGACGGCAGCAGCACGTGATTGTAACGCCCGGCGTGCGTGTACAGCTCCTGAAAACGCAGGCGCACGAGCGCCCGACCTGCGGGGCCGCTGTCAGCGCCAATGCCATCATTCGAGAGCAGCATGGCATTGTGTAGGGCGACGGCGGTGGTGAGATTGCGCACGAGCTGCTCGCGCTCCTCCGCTGTGCTGCCCAAGCTGTCAATTTGCCGTGCGTAGGCCTTGGCGACGATGTCGCGCAGGCGATCGTCGGCGCGCGTGCGATAGAGGCTGCGCTCGGCGGGCACGGAGACCTGGGGAAGGTCGTGACCCCGCGCCGCCTTCTCGATGCGCGCCACATCGAGGTCGCGCGTCGCACCGAGTCTCTCGATGCCGGCCTGTCGTTGCGCGAGCAGACGCTGGACACCGTGCCATCCCGGGAGAGCGAACACCTGCGTGCGCACGCCCCGACTCTCGCGGTTCGCGCTGAGTACCGCGGCAACGATGGTGTCGAGGGCTTGCGTCTGGCCGCTCCCCCGATGACCGATGAGCTGGCGGTAGTGATCGCGTACGACGCTCTCGGCCTGCTTTTCCCCCTCGATCTGCACCAACGTTTCGCCGTCGCGACCAAGTACCTCGGCGCGTGTGGGCTCAGACCGGGCGAGCGGGGTCATCTTGGGCACGAGGCACGCGAACGAGGTTGGCAGAGGCGCTGCGGGCGCGTCGGGCGCGCTGACGCTCGGCACGTCGACGACCGACACGGGTGGCACCACGATGGGCGACCCCACTGGCGGCAGCTTGGGCGCGTCGTAAGAACATCCCGAGACGTGCGGCTCAAAACGAACACTCATGACTATTCCACTGCGCCGCTCTACCACCGCGGTATGGCGAAAGCTACGCGTCTTCGCGTGCGGCAAACAGCGCCGCGTTCAGCTCGATCCTGGCCTTGCGCCGCAAGCTCGACACCCAGTCGCGCATCACCCGAGCGCGCTTGGTATCCACGGCCTGTTGCCGCAGGGTGTCTTGTTGCTGCTCAAACTGCGCCATATCGGGTCGCTCGCGCTCCTTGAGCACGGTGACGACGAAGGCGCCGCCGACCTCCATCGTCTCCGGGACCACGGGCTTCTCGACGGTGAGCTCGAAGATGGCTTTCTGCAGGGCATCAGAGGCGCCCACGCGCGGGATACCTTTCTGATCTCGTAAGACCCAAGGTGTTTCGAGTCGCACGGGCTTGCTCGCGACCTTGGCATCGCTGTCGCTCTCGGTGCGCGTGAGCTTGTCGAGCTTCTCGCCCGCAAGGAGCTTGTCGAGCAGCGCTTGCGCCTGTGCCTTGGCCTTGGCGGTGCGGGTCTGCTCGGTGAGCACATCTATGGCCACGTCGCGCTTGACCTCGTCGAAGGGCTTGGGTGCGGGTGGCTGCACCTCGGTGACCTGCAACAGCGCGAGGCCCTCGGGGGTGCGCACGGGCTCGCGAGCGATTTCGCCCGGCTGGAGCGCAAGCACCGCGTCGCGAAGGGACGCAGGCAGCTCGCCGAGAGTCAACGTACCGAGCGCTCCTCCTGCCGCTGCGGTGGCCCCGTCCTGTGAGCTCTTTTGCGCCAGGGCGGCAAAGTCGGCACCACCTTCGATCTGCTCTTTGATGCCGAGCAGGACGCCGCGTTCCTTGGCAACTTGCGCCTCGGTGGCGTCCTTGGGCAGAAGGCGCACGATCTGACGAACCGCGACCTTCTTTTCGGTGCGGTACTTCACCTTGTCGCGCTCGTAGCGGGCTTGCAGCGTGGCCGTGTCCTTTTCGATCGCCTGGGCGATGGCGGCCGGCGTCGGTGTCGGTGCGTCCTCGCGGGCGATGTCGATCTTCACCACCGACACCATGACCCGATCGTGCTCGCGCTCGTACTCGGAGCGCAGCTCGTCGTTGCTCACCCACAGCGTCTCGCCCACGAGATCCATCAGCTTCTGCGCGGCGATGTCCTCGCGCACGCGGCGCTCAAAGCGCGGCACGGTGGTTTCAAACGAGCGCTGCACCCAGCTCTCGTACTGCGCAAAGGTGACATCCTTGACGCCGTATTGCGATTCCAAGCGCGCGATGAGCTCCTCGTCGCTGACGCGGATGCCCCAGTGCTCAGCCTCCTGGGCAAGCAGCTTGCGGTCGATGAGATCATCGACCACCTGACGTCGCAGGCCGAGCTTCTCAGCCATCTCCTCGTCGAACTTCATGCCGCTGTTGCCACGCATGGCATTGCGCTTGAAGACGTCGAGCTGGCGACTGTAGTTCACGGCGAGCTCCTGCTGCGTGATGATGTCGCCATCGACCACCGCGGCGTAGGTGCCGCCGCCGCCACCCGAGCAGCTTGACGAGCCGGGGCCGAAATTGATGGCAAAGACGACAATAATCGCCCCGAAGATGAAGTAGATGAGAAACGACTGAGAATTGCGGCGCAAGACATCGAGCATGTCGGGCCGTATACCTGCACGTAGGCCGAGGGGCAACAGGGGCGCGGGTCGAAGCGGCTCTTGCTCGGGTCAGGCGATTGTGCGACATGGCAAAGGCTTCGGCAGACCGAGCACTCCAGGGAGGACACCGGACACCCATGATCGTTGCCGACCATGTCACCAAGTACTACGGGGAGACCGCCGCCGTTCTCGACCTGAGCTTTCGTATCGATCACGGCCAGGTCATCGGACTCCTGGGTCTCAACGGTGCGGGTAAGACCACGACGTTGCGTATCTTGAGCGGCCTGACGCCGCCGACGAGCGGTCGCGTGACCCTCGGCGGCGTCGAGCTCACCTGTGACCCCGAGGAGCTGCGTGCCCGCATCGGCTTTCTTCCCGAGACGCCGCCGCTCTACGGTGAGATGTGTGTGCGCGACTACTTGACCTTCGTGGCGCACATCAAGGGCATGCGTGTCGGGGTGCGCGAGGCGGTCGATGCTGCGCTCGGTGCGACCGATCTCACGGCGCACGCCGAGGCCATCATCGACACGCTGTCTTTCGGGTTTCGTCGGCGCGTGGGTATTGCGCAGGCCGTCGTGCACCGCCCCGCGCTCATCTTGCTCGATGAGCCCACGGCCGGCCTCGACCCGGTGCAGATCCTCCAGATGCGCCGGCTCATCCGCGCCCTCGCGCGTGAGCACACGGTGATCGTCTCGAGTCACATTCTCGGTGAAATTCACGAGATGTGCGACCGCATCTTCGTCATGCAGCGTGGCCGCATCGCCGCCGAAGGCACCGAGGCGGAGCTCGCGGGGCGCCTCGTGGGACCGACCACCGTGGAAATCGAGGTGCGCGGGAGCAAGGACTCGCTCGTGCGTGTCGTCGCGGCGCTGCCGTGCGTCGTGCGCCAGGAGCTCGTCGGCGTGGTCGGCAACGTGTGTCGTATGCGCGTCGAGCTGCGCGAGGACGAGCGGGATCTACTGGCGGCGGCGATCGTTGGGGCGGGCCTGGGACTCTTGCGTCTCGAACGGGTGCGTCTCGAGCTCGAGCGCATCTTTCTCGCACTCACGGGTGAGAGCACGAGCACCGAGGCGGAGGCCGCATGAGAAACGCGTGGTGGATCGCAAGACGCGAGCTTGGCAGCTACCTGCGCTCGCCCGTCGGTTACGTCATCATCGCCGCGGTGCTGGCGATCGATGGCTTGTTGTTCAACGTCGCCGTGGGTGGCACCGAGCGTCGTTCTGGCGAGGTGTTGGAGCTGTTTTTCTACGGCACGAGCGGCACGACGCTGGTGGCCAGCATCTTCATTGCCATGCGTCTCATTGCCGAAGAGCGACAAAACGGCACGCTGGTGCTGCTGCTCACGTCCCCCATCCGCGAGGTCGAGCTGGTGCTCGGCAAGTTCATCGCGGCGGTGGTGTTTCTCGGTGCCATGACGCTCGCGACGTTCTACATGCCGGGGCTGGTGCTCATCCACGGCAAGGTGTCGGTGGCGCACATCGTTGCCGGCTACCTCGGCCTCATGCTGCTCGGCTCGGCGGCGATTGCGATCGGCCTGTTGTGCTCGGCGCTCGCGCCGACGCAGCTCTCGGCGGCCATTCTCGGCGCCGCATCGGTGTCGGCCTTCGTGCTGTTGTGGCTCTTGTCGCGTATCGCCAGCCCACCGCTCGAAGACGTGCTCGCGTACCTGTCGCTGCACGACAAGCATTTCCGACCCTTTATGCGCGGGCTGGTGAGTATTCAGGACGTCGTCTTCTATCTCTCGCTCACCTACGTGGCACTGCTCGCGGCCACCCGCGCGATTGAAGCGCGGCGCTGGAGCTAAGGGAGATCTCGGCATGTGGTGGCGACTACCTCTCACCTACCTCGCGGTCGGTCTCGCGTTGCTCTACGTCGGCGAGCGGGCACTCACTGACGCATCTCGCTGGGCGATCGATGCCCTCGGTGTGGCGCTGGTGCTGCTCGCGAGTGCCTTGGCGCTCTGGCGTGCGGTGCGCGCCTCGGACACGCGGCGCCGCGCGGCGTGGCGGATCTTCGTTGAGTACGTGCTCGTCCTCCTGGGCCTCGGCATCTACGTGTTGCAGCTGCGTGAGCTCGGCATCGCTCGTACGGGCGAGCTCGGCACCATTTTGCGGGTCGGCTGGCCAGCGCTCGTCTTGCTGGGGCTCTTTCCTGCGATCGCCAAAGAGGTGGCGCTCGCGCGCATGGCGAGAAATCCCACCATCGAGGCCTGGCGCCTGCGACTTGCGGGACGAGCTGCCCGCATTCTCGTGCTCGGGCTCATCACGTTTGCGGGCGTGAACTACGCCGCCTCCCGTTGGAACCGCACGCTCGACCTCAGCTATTTCAAGACCACTGCGCCGGGTAGCTCCACCGAGGCGTTGGTTCGCGGTCTCACCCGCCCTATCGAGCTGCTCTTGTTCTTCCCTCCCGGCAACGAAGTGCTCGAGCAGGTGCGCGCGTATGCGGACACGCTCGCACGCGCCGGGTCCCTGCTTCAGGTGCACGTGCTCGACCAGGCGCTCGATCCGGAGCGGGCGCGCGCGCTGCAGATCCGCTCGAACGGCTATCTAGCGCTCAAGAGCGAGTCGATGAGTGACACGCTGCACATCGGTCTCGATATGGAGCAAGCGCAGCGCACACTGCGGACTCTGGATGCCAAAGTGCAGCGCAGCCTCATCAAAGTGGCACGGCCTCCTCGCGTCGCCTATCTCACGAGCGGTCACGACGAGCGCGAAACGAGCGCCACGCCAGGTGACACACGCCTCGGGTACGGGGATTTTCGCAAGCTGCTCGAGAGCCTGGGCTTCACCATCAAGCGTCTGGGATTGGGCGAAGGGCTCGGGCGCGCCGTGCCGGACGATGCGACGCTCGTTGCGGTCCCCGGACCGGTGTCGGCACTGCTTGCCGAGGAAGACAAGGTGCTCGCGACCTATCTACAGCAAGGAGGCGCCTTGCTCGTGCTCGTCGATCCGGATCACGGTGATGCGCTCGATGGCCTGTGTGGTGAGCTCGGCGTGCACGTCAAGCGCGAGCTCGTTACGAGCGCGCAACAGGTGTTTCGTCTCGAAGGCCAGCGCGAGAGTCGCTACAACATCGTGGGGACGGCCGCCGACGAGCATCCCTCGAACACCACCTTGGCGCGCGGTCGGGGCAGATTCGTGGTGGCGCTCGTGGGCGCGGGCGCTCTCGACAAGTCGGCGACGCCGCCCGAGGGGCTCACGATCACGCCCACCCTGCGCGCGGCAAGTGGTCCCGCACAGCTCGCGATGGCCATCGAGTCGTCCAAGGGCGGGCGAGCGCTGGTGCTCGGCGATGCCGATCTTGCGGCGGACGGGCTCATCGCCGTGGCTGGCAACGCCTACTTCCTACTCGATGGGGTGCGTTGGCTCGCACACGACGAAGAGAGCGTCGGTGAGGTAGCGAGCGAGGAGGATGTACCGGTGCTGCACCGCACGGAGCGCGACCGCGTCTGGTTCTACGGTACGAGCTTTGTCGTGCCCGCCGGGGTTCTCGGGATCGGCCTCTGGGGCACCCGCCGCCGCCGCTCGGGACGGAGAGCGTCATGATCCGCGGGATGTTGTTACATATCGTGCTAGCGCTCGCGGCCATCGCCGCGGCCTACGCTGCGTGGCAGGCACCGGGGACGACGCACACGGCGGCGGAGCGTCTGGTGTGCGACGTGACGCCCTCCGAGCTACGCGCCGTGCGTTGGCAGGAAGAGAAATTCATCGTCGAGGTGACGCGTGGCGACGGCGGCTATGAAGTCACGGTGACGCCGCGTGAAGCGAAAGAGGGCGCGGTGTCCCCTGCAACGCAGCGCTATCCCGGCAGCGATCGCGTCGAGGCACTGTGGCAGGGGCTCGCTCCGTTGTGGGCTGCCCGCTCGCTCGGGATGCTAGAAGACCCCAAGCTCGGAGAGCTGGGGCTCGCGAAGCCGACGAGTGAGCTGCGTCTGACCCTCGCGGGCCGGGATGTGGTGCTCGGCATCGGCGGCGCCACCTTTGGCAGTGGAGACCTCTACGCCCGCACGACTGACGGCGAGGTGGTCCTGCTGCGCGCGGCGAGCGTACGCGACTTGCGCTATGGTGCCACGTCGCTCATCGATCGCCGGCTAATCGCGAGTCCCCGTGTGGATATCCACCGCGTGGTGTTGTCGGTCGGCGAGCGGGGGCGCGAGCTCCTGCAACGACACGCCGACAAGGAGGAGACGGCATTCTTTGCCGACCCGGCCGAGCCGGATGCCAAGCTCGAGCGGGCAGGCGCCTGGATGGCGCGTCTGTGGCGCTTGCGTGGTGAAGAGCGTGTGGCGCAGCCGCCTCCCGGGACACCTTCGGCCACCATCGAGCTGTGGACAACGAGCGAGCGACGCGACGTCATCCGCTTGTGGCCGGCCAATGGCCCCGAGGCGCTCGGCACCTCGGAACGCTTTGCCGACGGCGTAACGTTGAGCAAGTCGACGGTGGACGCGCTCTTGCGCGACATCGAGCAGGTGCTGCAGGAAGGGCGATAGCCTACGTCGTCACCGGTCCGCCGCGGCGCGGTCCGCGCGTCGCCGACACACCCGTTCTATCGGCGCGGGCGAGTGCGTTGCGCGGAGCGGTCGCGGCGAGGCTGCCGGTCTCGTACCTGGTGCTCGGGATCTTGGCTGCCGTCTCCGTGGCGACGCGCATGATGTCGCCGCTCTGGGCACGCATCGACTCGAGCAGCAATTGGCGCTCCATGAGCATGTGTTTTTTGAGGTGGCCGAGAAATGCGTGCTGCTGATTCAGCTTGGCGTTGAGTGCGATGCTGCGGGCCCACGTATGATTGAGCTCGGTGAGCATTCGCCCGCGCCGCTCGACCATCGCGATCTTTTCGTCGATAGGCAGCGCCGCGAGCGTCACGCCGAGTCGCTCGTCGAGCTGGCGCAGCACCGAGACGAGCTCCTTCTCGACGCGCCCCTGGACGTTCTGCTCGTTGGGTATTGCCTTGCCCGTAACCAGATCGAGATAGCGCTTGGCGCCGGAAGTGGTGAGTCGCTGGGCCAAGTCGGCTGCCGGAGGCGGGCTGCCGCCGCCGACAAACAGCGTTGGTTTGGCATCGAACGCCATGACCCCGTGAAGATACGCTCGTCGTCCGCCGCTTGGCTAGTGAGTCAATCAAACCCCTGCCGTGAGCGTGCCATCGGCGGCGATGCGGCGGGCGCCGCCGAGATAGTGCGCGAGCGCCTTGGGCAGATCGACCGAGCCGTCCTGCTGCTGGCCGTTCTCGAGCACGGCGAGGAAGGTACGACCGACGGCGAGGCCGGAGCCGTTGAGCATGTGCACGAGCCGCGGCTTGCCCTTCGGGCCCTCGGACGTCGGCCGATAGCGCACGCGCGCACGGCGGGCCTGAAAGTCGGTGCAGTTCGAGCAGC
>CAYHNK010000208.1:0-8641 GCA_964357695.1 uncultured Bdellovibrionales bacterium | reverse complement strand
GCGCCCGCCGACGTCGGTTGCCTCTGCGTCCGGCGCCGCGCCCCCCGCCATCGCCCCCTTCGGGTCCCAGGTCGATGACCACGTCGGCGGTCTTGATGATGTCGAGGTTGTGCTCGATGACGAGCACGGTGTTGCCCGCATCGACGAGCTCGTGCAGGACGTCGAGTAGGCGCGCAACGTCATCAAAGTGCAGCCCGGTCGTCGGCTCGTCGAGGATGTAGAAGGTGCGGCCGGTCGAGCGCTTGGCGAGCTCGCGCGACAGCTTGACCCGCTGGGCCTCGCCGCCCGAGAGCGTCGTGGCGCTCTGGCCGAGACTCAGATAGCCCACGCCCACCGCTTGCAGCGTCGCCAGCTTGCGCTCCAGCACGGGCACGGCGCCGAGAAACTCCGCGGCTTCGTCGACAGTCATCTCCAGCACGTCGGCGATGCTCTTGCCCTTGAAATGGATCTCCAGCGTCTCGCGATTGTAGCGCCTGCCCTGACACTGGTCGCAGGGGACAAAGACGTCGGGCAAAAAATGCATCTCGATGCGCACCGTGCCGTCGCCCTCGCACGCCTCGCAGCGGCCGCCCTTGACGTTAAAGGAGAAGCGCCCGGGCTTGTAGCCGCGGGCCCGGCTCTCGGGTAAACCCGCGAACAGATCACGCACGGGCGCAAAGAGTCCGGTGTAGGTAGCGGGGTTCGAGCGCGGTGTGCGGCCGATGGGACTCTGGTCGATGGCGATGACGTTATCCAAGTGCTCGAGGCCGTCGAGGGCATCGTAGGGCAGCGACTCGGCCTTCATGTGTTGGAGCGCGCCGCCAAGAACCGGCAGCAGCGTGTCGGTGACGAGGGTGCTCTTGCCGCTGCCCGAGACGCCCGTGACACAGACGAAGGTGCCGAGCGGCACGGTCATGTCGATGGTGCGCAAGTTGTGTCCGCGGGCGCCACGCAAGACGATGGCCTTGCCGTTGCCTGCGCGCCGTTCGGTCGGCACCGCGACCTTCTTGCGGCCACTGAGGTAGGCGCCCGTGAGCGACGTCGGATGGGCCTCGATCTCTTGGGGTGTGCCCATGGCCACGAGCTCGCCCCCCAAGCGACCGGCGCCGGGTCCGAGATCGACGACCACGTCGGCGGCGCGGATGGTGTCCTCGTCGTGCTCGACGACCAGCACCGAGTTGCCGACATCGCGCAGGCGTCGCAGCATGCCGAGGAGCTTGTCGTTGTCACGCTGATGCAAGCCGATCGACGGCTCGTCGAGCACGTAGATGACGCCCTGCAAGGCGCTGCCCATCTGCGTCGCGAGTCGAATGCGTTGGCCTTCCCCCCCCGAGAGCGTCGCCGCGGCGCGTGACAAGGTCAGGTAGCCGAGCCCCACCGTGACGAGAAAGCTCAGGCGTTCTTCGATCTCCTTGCGGATGCGCGCGGCGATGATCTCTTCGCGATCGGTGAGCAGGAGGTCGCGCACAAAGCGCAGCGACTCGCTAAGACCCAGCTCCCCTACCTCAGCGATGTTGCGCCCCCCGACGCGCACCGCGAGAGCCTCGGGGCGCAGTCGTGCTCCGTGACAGGCGTCGCAGGCGCGCTGCACCATGAAGGCTTCGAGCTGCGTGCGCACTGTCTCCGAGGTGGTCTCGCGCAGCTTGCGCCCGAGCTCGGGGATGACCCCGGGAAAGGCGCGGCGAAAGGAATACTGACTGCCGCGCTCGGACTGAAAGGTGAAGTCGAACTCCCGCTCGCCGCTGCCGTAGAGCACCACCTGACGAAAGCTCGCAGACAGCTCGCGCCAGGGCTTGTCGAGCTTCTGGCGCATGGCCCGACCGACCTCTTCGACTTGCTGCATGTAGTAGCCGGCAAAGCCGAGCGGCGCGCCGACGGGCGCGAGTGCCCCTTCGCCGACGGGCTTGTCGGGGTCAGCGATGACGCGCTCGGCATCGAACTCCAGCGCTCGTCCGAGGCCATCGCACTTGGGGCAGGCGCCTTGCGGGCCATTGAACGAAAAGAGTCTTGGGGTCAGCTCGGGGTAGCTGATGCCGCACGCGTGACAGGCGAGTCGCTCGGACAAGAGCAGCTCCTCGCGTGGCGGGTCGTCGACGAACGCGACGCGCACGAGACCTTCGCCCTTGGCAAGAGCCAGCTCCATCGAATCGGTCAGGCGCCCGCGCATTTCGCCCTTTACCACCAAGCGGTCGATGACGATGTCGAGGTCGTGCACCTTCGTACCATCGAGCTCGAGGTCGCCTTCGAGCTCGTGCATCTCCCCATCGACACGCACGCGCACAAAACCTTCGCGACGCAGATCCGCCAGCTCCTTTTTGTGCGCCCCTTTGCGCTGACGTACGAGCGGCGCGAGGATGACAAAGCGGGTGCGCTCGGGAAGGGCAAGCAAGCGGTCGACCATCTGCTGCACAGTCTGGGCGCTAATCGGCTTGCCGCATTGGTGACAGTGGGGCGTGCCGATGCGCGCGTAGAGCAGGCGCAGATAGTCGTAGATCTCGGTGAGCGTGCCGACGGTCGAGCGCGGGTTGGAGCCGACACTCTTTTGCTCGATGGCGATGGCCGGCGAGAGCCCCTCGATGCTGTCGACGTCGGGTTTCGGCTGCTGCTCGAGAAATTGGCGCGCGTAGGCGGAGAGCGACTCGACGTAGCGCCTTTGACCCTCGGCGTAGATGGTGTCAAAAGCAAGCGAGCTCTTGCCGCTGCCCGAGAGCCCGGTGACCACCACCAGGCGATCACGCGGAATGGCGATGTCAAAGCCCTTGAGGTTGTGCTCGCGGGCCCCTCTGACGACGATCTCTTTCATCGCACCGCGGTGCGGCTCGCGCCAAACCTAGCGGGCGCCGCTCAGCTCCTCGTAGGTGACCACCGTGGCGATGAGGCTATAGGGTGCGGCGAGGATGATGCCAATCATCGTCGAGCCGGCGATGCTGTTGAGCACACCCAGCAAGATCATCACGATCGCCACACCGACCAAGCTCTTGCTGGCGACGCGGTAGCTGCCGCGCAGTGCATCGATGACGCCCGCTTTGCGATAGGCGATCTCGTGCGGCGCGAACACCGTGATGACGAGCACGAGAATGCCGGGAATTATAAACAGGACCATGCCGAGGGTCACGCCGACGCCGATGATGAGCAACGTCAGAAACGCCGTCACAAAGCTCGACATGCCGCCAAACATCGTGCCGACCTCCGCGGGCTCACCGCGCATGCGGTGACGGACGACCTGAATGGAGCCGACGAGCAGCGGACCCAAGAGAATGCCGAGCGTCAGGCTGCCGAGGACGACCAGCACCAGCGACACGAGGATGTAGAGCAGCGGGTCGGCGACAAACACCTGCCAGCTGCGCACGATGACGGTGCGCAAGAAATCTTCGAGACTGCGGGTTTCGTTCATGGCGGGAGTGTACGGGAGCGCCGGTCCTCGGCTCAAACGTTTTCTTGTGCTAGCCTCAAGACGCATGTCCGTGCGCAAGTCCGTCCATCCGCGAGGCCTGCCGGCAATTCACCCGGGTCTCGAGCAACGTATTCGCGAAGCGGAGGAGGCCGAGGTCTCGGGCAAGACGCCGCGGCGCATCGACGGCGCGCAGCGGATCTTGCGACCCGCGGTGGGCACGACCCATCGCGAGCGTGTGGCGCAGATGCGCACGCTCGGGCTCGTCGATCCCGTCTACGTCAGTAGCATGGACGGCCTTGCGGCCATCGCCGAGCAGCAGCCGTTTCGTCCTGGCGAAAATCTCGACCACCTCTGGGACAGTCTCTCGGAAGCCGAAAAGATCCGCGCCGGCGCCACCGAGCGCTTCCGTCTCGAGATGGAGGCCTCGCTGCGCCTCGCCTCGCGCCACTGGGAGCCGCCCCATCAGCTCGGAGGACGCCTCGATGCCCGCAATACGCGGCGCGGCATCGCGAACATCCGTGCCGAGATAGCGGCGCTCGACTATCTCCTCGCTCCAGACAGCCTGGCACTGCTCCAGCGCTTCCTCGACGAAACGCAGGACATCATCAATGCCAGTCTGCGCCAGCGCGCCGTACAGGGCATCGACGCGGTCGTCATGCACGATCTGTTACGGGATCTCGTGCACAAGCTCATCTACCAGGAGCTCACGAGTCGCCGCCGCGCCATGGGGGATCACGGCATTCGGCGCATTATGGGCAATATCGATCTCGCCGAGCAAATTGCCGCGCAGCTCAAGCCCGATCCCACTTTCACGCCGCGCGACCGCCTGCTGTTTCGCATCGTGCACGTGCACCAGGATCTCGGTCACACGGCGTACGCGGCGCGTTCGAGCTATCGCGGCGGCAAGCTGCACCGTGCCTACGGCGCGCGCATCTTCACCGACGAAATCAACCGCTACCGTGTGCTCTTGGGCCAGCAGGAAATCGAGCTCGTGCGGGCGGCGGTCGCCACCCACTCGAGCGAGGAGCTGCCGTTTGCGAGTGCGCGCCTACTCGGCATCGTGCGTGCCGTTGATCACTTGGCCCCGTTTGCGCCGCACCGCGTGTCAATGCACATCGAGTCCATCGAGGGCGTATCGGATTATCTCGATGATCTGCTGACGCCCCCACGAGCAGGAGACATGACGCACAACGTGGCCGCCAAAGAGTCCTTGCGTCGCTTGCTGGACGCACAAGAGCAGCTGACCCAACCCCTGCGCGACGACATCCTCGCCGCCTTTCGGGCCGTCGACCGAGGGGCTGAGCTGCGCGAGCTCGGCACACTCGCGGGCAACGTGACGCAGGTGCGCTACGATGCGACCGGGGCGGGGAGCGTCACGGCCGTGGTCGAGGCCAACGCGTTTATGCAGCGCCACCAACCGCTCTTTGACGAGCAACAAGATCAGCTCGTACGTCTCGCGCTCGCCTCGGACGTCGACGAGAAGACGCTCGTCGCCAGTCGCACCGTACGTCTCGGATCGCGCTCTGCGGGGGCGCTGATACTGCAACTCGCCTGAGTCGTGCCTCGACGGGCGAGCTGTGTTAGAGGGACGACCATGGCCGCGAAGGTGCTCATCGCGCACGGAGACACTGCCGAGCTACAACGCCTGGTGTCGGCGTTCGCGGCGGAGGGTCTCGAGCCGGTCGCGACGCCCGACGGCGGCGATGCTTTTGCGCGTTTTTTCGAAGAGGACCCCGATCTGGTCGTGTGTAGCTCCGGCTTGCCGGTGCTCGCCGGTCGTAATTTCTTGAGCATGATCCAATCGCAGTCACCCGAGACACGGGTGGTGCTGCTCGAGCAGGAGACACCGCCGGGCGTGGATCTCACCCACTACCCGGTGCTCGACGAGCCGGTGGATGTCCCCGCCCTGCTCGCTCTTTTCCCCGATCTCGCACGCGGCGGCGAGCCTGTCCCGGCGACCACTCCCGCGGAAGACTTCGTCGCGGCAGAAGCGCGCGCACAGGCGCTGGCCATGCTCCGGCGCTTCCAGGGCACCAACAGCATGCTGCGTTTGCTCGATGATTCGGGCATCGAGCGCCTCGCTGCGATCGCCATAGTCGAAGAGCGCGACGCGGGTGCCCGCGTTATCACCCAGGGAGAGCACGGCAGTGGTTTCTATCTCCTCGGGGACGGTCAGGTGAGTGTGACGCTGCTCGAAGCCGGCGACGAAGAGGTGGCGCGCATCGGCGCGGGGGAGTTCTTCGGCGAGATCGCGCTGTTGTCTGAGGAGCCGCGCTCCGCTTCTGTCTGGACGACGCTGCCTTCAACCCTGTTGTGGTTCGCCCGCGCTGCGTCGCTGCGCCTGCTCGATGACTATCCCGCGCTGCGCGAGGCCCTGGGCGGCGTCGCGTTGCAGCGCACGGAAGAGAACATTTGGCGTGCACTCTACGACGACAACGAAGTACAGCGCAGCCTCGCCGAGCTGGCTGAATCTCTCGAGCCCGAGCTGCAACGCCCGAAGGTCGCCACGGCGCCGGTGCTCGCTGAGGAGCTCGATATACCAATCGACGAAGGCGAGCCGGGGCCCGACATGCCGGTCGACGAGATCCCGCGACCCGTGAAGCGACGCGGAATCCTGTGGCCCGTAGTTGCCGCAGTGGCCGCGATCGGAGTGCTCACCGTGGCGGTGGTGCTGTGGCCGAGCACTGATCAGCCATCGGCGGAGGACACTGTTGCACCGTCGGACGCGCGGGGACCGGAGCCGTTGGGGAGGACCCGCGAAGCGGGGGGGACCCAGGCGGCGAGGACCGGAACAGCGGACGATGGTGCACCAACGGTGGAGTCTGAGCCCGCGCTGGCACCGCAGGTCGCACCGACGCCGAGGCTGGAACCCCAATCTGCTCCCACCATCGCCGTGCCCACCGATCGCAAGGCGCTGCGCCGCATGCTCATGCAAGAGCACAAGAGCGCGCACTACCCCGAGGCCATCGCCGCCGGTGTCGCCTTGCGCGAGCACTTTGCTCTCGACTGGGAAGCCGAGCTCACCCTCGCGCATGCGCTGCGCCTCGGTGGGGATCCTGCAACCGCGCTCGCCATGTACACGGGCTTTCTCGAAATGTACCCAACCAATGCCTTTGCCGACGATGTCCGGTTCTGGGCAGCGGAGCTCTGGTCCGCTCAAGGTGAGGCAGTGAAGGCCAGACCGTTCTACGAGCAGGTCGCCGCAGATGCGAAGAGTAATTTCCGCACGGCGGCTCGTGAGCGCCTCGAGAACGCCAAGTAGGAGAGATTCACATGACCCGGCTCAATCCGCCCAAGATGATCGGGGGCCGACCGCTGCGGCCCGAGAGCCTGATGATGAGCCACGGCTACACTCCCGAGTGGTCGGAGGGCGCCGTCAAATGCCCGGTCTTTCAAACCTCGACGTTTGCCTTTCGTAGCGCTGAAGAAGGGAAGGCCTTCTTCGAGGTGGCGTACGGTCTGCGCACGCCGGGTCCCGACGAGAAGCAGGGCCTCATCTACAGTCGCGTCAACAACCCCGACCTCGAGATCCTCGAGGATCGCCTGACGCTTTGGGATGAAGCCGAAGCGGCGGCGGTGTTCGATAGCGGCATGGCGGCCATTTCGACGACGCTGCTCGAGCTGTTGCGTCCGGGCGACGTGCTCTTGCACAGCAATCCGATCTATGGCGGCACCGACTACCTCGTCAACAAGGTGCTGCCGAAATGGGGCGTGCGGGCGCTGAGCTTTGTCGCTGGCAGCTCCGTCGACGAGATCGAGGCGCTCATCGATCGGGCCGGCGTACGCGGTCAGCTCGGCGCCATCTTTCTCGAGACGCCCGCCAACCCCACCAACGCGCTCATCGACATGGGTGCTGTGGCCGGCCTCGCCCGTCAGCACGCCCGCGCGGATCGCCCCGTGCCGGTCATTGTCGACAATACGTTCCTGGGACCGCTGTGGCAGCGTCCCCTGTCGCACGGTGCTGATCTGGTCATCTACTCGGCGACCAAATTCATCGGCGGCCACAGTGACCTCATCGCCGGTGCGGTGCTCGGTAACGAGTCACTCATCAATCGCATTCGCGCGCTGCGCACCATCCTCGGCAACATGACCGATCCCTGGACCGGCTGGCTGATGATGCGCAGCCTCGAAACGCTCAAGCTGCGCATGACGTGCCAAATGAAGAGCGCGCGCCACGTCGCCGACTTTCTCGCCGACCATCCGAAGGTGGCGCGGGTCTACTATCTCGGTCACCTCGAAGAGGGCACCGAGCAGCATCGCATCTTCAAAAAGCAGTGTCTGTCGGCGGGCTCGATGGTCAGCTTCGACGTCGTCGGCGGCGAGGCCGAGGCCTTTCGTCTGCTCAACGCCCTCGAGCTCATCAAGCTGGCGGTGAGTCTCGGCGGCACGGAATCTCTTGCCGAGCACCCCTACGCCATGACCCATTCGGACGTCAGCGCCGAGGAGAAACAAGCGGCTGGCATGACCGAGGCGATGGTCAGGCTCTCGGTCGGCGTCGAGAACCACGAGGATCTCATCGCCGATCTTGCCCAAGCGCTCGAAGCGGTGTAGCGCGCCGGTGTTCCTCCCCCTGCTGATCGCGTTTGGCCTCCAGGGCCCGTCGCCCGTCGTGCGTACACCGAACGTCTGTGTCTCGGCCTTGGCGTCAGAAGACCCCGCGTGGGCGCTGCTCGTGGTCGAGACCGCGCAGGCGCTGCGGGCGCGCCTGGCGACGCCGGATCTGACGATTGCGGCGTGCGATGCGATGACGCATGCGGGGGCCACGTGGCGCGTGACCCTGAGTCGCGACGTCAGCGGCGCCCTCCAGCTCGCGCTCGAAGGAGCGGGAGTCGAGCCGGGTCCCGCAATCAACGTCGAAGGCGAGACGGACAGTGAGCGCGCACATCACGCGGCGCTCCGCGTGACCGAGCGCTTGCGTCCAACCGTGGATGCCGCGCTGCTCGGGCGTGAGGCCTCGCAAACCCCCGCCAACGCCTCGGTGGCGGCCTTGGAGCGTCTGGTGCAAGAGGAGCGCGTGGTGGCGCCGCCAGTTGCACCGCAGGCGCCGCAGACGCCGTACACCGCTTTTCTGCGCGTGGGGTCCGGGCTGGTCGTGGGGCCTGGGGGCGTCGGCGTGGGGCAGATCGAGCTCAGCGGCGGTTGGAGAGCGCCCCGCATCTGGGTCGCCGGCTCGACCGCCTTGCGCTCGCTGCGACGCTACTCGCGCGGCGAGGTGTCGTGGCAAGGCGCGGAGGCCGTCGTGGCTGTCGCGAGCGGATCGCGATGGCG
>CAYHNK010000207.1:0-8641 GCA_964357695.1 uncultured Bdellovibrionales bacterium | reverse complement strand
GCCGCGTCTTTTGTGGGTGTCATCGCGGCACTGGCCCTTATGCGCCTACAGCCCTTGCCCGCAAAGCACTGACGCCAATCGGTGTCTCGTGAGGTCCTCGACGGGCTGCGCTATGTCGCCGGCCACGAAGGCATCCGCTTGATCATCGCCGGCCTTGGGCTCGTCACCGTGTTCGGCTTCAGCATGGTGACGCTCATGCCGGCGTGGGCCGTGCGCGTCTTGCACGGCGAAGCCACAACCAACGGTCTCTTGCTCTCGGCCCGTGGACTCGGCTCGCTCGGCGGCGCGCTCATGATTGCCTCCCGTGGTCGACTGCTGCGTCGAGGCCCCCTCGTCGGCCTTGGCATGCTCGCGCTACCGCTGCTGATGGTGGCGTTTGCGGGCACACACCACCTCACAGCATCCCTCGTGCTGCTCGTGTTGCTGGGGCTCGTGTTTATGGTGGTCTTTAATCTCATGAACGCGCTCGTACAGACGCTGGTGCCCGACGAGCTGCGTGGCCGGGTCATGAGTCTCTACACGCTGACGTTCTTTGGCCTGATGCCCGTCGGGGCGCTGCTCGCCGGCAGTCTCGCACAACATTTAGGCGAGCCCCTGGCGATCGGCGTCAATGCGGCGTTGCTATTTGCCGTGGTGGCAGCTTTGTGGCGGCGGTTCGCGCCTGTGCGGGCGCTCGGATAGAGCTAGAGCGACTTTGTGTGGCGCATCTGCTCGATGAGTCGCCCGTACTCGACTTCCCATTCGGCCGTGCCCTCGCGCAAATTCTTGAGACGGCCGCGCACTTCGCGATCGAGCTCTTCGTCGACGCCCACGTACTTGGCCATGGCGTCACGTACCATCTTACGGATTTCGTGATCCTCGGCGAACACCTCTTCGATGTTCTTGGAGTCAAACAGGCCACCGATGATGCGGTCGACGACATAGTCCTCAGCCCCATCGCCGACGATGATCTTGCGGCTGTCGGCAAGCGAGCGCTTGACGCGCCCCAGCGTCTCGGAGGGCAGCGCATGTCGCTGAATGGCCTCGTGCGCGTCGTGGGTGAGACGATCGAGCTCGTTCATGTACTCGACCATGACCGCCGCAACGTCGAGCTCCGCCTCGTCACGGCGGCCATCTTCGACCTCAATCGCCTTGTTCGCCAGCAGCGAGCGGATGATGTCCTTGGCGATTTTGGGGATGACCTTGCGGTAGATCTTCATCGATGCGGATCCTCTCTGGAGGGTCGTTGAGCCAAACGCCATATAGGGTTCGGACCTGGGGCTGTCAAGCAACGCCTTGCATCGCCCTGCGGATTTTTTGACCGCCTGAGCCGACGCCCCTACGATGCTCTTTACGGACGGCGCGCCCTGCGCGGGGTGGCGCAGTGCATGGCATTGCACGGAGGGTGTGCATGGGCAATCGCCGCAAGGCAACGCATCGAGGCCGGGCTCCCGAGACGACCGTGGTGGTCGCACACAGCGTACCGCACGAGGTCACCGCGGTGCTGCTCGCGTGCGTGAGCGTGCTAACCATTCTGGCCCTGGGAACCTTCGATCCCGCCGATGCGTCGCTGAACGCCAGCGGCAGCGTTACGGTCCACAACTGGATCGGTCCCGCTGGCGCCTACTGGTCCGATCTGCTCCTGCAAGCACTCGGCGTTGGCGCCTACGCGCTCGGCGTTGGGCTCATGCTCGCCGCATGGCGCGCCCTCATCGCCAAACGTATTCTGCCCGGTGTGCGCGAAGCGGCCGGCACCCTGGCTCTGATGGTCGCCTCGGGGGCCCTGGCTGATCTCGTCATGGGCGGCGGCACGCGCGCATACCCGGCCGGGGGTGTTGTCGGCGCCGTGCTCTCGGCACTGCTCGTCGACCAGCTCGCCATCGTCGGCGCGCACATCGTCGCCTCGGCGCTGGTGCTCATGGCGCTCGCGCTGACCGCCGACGGCATCCTCGCGGGCCTGGGACTGCGCGGTCTAGGCGCCATCTATCGTCTACTGACCCATGTGCAAGCGGCCTACGTCGCACGCCGCGAGCGTCGACGCGAGCTAGCCGCCGCGCGGCGCGAACAGGCATCGTCGAGCGCTGAAACGGGCGTCGAGTGGACACTCGGCGAGCTACCCATGGGGCCGGGGCTCCGCGCGCAGCGACGCGAGAAGCTCGACGAGGCGCGCGCCAAGGGCCGCGCCCAAGCCGCGGCACAGATCGAGCGCGAACGCGACGCCCCACCACGACGCGCAGCGCCACGCAGCGAGCCGCAGATGGCCATCGACACAACGGTCGATCTTGTCGCCGAAGAGTCGTTTGAGATGGGTGAGCTGTCGCTCGAAACAGCGATGGCCGACGCGCACGCGAGCCCGGCCGACGCTTGCTCGCACGATTTCGACGATGACGCCGAGGCCTTCCCGCCCGATGCGCCCATTGCCATTCGCGCCGCGAGCCCCGAGACCGACGCGATTGCCGAGCCGATGGCCGACGCCCACCCTGCGCGTTCGCCAAGAACGCGGCGCAAACGCGCGACTGAACCGGAGATTGTCGATGTGCGACCGGACGCAGAGTCCGCCGCCGCGATCGAGCGGGCCACCAAGCCCGCGGTCGAAGAGGCACCGCAGAGCTTTGAGCTGCCCCCCGTGTCGCTGCTCGACTTCGAGGTGACCGAGCGCCCCCCCATCAACGCGGAGGCGCTGCGCGAGAACGCTACCCGACTGACCCGCACGCTCAAGGAATACGGTATCGATGGACACGTGCGCGAGATCCGCCCGGGCCCGGTCGTTACCATGTACGAGTACGTACCCGCGCCTGGGATCAAGGTGTCACGCATCGCGTCGCTCGCCGACGATCTGGCCATGAGCATGGAGGCACTGCGCGTGCGCATCGTGGCGCCCATTCCCGGCAAGGGCGCGGTCGGCATCGAGATCCCCAACGAGGAGCGCGAGACGGTGTACTTGAAAGAAATCATCGCGCACGACACGTTTCGCAAGGCGAAGTCGAAGATTGCGCTCGCTCTCGGCAAGGACATCGAAGGCAATCCGGTCAGCGTCAATCTCTCCAAGATGCCGCACTTGCTCGTCGCTGGAGCTACCGGCGCAGGCAAGAGTGTGTCCATCAACGCCATGATCATGAGTATCTTGTTCAAGGCGACGCCCGACGACGTACGACTCATCATGGTCGATCCGAAGATGCTCGAGCTCAGCGTCTACGACGGCATTCCACACCTATTGTTGCCGGTCGTCACCGATCCCAAAAAAGCTGCCCTTGCGCTGCGCTGGGCGGTCGAGGAGATGGAGCGTCGCTATCAGGTCTTGAGCGACGCGGGCGTGCGCAGCATCGACGGCTACAACCAAAAGGTGGAGGCCGCCGAAGCGCAGGGCGGCAAGCTCATCGTCCGCAAGCGACAGGGAACAGAAGAAGAGGAAATGCACTGCGAGCGCATGCCCTACATCGTCGTCATCGTCGACGAGCTCGCGGATTTGATGATGGTCGCCTCGCGTGAGGTCGAATCGTCGATCATGCGCCTGGCGCAGATGGCCCGGGCCGCCGGCATCCACCTCATCCTCGCAACGCAGCGCCCGTCGGTGGACGTCCTCACCGGCGTCATCAAGGCGAACTTCCCCACGCGCATCGCCTTCCAGGTGGCCTCGCGGCACGACTCACGCACGATCCTTGACGGTAATGGCGCAGAACATTTGCTCGGCCGCGGCGACATGCTCTATCTGTCGCCCGGTGTCGGCGGCATCATGCGCGTGCACGGCGCTTTTGTCAGTGACGAAGAAATCGAGCGCTCGGTGCAGTACTTGCGCAAACAGGGCAAGCCGCAGTACGACGAGTCCATCTTGGCTCCCCGCGAGGACGCGGAGCTCGGTGCCAACGCCGACGAGCCCGAGGATGAGATGTACGACCAGGCCATCGCCATCGTCTCGGACAGCGGCCAGGCCTCCATCTCGATGATCCAGCGTCGCTTGCGCATCGGCTACAACCGCGCCGCACGCATGGTGGAGCGGATGGAGAGTGACGGCATCGTCGGCCCGGCCGACGGGGCCAAGCCCCGCGAGGTTTTGGTGGCCGCCGCCCCGATGTAGTGCCATGACCTTGCCGCACATCGACGAATCGCACTGGCCCCTCGTACGCGTGTCCTGGTCCGGCCAGGTCACGATCGAAGAGATCGACGAGCACTTCGCAGCCATGGAGGCGATCGCCAGGCGCGATCAGTTGTTCGGCGTGGTCGTCAACATGCGCGATGTCGGCTGGCAATCGACAACCCAGCGACAACGTGGCGTCGAGCAATTGCGGCGCGTCGCCGTGGCCGGTCGCGACAACGTCGTTGGCGTCGCGCACGTCGTACGCGGGCCCCTCGCGCGAGCCATGCTCACCGCCGTCTACTGGGCGTCCCAGCCGGCGTTCCCCATCAAGGTGTTTGCCGAGCTCGAGCCCGCCTGCGCGTGGGCGTGCGAGCTACTCGTGCGCCGCGGCGCACCTCACCCGCCGGACTGCGACATCTGACGCGCGAGCTTGGTCGCCATGAGGGCCAAGACCGCGACCCCTGCAACGAGCACGCCCCATAGGGCGACTTTGCGCCACGGCCATGGGGGTGCAGGGGGTTGCAGCAGCGTCTCGCCCCCGAGCGTCACGAGCTCGGTGCCCAAATGCGCCTCCACCGCGTCGTCGCCGCCCCCGCTGACGAGACCACGCAGCTCGGACTCGGCAAAAAAGCTCGGCTCGGCGCGCAGACTACCGAAAGCGAGCGTGAGTGGCGGCGGCCCCTGCACGACGAACACCAGCCGCTGCGGACGCCAGGCTACCTCCAACACCGGATCCCGCTTCGCCAGTGACACACCCGCCACCAATGCGGTCGCCCGCCAATAGCGGTGATGGGCGACGCTGCTCGCGACCAAGGGACCTGTGACCTCGTCGCCGTTGCGTCGCAGGCGGAAGAACATTCCTGAGGCACGCTCTGTCCAGGGTCCCGCAGGCGTCGCCGCGGAGAGCAGTCGCGCCGCAAGCAGCGCCTCGCCAACGCGCGGTATGAGACGAACCTGATCGATCGGCAAGGCGGTGGGAAGCTCGTAGTGCGGCTCTTCGCCATCTTGCGACACCTTCGCGAACGTGGCCACCATCGGCGCGGGCCCATGCGTGCGCCCAGACAGCTCGGCAGTCACACCGATAAGGAGCGGCAGCGCGGCGCCCTGGTGCAGTCGCAGTCGCAGATAGCGAGCCTGGGTGCGCGCCAACGCGACACGGCGCTGCTCGAGCACTTGCGTCCCTTGTCGCAGACGCAACAGTGGCACTCCTCGCGCGAGCGTCTGCCAGGCGACAAGATCATCGCTCGCCTCGACGTCGAGCTGCGCCGAGATGCTCGCGTCACCTGGCGCCCACGCGAGCTCGAGGCCGGTCATCGCTTCGACGAGGCCCGCTGCGTCGGCGAGATAGAGCGCTTCCGTCGCGACCGTGCCGGAAGGTGCGCCACGGACCTCGACCACAGCGCCGTCGGTGTTCCGACGTACCATCACCGCGAGCGATGAGGCACTCTTGGCCTCATCGGGAAGGCGAAACAGCGACAAGCGCTGGGGTGCGACGCGCAGCGCGGTCACGTCCGACGAGGCTCCGAGCGCGAGCGGCAGCGGCTCACCGCGCCCGTCAAACAGACGCAGGTCACCAAGGTCGGAGCGCTGCACCCAGCGATAGACCACCTCGGGGACGACGACGTCCTGCACGGGTGCACCCGCCTGAGGCTCGAGGCGCAAGCCGTAGGCAAAATCGTTGGGCGCGAGCGGCGCACCGGCCGCGCCGTTCAGGGCAGCAACAAGCAACGGGACACTGAGCATCATGTTCGCTCCTCGGTGCGCGCTTTGGGCGGCAGCGGCGAGAGATAGCCCGTCACGAGCAGCAACAAGCCCACGACCATAAACGAGACGATCCGCGCAACGGTGCGGCCGTGCGAGAGATCGACGATCAAGAGCTTGAGCACGACGACGCCGAGCAACACAGCACCGCCACCCCACAGGCCGCGCAGCTGCATGCGACTCGCGCGCCACATGACGAGCAGCGCAGCCAAGGTCCAGACGACCGACCAGCTCGCCTGCAAGGTCATCGAGGCGAGCAGCGCGTCCCACCTGAACGCAACGCCACCGAAGTGGTGCACCGTACGCGCCACCGCGGCACTCAGCCAGACAACAAGCAGCACGCCGAGCCCGACTCGCGTCGCCACCCGATGGTCGCCGGTGAGCTCATGGCGACTCGCCTGCAGCCATACCCACATGGCTAAGAAGACGCCGAGCTGGCCGATGTCGACGGGATTGACGAGCGGCACGTAGGGCAGCGCCCCGGCGTCACCCGAGCTCGTCGCGTTGGCGTACAGCGTCCCGAGCACGGCCAGGGCGACGACGGGGCGAAGTCCCCATCGCCGGTACGCGTCCGCGTGATGTCCAAGGGGCCAGACAAGGAGCTTGCCACCGTGCAATCCTAGACCGATCGTCGCCACGATCACCATCGCCCAACCCAAGAGCGGCCAGCTCGATCCCACGCCACCCACGCCTTCGAGGCGCCAGGCGCCCTCGGTGCCGACGAGGAGCACGAGCAACCACACCAAGCCGCCGTGTCCGAGTGCCCGCAGCCCTGCATTGAGCACGCCCTCCTGTCGCCACAGCAGCCAGATCCAGGCGACCACTCCGACCGGCCAAGCTGCCCAGGCGCGACCCGCAACGGGGTGCGTGAGGTCGACGAGCGCCACCAACAGCACAACGCCCATCAACGGCAAGAGCGCTAGGGCCACGCGCCGAGCGGTGGACGAGGCCCAACGTCGTCCGAAGAGCTCGAAGGCCGCAGCGGCGACGGTAAAGAAGAGCACATCCATGGGCAGCGCCACCGCGACGCGATAGCGCTCATCGAAGTCGTAGAGCGTGGGCAGCGCGAGCCACGCCAAGCCCCAGACAAGCAGCGCGTAGCCCACCGCACGATCGATGTTCCCCAGACCTTCGCGCGCACGCTCGAGGCGCCAGGCGGCAAACAGCGCTGACGCGGCGATGACTAGAGCGCTCAGATGAAAACCGTTGAGCCCTACGACGCCCTGCGGCCCCGGGTAGCCGTGCATCAGCATAGCGACGCCGGCACCCACCAGGAGCAGAGCGCCACTGAGTCGCGCGCGCAGGCGCTGCTGGCGCACGCCCACCCACACCAGCCCCGCGCCCTCGAGCGCCCAGCCCACGCCGGTCCAGCGCGCATCGACGGCCAGCGGCAAGGCCATGGTGCCGAAGATGATGCCGATAGCGAGCAACGCCTCGATGAGCGCCCGCAGGCCCGGCGCCGCCTTGCGCCAAAGTATCGCCGCCAACCCGGTGTAGACGAGCCCAAGCGCCGCGGCGCTCACGGCGAGGCCGTACTCGAAGCGCGCGACGAGACCCGCCTGGAGACCAAGCGCCACGACCGGCAGGCCAAAGACCAGCGTGCCATCGACGAGACCGACGAGGCGCGGCGGCTGCCGGCGAGCGTAAAGGACTGCCACGACCAGATACAGCGCTACAAAGAGGATGAGAAAGAGCTGCGCCGAGACGTAGTCTGCGGGCGTGTAGCGCGAGACACCCCACATTGTCCCAACGCCGAAGGTGAAGAAGAAGCCGACGAGATGCAGCGGCCGCCAAGCGCGGCGGTAGGCGACCCCGAGCAGCGCCAGGTTGAGCACCGCATAGTACGTAAAGAGCGCCACGTGATTGCCGCCGCCCGTAGACGTGAGTACCGGCGCAGCAAAACCACCGCCGAAGGCGAAGACCGCCAAGGTCTGTGAGCTTTGCAGCACCGCGAGGCTCGCTGCCGAAGCCGCCAGTACCACGAGTAGCGCCAAGGCAAGGGGCGCCGGCACGAGCGTATAGAGTCGCAAGGCCACAAACACGACGATGTAGAGCATGCCGATGCCGCCGCCCTGCAGGGGCAGCGCAAAGGCACGCTGCGAAGTGCGCAGGCGCCAACCGATGCCGACGAGCGCCATGCCGAGCAGCGCCGCGGTGGCCAAGCGCGCCTCGACCGGAAAGAGCGAGTGCTCGGCCGCGTACTTGGCAAGAAACGAGACGCCAAGCAGCAAGACGACAACACCGACCCGCACCGGTAGATTGCCGCCAATGAGCCAAGCCCGCGCACGCACAGTCTGGTCGGCGAGCCAACGCTCGAGCGGCGGCACACTCGCCGACGGCTCGGACGCGCGCGCCGCGGGCAGCGTCGGTGCGGGTGGCGCCATCGGCGCGGTGACAGTCTCGGGTACGATCGTCCGTGGCGGCGCTGGCACTGGCGATGCGGGAGCTGTCCCTGCGAGCCGCAAACGCAGGGCTTGCAGCTCGCGCCGCACCCCATGCAGACCCTGGGCGAGGACGAAGGCCAGGACGGCCCCGAGCACTGCCCGCCAGCCATCAACCTCCGTCCCGAGCCCCAACGCGAAACCGAGTGCAGTCGCCAACACACGCATCAGGACCCCTCCCCGATTCTTGGCGCGCCGACACGTCACACGCGTGACACACCACTCGCCAGACACGGCGATATGCAGATATGCTAGTTTGGTTGCCGGTCAAAGTCCGCGGACGGCGCCCTGGCTAATCACCGCTGAACAGTGTGGCGGCATTGTGCCGTTTCTTGGGTGGAGATGTTGCGACAGATCCTTCGGCAGCTCGGCGTCGTGCGCACAA
>CAYHNK010000206.1:0-8668 GCA_964357695.1 uncultured Bdellovibrionales bacterium | reverse complement strand
TCGTATCGCGCTCGCGACGCGCGTGCTCTTCGGCTTGTTTCTCTGCTGGTGTCACGCGTCGTCCTACGGTGGGTGGCCCAGGGGTGCGGGCGCGGCGTTCAATCGAACGGTAGCGGTGCATCGAGCTCGAGCTCGAGCCCGAAGACGTGCTTGAGAATGAGCGCGATGATGAGCGCGGCGAGCACCAAGGCACCGACCGACAGCGCCGCCCAACCGATGAGCACCCCGAGCGCCAACATGGCCGCGGCCGCGACCATGGGCTCGGCGACGCGACGCAACGCAGGAGGCGTGTGACCCAGCTGCGGCCGCACGAGCGCGAGCACGGCGGAGGCACGCTCACCGCGCAGCCTTTGAACGAGCGTGTCCGCCTGCGACGTCATGCGCGCCAAGCGGTCGCCCAGATCGCGTAGCCGACTCATTTGCGATTTGCCTCGCGCAAACGGTGCGTCAGAACCTTGATGATGCCCTGCGAGATCTCTGGTTTCTCGGCCAGGATCTCGGTGAAGTCCTCACGTTGGATCTTGAGCAGCGTCAGGTCGGTCATCGCGGTCACCGTGGCCGAGCGCGGCTCGGCGTCAAGGATCGACATCTCACCGAAGCACTGCGTTCGTCCAAGCTCTGCGAGCACACGCTTGCCCGAATGCACGCGCACCTTACCGTCGACGATGAGAAACAGCGTATCGCCGTGCTCGCCCTCTTTGACGACGACTTCTTCTTGCCGCAGCTCGACCTCGTCGGTGATTTGCGCGATGCGCGACAGATCCTCGCCGGGAATCGTGCGAAAGAGGTCCACGCCCTTGAGAAACAGGATCTTCTCCACAGTGCTGATCACGATCGGTCTTCCTCTGCCTGCCATGGGCCATGCACAACGGGAAGCGAGCATACCCAAGGAGGTGGGGACAAGGGAAGGATCGCCTCGGGCCCCCGGGGAGCTTGACGGGGCGTCGCGAAGTAGGTTCGATGGGTGACTATGCTCTCGACTGTTCTGCATCAGCTCGCTGCCTTGCTGCGCTATCAGGGCGAGCTCGGCCTCCGAGCGATCCCAGGCAGTCAAGAGCGTCTCATCGCGCGACCCGTTGCGGGGTCGCAGGTACGTGCCCGCAATGGCGACCCAGGCGTATTGGCGCAGTCGTCAGCGCCCGTCGCGACGACGAGCCTCCATCAGGTCCATGAGGCGCTGGGCGATTGCCGTCGCTGCAAGCTGCACAGCGGGCGTACGAACATCGTCTTCGGTGTAGGTGATGAGCGCGCACGCCTGATGTTTGTCGGCGAAGGTCCTGGGCGCGATGAGGACTTGCAGGGCGAGCCCTTCGTCGGTGCCGCCGGTCAGCTTCTCGACAAGATGATCGAGGCCATGGGGCTGGGGCGCCAGCAGGTGTACATCGCCAACATCGTCAAGTGTCGACCCCCGCGCAATCGCGATCCCGAGCCGGACGAGGTGCTTGCGTGTGAGCCATTTCTCAAAGCGCAGATCCGTGCCGTGCGCCCCGACGTCGTTGTGGCGCTCGGGCGGTACGCCGCGCAGACGCTGCTCGCGGACACCACCGCCATTTCGCGGCTGCGTGGACACTGGCGGGAGTACGAGGGCATCGCGCTGATGCCGACATTTCATCCCGCCTACCTGTTGCGCAATCCCAGTGACAAGCGCGCGGTGTGGGCGGATCTCAAACAGGTCATGGCGCGCCTGGGACTCACGGCACCGGCGTCGAGCAAGGCCGAGCGGGCGCAGAAGGTGTGACGATGGGTCGGGCGGTAGCAGGCGGCGCCTTATGGGTGGCATGGGTCGGAATTTCGGCGTGCGCCCACCACGATCCGGGCATCGAACGCCGTGGTGAGGTGCTCGCCGGCACGCCTGGCGCTGAGCGTTTGTTGGCGCTCGGGGATCCGGTCGGCGCGGCCCAGCTCCTGCGCAAGGCGCAGCCGAGTGACGCCGGATACGCGTACGCCCAGGAGCTGCTGGGCTTTGCCTCGACCCAGGCGGACGCGATCGCGCGGCAGTGGATTACCGAGCTCGATGGTCTCGTGTGGGAGGAGCGCTACGGTGATGCCCGTACGCGCGCGGTGCATTTGCTCGACGAGTTTCCGCTCGCGGGCGAGCTGCGCGACGAGGTGGAGCGACGTCTGCACGAGATCGAGCAGGGTCTCACACTCGCTCGCGCCAACCTCGAGGAGCTCGACAGGCAGGCCGAGGAGCTACTCATGATGGGCAGCCTCGTCGAGGCCGTGCCGACGCTGGAAGAGGCGTTTGTTGTAGCACGACAGATTGGCGCCGAGCGTCTCTACGAACGCGAGCGCGTGCTGATGGCCCTGCGCTTGCGCAGCGCCGGGGCAGAAGGGTTTGGAGCCAGTGTCGCGTCGGCGTCGACCGAGCCCCCCGCGGCCAAGCGCTCAGGGACGAGCCGCAAGCGTGCCGAGGCCAAGGCAACGTCGGGGCCGACAACGCCGAGTACGCCCGCAGTGACGATGGCCGTGGGGCCGCCGGCGTCTGATGCCGCGACCTCGTCGAAAGTTCGGCGTTTGCTTGCCAATGCAGCCCGCTATCTCAAAGGCCAGGCTTACTTCAACGCGATTGTCGCGTACCTCAAGGTGCGCGAGCTCGAGCCGCAAAACGCCGAGGCGCCAGCTGCGCTCGAAGATCTCGAGCCGCACCGGCAGGTGCTCATCAGCGATTTGGTCGACAATGCCAATCGGCGATTTCTCAATCAGGACCTCGAGGGCGCCGAGCCATACTTTCGCAAGGTACTGCTCATCGACCCTTTCAACGAGCAGGCGGTCCAGGGGCTGCAAATGTTCGAGAACCTCAAGCGCATCCGCAACGAAGCGGGCGCGAAGACGCCGAACGGCTAGGCGGGGCCGTCGAGGAGCACCCAGCGCTCGCCAAAGGCGTCGAAGCGAATCAGCTCCAGCCGTTCGAGTCGATCTTCGAGGTCCTGCATTTCATCGAGGAGCTCGGTGAGGACGCCATCGCCAAAGTAGGCCGGCGAGGGCGCGATGTTGACGACCATCGAGGCGGCGGCCAATGGCGCCTGGGTCTCGGTTTCCGCGAAGAGGTCCGGGAACTCTGCGCGCAACTGCGCCAGATCGTCGCCGGCATCCGCGAGGAATTCCTGTCCGGGATTCTTCAGTGACACCACAGCACCGCGGCGCAGACGATCCGCCGCTTGGCGCAAGAGCTCACACCGCACGTGCTGCGAAGTCTCCGTGGGGTCTATTTCCGCATCCGCTCCGAGCAACGTACTGCACACGGCTTGCGTTCCAGCCTCGAGCTCGCCAGCGAGCAGCTCGAGGGCGTCCGCCAACGGGGCGTCGCGCAGCTCCTCGTACACTTCGAGTACCCGCGCGTGTGGAAAGACAGAGCCGAGCGGCGTGCCGTTATTGGCGAGCTCCACGTATCGTGCTGCAAGACCCCGTAGCTCGTCGCGTAGCTCCTCGAGGGAGCTGTCAATGACACTCTCGAGCTCAGCGTCCAGCATGCCGCTGCGCTGCACCAGCGACAGACTCGCATACTCGGAGAAGAGCTCGCGGTTGCCGTACGGCACGCGGGTTGAACCCTCTTGTGACGACGAGCACGATGGCTGCGCGAGGAGTGGAGATGAAGTATTGCTCACGACGCTGTTGCCCTACCTTTCACGCCTGAATGTTTCGGCGCGCTGCGGCATGCGTTGCGTGCAATTCGCCCGAGAAGTACGCGGACGACGGCCCGCGTGTGCGCGTTGCAGTTGCACACGCACCCGCTTGTCGGCAGGATGCGCGAGCGAAATACTCGGGGGTACGGCATGTTCAACGTTGTGGCAGGGCTCATGGTCGGCGCTGTGCTCGCGGCGACCGGCGATCAGGAGCGCACGGCACTCACGACGCTCGCGGGCCTCATCGCCGACGACGAGGCACACGTGCAGACAGCGCTTGCTCGCGCGAGCAAGCAGCCGCTCATGTTGTTTGAGCCCGCCGTGCAGCGGCTGCTCGGGGAGGGCGTGCCTCTGACTGCGCGCGTGCGCGCCATCGCGGTGCTGGCGTTGCTCGACTGGCCGCAGGACGCGACGTTACTCGATGCCCGCGTCAACCGATTGGGGCGTCTGCTCTTTGATTCCCAGCCCACGGTGCGTCAGGCGGCGGCGGCGGCGCTCGGGTACTACAGCGTGCCGTTAGCGCGAAAGCTCGTCTCCGTGCGTCGCGAGGGCGCCGATGCCAAAGAGCAAGTGGCGCTCGACGCGGCCCTTGCGGCCATGCATAGCGCGGCGAGCATTGCACGACTTGCGCGCTGGCTCGGTCCTGTCGCTCCAACGCAGGGTGGGCTTGACGACCAACGCGCTTGGTCGCTTGCCGAAGCTGCGAGCTCTTTGGTGGCCGATCCGCGGGGTCGGTTGGCGATCGTTGCGGTGGCGACGCTGCTACGAGCGGACGACCCATCGCTGACGCGCCCGTTTTTGGCGTGGGCGGCACGCAAGGGAGACGCCCAGGTGCGGGGGCGTGTGCTCGCGGCGATGAGTGAGCACCCGGCGGCTGAGGATGTGCCGGTGCTGACCGGTCTTCTCGGGGCCGACGATGCGGCATCGCGTCTCGCCGCGGCAAGGGCCCTCAGCGGCATTGTTTCACCGGCGTCGTGTGCGGCATTGGCGCAGCGGCTCGGAATCGAGCGCTCTGACGACGTGTTGCAGGCGGTGAGCACCGCGCTACGCGCGCAGGATACGACGACGCTGTGCGAGAGCCTACTGCCCGTGTTGCGCACCGGTGCTGGTTACGGCCGTGAGCTGGCCGTGTTCCTCGTGCGCGAGCGTCATGGGCCCGAGTCGATTGTGGCGCGCAACGCAGCGCTGGCCTTCGAGGATTCGTACGCGGCGTTCGAGTCACTCCGTGCTGAGGACGCGCGTGCTCGTGTTGTGGCGCTGCTTCCGGTGCTCGGCGACGGCGACCGCAGTGCCACGGAACGACTGGCGGCGCTGACCGTGCTTGCGGACGCGGAGGATGCGCGGCTCGTGCCCGCTGTGGCCGCGCTCTTGTTACCCACCGAGCCGCTGACCGTCGTGATCGCGGCGGGTCGTGACCTGATGCGACGACGACCCGACGAGATGGTGCTCGCCGTGGACCGCCTGCTTCTGGCAGACGATGTGACGTACCAGCGTGCCGGATGGGATCTGCTGCTCGCGACGCAGACGCCAGCAGCTCGTGCTCGCGTGCGCGCCGGGATCGTCGCGGCAGGTGCGCCACAGAACGCCGCCTATCTCATCGCACACGCCGATCTTGCCGCGGATCCCGAGCTGGCGCGTGGGGTCGTGGCTCGCGTAGCGACGGGTGAGCCCGATGTGGTGGTCATTGCCGCGCTGGCGGCGCTCGCGGGCACGCGGGATCCGTTTCTCGCGCCGCAGCTACGTGCCTTGGTGCAGCGCCCGCAGCTTGTGCGACGGACCGGTGACGCGGACGAAAGCGCAACCGTGCGAGACCTCGCCATGGCCCGCCTCGAAGAGCTGGATGAGGCGGCGGCGATGGACGCCATGCGAGCGTTGGTGGGAGACAGGCACGTCCCGTCGCCGATCCTCCTGCGCGCGGTCGCGAAGCTTGGTGAGCACGGCACGCGTGCGGACGTGGCGCTGCTCGAGCCTTTGGCTCAGTCTGACCGCACGGAGATGCGCGTCGCCAGCCGTCGTGCGCTGCACACCCTCGCTCCGGATGCTTACGGTGCGTGGGATACCTACGGCCGTGGCCCGCTCGTGGCTAGCGCCGGCGGCTTTGGTGGACTGCTCTTGTGGCTGACGGCTGAGCTGTCGGACGAGCGTCGCCAAGCGCTGCTCGCGAGCACCGGCGTCGTGGTGGGCAGCGGCACCGCGTACATGTTTGCTCGTGACGCGGATCTGTCCATCGGCGAGGCCGGTTACTTCGCCACCCTCGGCGTGTGGGGGACGCTCGGCGGCTTTGGCGTGGGGGCCCTGTGGCCCGCGGACGGCGGTGTGCGCGATCGTTCGCTGTGGGCCGCGGCCGCAGGTGAGATGGTCGGCGTTGCGGCCGGCGCGCTATCGCTGCGCCAATCTCGCTTGACGTTGGGTACGGTACTGCTCGCCAACGGTGCGGCGTTGTCGGCGGGTAGTGCGGCGCTGTCGCTCGGTTACCTCAGTCGCGCGCACGGCGGCGCAGGGCCTGTGGCATTGCTCGGCGCGGGGGGACTTGTTGGCAGTGTGCCGCTCGTGCTGCTCGCGCCGCATGTGCGTATGGATGGGCAGACACTGGCGGTCATCGGCGCAGTCACCGGCCTGGGGGCCTTTCTTGGCGGGTTTGCGCCCCAGGCGTTACTCAGCGACACGCGCGAAGGAGATGCCCTCGCCGGTGTGGGTGTGGGGCAGGCGGTAGGTCTCGCGAGCGGCTTGGTGTTGGCGGCGGCGACGCGCGTCGAGCGCTCGACTCTCGGGTGGGCGACGCTCGGCGGTGCTGCGGGCGCGACGCTCGGCGGCGGGTTTGGGCTTGCAGCGCCGCATCTCGGGCGCCGCGTGCGCTACGGGCTCGTGGATGCCGGCACGATGCTGGGCGTGGTCGCGCTCGGCGCCGTGGGACCGCACCTTGCATTTCACGAGACCGATCTCGCGCTCGTCGCTCTCATGACTGGCGGTGGCGCGTTTTCCGGCGCACGCATGTTTGCGACAGCCACCGAAGGCGCCGGCGTTCCGGGAGCGCGCCTGGATACGGCGCGGGATCTGCGTCTCGGCAGCGCTATGGTGGGCGGTGCGCTGGGGCTCGCGACGGGTCTCGGCGTGAGTCAGCTCGTGGACCTGTCTTTCGGTGAGCTCGTCTTGACGGGCGCCTTCGCCGGGGTCGTCGGTACCGGGGCCTCCGGCGCCACGTTGCTCGTACCGGCTATCGGTGACGGCCTCTTCTCGTCGTATTTCAGCATTGGCGCGGGGGTCGCGGGTCTTGGCACGGCGCTGATTGCCGAGCGCTTGCACTACGCGCCACCAGATGCCGCGCTGGCCGCATCGACGGCCACGCTCGGGCTCTTTCTCGGCAGCCTCGTGCCCAGCTACTGGACCCGCGACAGCCAATCCCTCGCCGACAGCGAGCGCGCCGGCGGGGCGATGGTCGGTGAGGCCGTAGGCACGCTGTTTGCTGCCGGGGTCTCGCAGCTCAGCGATGTCGATCCGTCTCGCGTCGCCAAGGTCGATCTCGGCGCGCTCGGTGGCATGGCGCTCGGCGCAGGTGTGGGGCTGGTCGTGCCGCAGTGGGGCCGTCGCACTACCGTCGGCCTTGCGCAGAGCGGCGCGGTGCTCGGCTATGGGCTCGCAACTTTCAGCGAGCGGCGCAGTCGCTACGATGCCACCGATCGCGCGCATCTCGTGCTCGCCACGCTGGCAGGCGCGAGCTATGGCGCGCTCGCGCCCGATGTGTGGCGGCGTCATCATGCCGAGGCAGCGCAGCTGCGCGAGGAGCGACAGGGCGGCGCGCTGCTTGGCGCCGGGGTGGCGTTGCTCGGCACGCGGTTGCGTCTGAGCTCCGGCCGCCTCGCGGGAGGCGACGTGCTCGAGGTGGGCGTCGGGGCGTCGCTCGCGAGCTCGCTCGGCTGGGGTCTCGCGAACCTGACGCTCGCCCCGCGGCGCGAGCGCTACCAGCTCTGGGTGGGTACGGGGATCGCGGGGTGGATCGGCGCCGAGCTGTGGGCAGGGCGCTCGACGTGGTCCGACAACGACGCGGCGCTGCTCTTGTTTGCCACCAGCGCTGGCGCCATCGGTGGCGCCGGGCTGCCGGAGGCACTGGAGCGCGATCACGTCGACGCGCGCGCCCGCCGGGCCGGCGCCGCTCTCGGTGCGGGGGCGCTCGGTCTCGGCGTCTACGCGCTCGCTCCCTTGGTCGAGTACGATCCGGGGGATCTCTGGGAAGCAGCCATGGCGGCGTCGCTCGTCGCCACCTCGGCGTACGGCGCCGACGGCACCCGGGGTGCGTCGAGTGTGCAGGTGCGTCGCGCCGATATCGGCTGGTGGGGCGGGCTTGCGGCCGGGCTCGTGCTATCGCCGTGGACCGAGTACAGCGGTGACGACTGGGTGTGGCTCGGCGAGGCTGCTGGGCTCGGGGCCTGGATTGGCTATCAGATGCCGTGGGCGCTCGGCACCGACGACGGCGGATCGGTGGGTCGCCGCCAAGCAGCCGCAGGGGCGTCGATGGCCATGCTGGCTGGCGCTGCTGCCGTGCAGCTCGTCGACTGGCGGGCTGAATGGGCCGTGCAGACTGCCATGATCGCGACGGGCGCGACGCTCGCCGCGGGTGGCGCGAATGAGCTTGGCTGGGTTGGAGGACCGCGGCGCGAGGCGCGCGGGTTGCAGCTTGCGGCTGTGAGCGGAGCGCTCGTCGGTGCGGTGGCCGCCCCATGGATGTCGCTGTCGGACGGCGACGCGGGTCTCATCGCCACGCTCGGTGGTCTCGGCGCCTGGCAAGGCTATTGGCTGGGTGCGGCGCAGACCCCATCGACTGCCGCGCGCAAACGCGCCCTCGCCTGGAGCGGCACGGGCGTGGGCGTGCTCGTCGCGTACAGTCTCGCACCGCTCGTCGATCCGGCCGGCGACGACGACATCGAGCTCGTCTGGGGTACTACGCTCGGCTCGGCGGCGGGTGCCGGTTGGGCGGCGTTGCGGGCGCGCAGTGGCGGCGAGCGGGCGCGGCGCGACGGTCAGGGTATCGGCCGTCTGCTGGATGA
>CAYHNK010000205.1:0-8733 GCA_964357695.1 uncultured Bdellovibrionales bacterium | reverse complement strand
CCCCGGGGCGCCACCGCCGCCAAAACGCCCGCCACCGCCCGAAAACCCGCCGCCACCGAATGATCCGCCACGGCCACCACGGGAGGACATGCCGCCAAGCAGCATGCCGGTGAGCAACCCGGACGCCATCGACCCACGCACGCCGCGGCGCCCGCCGCGAGTCACGTTGCGCAACAGCGGCAGACCAATGAACAGGAAAACGAGCACGAGATGCAGCGGGTCGAAGCCGCCGCGCCGCTTCACCTTCGGCACGTGCACCTGCTCACCGGAGGCCGCACGCATGAGCAGCCCCATCCCTGCGTCGATGCCACCGGCAAAATCCTGGCGCCCAAACGCCGGTACCACGACGTCGCGAATGATTTGCGCCGCGAGCGCGTCGGGGACGGCACCCTCGAGCCCATAACCGACCTCGATGCGCACCTGGCGCTCAGCGAGGGCCACCACCATGAGCACGCCGTCGTCGAATTTCGCGCCACCGAGCTTCCAGCTCTCGACGACGCGCATACTGAAATTTTCGATGGGATCGTCCTCGAGGGCCGGCACAATCAGCAAGGCGACCTGGTGGCCTGTTGTGCGCTCGTAGTCGGCAAGCTTTGACTCCAGCGCAGTACGATCTGCGGGGGCAAGCACACCGGCTTGATCGTTGACGTGACCGACGAGGCGCGGCACCTCGAGCGCACGGGCGGACCCGGGCGCGGACACCCAGGCCGCAGCCAGCGCGAGCAGGGCGCGCGAGCTCACAGATTGACCTCGGGCGGCTTCTCGAGCTCGGGCGCCGCCTCGAAGGTCGGCCGCACGTCTTTACCGCGCAGCTTGGCGCCGATCATGCTGGGAAAGCGCAGTACGACCTTGTTGTACTCGGCGACCGATTCGATGTAGCGACGTCGCGCCACGGCGATGCGATTCTCGGTGCCCTCGAGCTGCGCCTGGAGATCGCGGTAGGCTGCCGTCGCCTTGAGGTCGGGGTAGCGCTCGACCACGACCATCAAGCGCGAGAGCGCACCGGAGAGCTGCTGCTGCGCCGCCTCGAACTGCTTGAGCTTCTCGGGGCTCTCGATGATCGAATCGTCGACCTTGATGCCGGCCACCTTGGAGCGCGCTTCGACCACCTGCTGCAGGGTCTCCTGCTCGAAGTCGGCCGCACCCTTGACCACCTTGACGAGATTCGGCACCAAATCCGCGCGACGCTTGTACTGGTTCTGTACCTCGGACCACCCGGCCTTGACGTCCTCGTCCTGCTCGATGACGGCATTGAAACCACAGCCCGCGCTCGCAAGCAGCACGGCCATCGCAATCGCTTGGCGCATGATGAGCCCTCCTTTTGAGACGAATTAGAGCACCACGAGTATGCGGCACTTGAGATAGTCGGTTTCCGGTACGCCCACAAGCACGGGGTGGTCCGGACCGGCCGTGCGACGCTCAAGGATCTGCACCGCCCGGCGCGCATCCTGCGCCGCGTCGGCGAGCATGGCGTCAAAGTCCTCCGACGTCACCCGCCCCGAGCACGAGCAGGTGATGAGCACACCGCCGGGCCGCACGAGACGCATGGCGCGCAGGTTGAGCTCTTTGTAGCCCGCGAGCGCACGGGGCACGGTGGCCCTCTGGCTCGCGAGCGCCGGCGGATCGAGCACCACAGTGTCAAAGGTTTTTCCCGCCCGCACCATCTCCGGCAAGAGATCAAAGACATTCGCCCGCAGCGTCTCGACATTCGCGAAACCCGCGCGCTGGGCGTTGTCGACTGTGCGCACAAGCGCCGGCGCCGACTGATCGACCGCGAGGACCGAGGTGCACACGCGTGCCATCTGCAGCGCGAAACCCCCGTGGTAGGTAAAGCAATCGAGCGCGTCGCCTTGGGCGTAGTGCGCGGCTCGTTGGTGATTGAGCGCCTGGTCGAGAAATCCACCGGTCTTCTGATCGGCCAGCAGATCGACCTCGAGCTGCACGTCGCCTTCATGATAGCGCGCTACAGTCGGCGGTGACCCTTGCGCCAGCGTCACATGCGCGCGCAGTCCCTCGCGGCGCCGACTGCCGACGTCATCGCGAATGACAATGATACGCGGCGAGACGAGCTCGTTGATGAAGGCCACCAGCAGCGGCTCGAGAGCATCGGTCGCAGCACAGGTCGTCTGTAGACTCACACAATCGCCGTAGCGATCGACGAAAACGCCGGGGAGCAGATCTGCTTCGCCGTGCACCCAGCGGTAGGCGTCGGCGCCCGGCATCACGCGCTCGCGCCACGCCAGCGCCACGCGCAGTCGCTCGCGAATGAACGTCGAATCAACGATGGTCTCATCACGGGTGAGCAGGCGCAGGGTGATGTTCGAGCGCGGCGAGCACAGCGCGCGCCCGAGATACGCGCCCCGCTCGTCGCGCACCTCGGCGACGCCAACCGTCAGATCGTACGTCGCGCGCAGGTCACTCCGATAGACCCAAAGGTGACCCGCGCGCAGCTGGCGCGCACCCTTGGAGCTAATGGTGACCGATTGCGTCGTAGCGAGTGGATCGGACGACAAAGAGCGAGCTCAGCCGCGGATCTGCTTGCGCTGCACCGCGAGCTCGTTCTGTAGCTCGCGCGCCTGCACCTTATCCGGGTCCTTGTTGTCGCTGCCCTCCTGCTGGGCCATCTCCTCGACACTCGGGGGGAGGGTGTGCGCCGCGTTGCGCTCGGCAAACGCCTGCCAATTCTCGCCCGCGTCCTGCTGGCGACTGGCGGTCGACACCGCCTCGGCATGCTTTTGTACCCCCGACGCATCGGACGGGGCCTGATTGCCCTGCTGCTTGAGCGCCGCTTGCTGTGCATCGTGCGCTGCGACAGCCGCGACCTCGGCGTCGTGGCGTTGCGCGCCGTGCTGCACTGAGGCTTGCTCTTGCTGCTCGATGGTCGTCTTGTCGTTGGTCTTGTTGCCGCCTTGGATCTGATCTTGCTGCTCTTGATAGCGCTGCACCTGACGGATGACGTCGTCGCGTCGCTGGCGCGCCTCGCGATACTCCAGGTCTTCGATACGCATGCAGTCACTCCCAACTCGCGACCCCCTGCATGGAAGTCGCACTGCCTAGGTATACACCCAACGAGCCGATCTTGGGTACTTGGTTGTAGCCTAGCGCACTCCACGACTGAGCAACCAGTCGCGGTACTCCATGTCGGACTTCAAGATGTGCTCGCGCCACCAGTCCTTGAGAAAGCGCGTCAGCTCGATCGAGCCGCCAAGCGTGCGCTCATCGCGGCGCTGCGTCAGCTGGGAGAGCCGGGCGATAAATTGCGCGTGCTCACGCCGCTGCACATCGAGGTGCGGGTACGCATAGCGCTCGAGATACGCCTCTTCGGTGCGAAAGTGCTCACGCGCGTACTGCTCGAGCTTCACCAAGAGATCATCGACCGCGCTGTTGAGGGCCTGGACTTCGAGCGCGTGGTAGAAGTCGCTGATCGCCTTGAGCAGCCCGCGATGCTGACGGTCGAGCTCCGCGATGCCGAGCGCGTAGTTGGGGTGCCAGTCAAAAAACGCCATCGCGTGACCTCGATTCGCCGCTACGAGAGGGCGATCACCCACGCGAGAATGTAGACGGCCATCGCGGCGAGACCGGCGCGCAGCACCCATGCATCGAGCTTGAATCCTTCGATCTCGCGCGCGGCCCTGCTCGCCATCTCGTGCCCAGCGCCAAGCGCCACGATCTCGGCATCCAGACGGCGTGTCGCAGCGTAGTCCCCGGCTGCGTACGCGAGACGCGCGTCGTCCCACAGGCGCTGCGCCTCCCGCCGCTGTTGTTTGGACTCCTTGTCTGCATCGGTCGTCATCGTATGTAACTCCTCTTGGCCGCGACGGTTGTTTCGCGCTAGCGTTCGCTCATGCGGATTGCCATTGCGCAGCTCGATCCCATCATCGGCGACTTGGCGGGTAATGTCGATCGTCTCCTCGACAGCGTCAAGCGCGCCGGTGAGATGGGCGCCGAGCTGGTCGTCGCACCCGAGCTGGCGGTCACGGGCTATCCCCCGCGCGATCTGCTCGATCGACCCAGCTTTGTGGCCGACGCGCGCGTCGCCACCCAACGCCTGGCGCAGGCCATTGGCTCGCCCGCACTGCTCGTCGGTGCGATCGTGTCCGCGCAAGGCGAGCCGCTGAGCATTTCGAGCGCCGTCGCCAACGGCGCACTGCTGCTCCATGACAGACGCATCGTTGCCTGCCATCGCAAGATCCTCCTGCCCACGTACGACATCTTCGACGAGGGACGCTATTTCGTTCCAGGAGACGTGCCCACCGTAGTGCACTTTGCCGGACAGTCTCTCGGCATCAGCGTGTGCGAGGACATCTGGAACGACAAGCGCTACTGGGAGCAGCCGCGCTACGCGCGCGACCCGGTCGCCGAGGAAGTTGCGCTCGGCGCCGAGCTGCTCATCAACGTGAGTGCCAGTCCGTACGAACGCGGCAAGCCCACCGAGCGGCGCCGCATGCTACAGGCCGTAGCGAAGCGCCATGCGCGCCCGATCCTCTTTGCCAACCAAGTCGGCGGCAACGACAGCATCTTGTTCGATGGTCGCTCCGCATTCTTTCCTGCCGCTGGCGGCGCACCGCACGAGCTTGGCGCCTTCACCGCGGACCTACAGATCGTCGATACGGCCGCACCCGTACCGTACGCGCCCGCAACGTTTGCACCATCGAGCTGGGAAACGGATGTCGAGGCCGCGTTGGTGATGGGCCTGCGCGACTACGTACACAAGTGCGGCTTTCGCGATGTGGTGCTCGGACTCTCCGGCGGTATCGACTCCGCGCTGACCGCCGTCATTGCCACACAAGCACTCGGCCCCGAGCATGTGCTCGGTGTCGCCATGCCCTCGCGCTACTCCTCACAGCACTCGCTTGACGACGCCTACGAGCTCGGTCGTCGCCTCCGCATTCGCGTCGATACCGTGCCGATTGAGACGGTGTTCGGTGCCTACCTCGCAGCACTCGCGGCACCGTTCACAGGGCGCGCGCCCGACGTCACCGAAGAGAACTTGCAGGCGCGCATCCGCGGCGCGCTGCTGATGGCCTATTCCAATAAGCTCGGCTCGCTGCTCTTGACCACGGGCAACAAGAGCGAGCTGGCTGTAGGCTACGCGACACTCTACGGCGACATGTGCGGCGGTCTCGCCGTCATTAGTGATCTGTACAAGACGGACGTCTACGCGCTCGCACGCCACATCAACGCCACACGCGGCGGCCCTATCCCCGAGAGCAGCCTGACGAAGGTGCCCTCCGCCGAGCTGCGCGCCAATCAGACCGACCAGGATTCGCTCCCCCCCTACGACACTCTCGATGCGGTGTTGCGCGGCTACATTGACGAGAGGCTCGGTCGCGACGCGCTCCTTGCCGCCGGCCACGATACCGGGCTCGTCACGCGCATCATCCGCATGGTGGACCGCGCTGAGTACAAGCGCCGACAGATGCCACCGGGCCTGCGCGTCAGTCGCAAAGCGTTCGGTGAAGGTCGTCGCTTGCCCATCGCGCAGCGCTACTCGGATGCCTAATCACCTTCCTGTCGACGCGTGCAGGCACATCGAGCTGCGACTCAGCGGTGGTGCCGGTCGCGACCGCGTTCCGGTCGGCGCTCGCGCGGCTCGGGACCGCGTCGCTCGCGATCGCGAGCACGGTCACGCTCACCCTCTCGACGGCGTGGATCCACTGGGCGCTGCGGCGGCATCACAATCGGGCGACCGCGATGCATCCGCGCTCCCCACGCCGGCGCACGCCAACGCGGGCCGACGCGAAACCACGGCCGCTCATGCCAGCCGTAGTGGTTAACCCCGTAGCGCCCCCAGTACGGACGCGGACCCCAACCCAAGACCCACGGCGCCAGCACCCAGCTCCAGCCGAAGGTTGGGTAGTAGACGTAAGCATAGGCCACCGCACCGTCCGGCTCGACATGGAAGTAGCTGTCCGTGTACGGCATCCATATCCAGCCATACTGCGCGGTGTACACCCATTGTCCTGTCGCCGTCGGAGGCGCTGACGCGTCACTCTGTGGCGCCACCTCCTCGGCAGTCGGCGGCGGTGGCGCGGCGGCAGGCGGTTGGGGTATTTCCTTTGGCTCCGGGGGGATTGCCGCCTCGTCAATCGGGACAGGCTCAGTCTCCGGTGCACTAGCCGGCTGTGCGAGCGCGGCGGCGGCCACGAGTAGCGGAACGGCAACCACAAGACTCCTGAGCGTGCGCGCCAATGGCATGAGATACCTCTCGGAAAGAAGATGCCAAGTCCCCGCCGGTCTGCCAAGGCTCCCAGCGGTACGTGACCATTCGAAACACGGTGGCGACTTCGGCGCAACGGCTCGTTGTAGCCGCCGATAAGTCGTCACCACCCCAGGGGAGTCGCGATGACCGCAAATTTGCGCCGTGTCGGCCTAGCTGAAGGCTCGGCCTCACCCACCCTCGCACCGCAAAACCTCGACAACACGTCGCGCTCATCGCGATGCGGCGAAACGCCACCCCAGGCGACGCCGAGCCTGCCACCCCGCCTCGTCGCGGACGTGCGCAGCGACCGCGTTGCGGCGAGCTCGGCCGCACAGCTCGCCAAAGCGCCGCCGAGCTTTCCGGTCTACGACTCCAAGGCCGTCTTCGTCGACTTCGAAAAGGTCTCGCTCGAGGTGCTCTTCGATGTGAGGACCCAGCGCGCGACGGTGCGCGCCGTCATTGACTTCAATCAACCGGAGGCCGGCTTCCCCGTCGCCGATCTCGTACACGATGCCACCGCGGTAACACTCGACGGCAAGAAGGTCCCCGCGAACCGGTACGTCGAAGTACGTGACCCCGACGGTGCGTCCACCTTCCGCGTGCTGCGCGAGCCCACAACGGCTGGCAAGCACAAGCTCGAGCTCACCTACGAGCTCAAGGACTCGCGCTTTCTCGACTGGAGCGCAGGCGGCGTGTCGTTCTTTCAGGATTCGACCGATCTCGACGACCGCGGCTTTTCCGAGCGCTTTTTCCCAACGAGCCTCGAGTACGACCAGTACAAGACCGATCTCACGCTACGCATCCACGGCGCCACGAGCGATCTGCGTGTCATGGCCAATGGCGCCACCCAGGCGACACGCGAAGGCGGCGACCAGGTCCTGCGCATCGACTACCCGGAGTGGTACACGACATCGTCGTACTACTGTCACCTGCTCGACCCGGATAGCGTCAGCTTTCACGAAACGACCTTCCAGGGCAAAGCGGGTCCTGTCCCGGTGACCTGCTACGCTTCCAGCGCAGGCAGCGCGAGCGCTGGCGCCGAGCGGGCGGTGTCCGTGCTTCGCGAGCTCGAGCAGACCTACGGGCCCTTTCCGCACGCGAGCTACATCGTGCGCGTCTCCGGGTTCTTTACGGGCATGGAATACTCGGGCGCCACCAACACCTCCTCGAGCGCCCTCGCTCACGAGACCTGCCATCAGTGGCTCGCCCGCGGCACGATGCCGGCCGGCGGCAACCACGGCTGGATGGATGAAGCGCTCGCGAGCTGGCGCGACAACGGCTACCCGCGCGCCTCGCGCATCGACATGGGCAGCAGCTACCCGCAGCTCGCCGGCTTCTCACCGTACCGACGTACGACCCCCCAGGCCGCCTACTCGCACGGCGCCGACGTGATGAGCGAGCTCGACTACGTGTTTCGCAACCAAGGTGGCCTGCGGCGGCAGGTGCTCGATTTTGTCACCCTGTATCGCCACCAGACCGTCACGACCGACATGTTCATCTCGTTCCTGTCGAGTCGCTGGCCTGCCTCGGCACCGGTCAAGATCGGCGCCTACTTTGATCGCAAAGTTCTGGCACGCCGCTCGGCGCTATCACCCGAAGCAGCACAAGCCTACGAGCAGCTCGCCGGCAAGCTCATCGCCGTGCAGAAGGCCGACGAGCGCAGCTACGGCAAAGCTATCGAGACGCTCGCCATGGCCCTGCGCGAGCTCGTCGCCGCACCCGTGAACAAGCGTGAGCTACCGATGGCCCTGCGCCGCAGTTTCACCCGGCACGCTCTCGAAACGCTCGAGCGCGCGCTATCGCAACAACCGTGCGAGAGCTTCAAGCTCGAAGATCTCGAGCGCTTGCGCGACGACGTCGCACCGCTGCTCTAGCGGCGCCTCTTCTCCACCCGCCCGAGCAGCCGCACGAGCCCATCGAGCGTCGTCAGCGGATGCGGCGGACACCCCGGGATGTAGAGATCGATAGGCAAGCGTCCCTCGACGCCGTTGTGCACCTCGGGGTGGTCACGAAACGGGCCGCCCGAAATGGCGCAGGCGCCGACGGCAATCACGAGCTTCGGTGCCGGCACCGCCTCCCAGGTCTTGCTGAGCGCAAGCTCCATGTTGTGCGTGACCGGACCGGTGATGAGCAGCCCATCGGCGTGGCGTGGTGAGGCGACGAATTGAATGCCGAAGCGACCCAGATCCCAGCCGATGGTGCCGAGCACGTTGACGTCGGCCTCGCAGCCGTTGCAGCCCCCGGCGCTCACCTGACGCAGCTTGAGCGAGCGGCCGAAAAGACGCAGCGACGCCGCCTCGAGCGCTTTTGCCTTGGCGAGCACGCGCCCGTCCGTGACGAGCTCCGCACGGCTGCGCGTCGCCAGACTGAACTCGCGACCGTGGGTGATGGCACCGGTCGGACAGGCGCTCGTGCAGTCGATACAGAACAGGCACCGACCGAGATCGACACGCGGTGCGTCGCCCAACGTGATGGCGTCCGTCGGACACGCATCGACACAGGCCGTGCATCCACTTTCGCAGCGCGCCCGA
>CAYHNK010000204.1:0-8750 GCA_964357695.1 uncultured Bdellovibrionales bacterium | reverse complement strand
GCGCAGAGGCGATGTCGTTCCGGAGATCGTTTTCATCGATCAATTCTTCTGCTTCGCGCAGGCTGTCCGACCAGTTGGTAAAGCCATCGCCCGTGAGCGGGTCAGTGGCCGCACGGCGGCTGCCGCCACCGATTCGGAAAAGCCGGTCCCCGCGGCGCGCTCGATCTCGGCGTCGAAATTCTGCTCGACACTGCGTACGACGCGGAAATCTGCGGTTTCTGTGCGATCGACGAGCTGCGGCGCATAGAGCGTACCACCGTTGGCAACGGCCGCGTACGCCATCGCAAGCTGCATGAGCGTGACGAGCACTGAGCCCTGGCCGATGGCCGCATTGACCACCATGCCGCGCTGGTAGCCACCCGTCGCCGCATCGACACGGTTGTGAAAGGCCTCGTCAGGAATGAGCCCCGGCTTCTCTCCCTGCAAAGCAACGCCGCTGCGCTCGCCGAGGCCGAACAGCCGCGCCATGTGCGCGAGGTGGTCGATGCCGATACGCGCTCCCATGGTGTAGAAGAACGTGTCGCACGAGTACTTGATCGCGGCATGCAGGCTCATCATGCCGTGGCCCGAGTCCTTGTGGCAGCGCCAAACGTGACGCCCCATGCGGTAGGATCCGGGACAGCGTACCTGTTCGCGCACGCTGGTGGCGCGGTCCGCAAGCGCCGCCAACGCGGTGAACGTTTTGAAGGTCGAGCCCGGCGCGTACTGACCTTGAATGGCGCGGTTGACCCAGGGCTTGAGCGGGTCGGCATCGAGGCGCGTTTTTGCCTCTTTGGCGAGCGCACCGCCGACGAGATTGGGATCGAACTCGGGAACCGACGCCATGGCGAGCACGGCGCCCGTGCGCGGATCCAGAGCGACCACCGCCCCCGCACGACCGTCGTGCCGCACGAACGACTCCTCGGCCACACGCTGTAGATCGAGATCGAGCGTCAGAAACAAATTGTGACCCGGCTGCGGCGCAGTGCGCCGGTGCTCGCCGAGCAGCGTTTCGACGTAGGCGTCCCGTTGCACGCGACCCTTGGCATCGACGACCACCTGCTCTTCGCCATCGACGCCACGCAGCGTGCGCTCGTAGGCCCGCTCGATGCCATCGCGGCCGACGAGATCACCAAGATCGTAGCCGCGGGGATTTCCCCGCCCGCGCTCGAGCTCAAGCGCTGCGGGGTCGATCTCGTTGACGTAGCCGAGCACATGGGCGGCGAGGCTGCCGTACGGGTAGGACCGTTGACGCCCCTCGACGATGTCGACACCGTCGAGCTGAAACACGCTGCGACGGGCCTCAATGACTTCCACTTGATCGGGCGTGAGGTCTCGCTTGACGAGCACGGGCCGAAAACGATCGAGCCCGGTCTTGCTGCGCACGAGCGAGAGCGCGGTCTGCTGCTCCTCGGTATCTAGCCGCACGGCGTCGCCAAGCTGGCGCAGGGTCTCGGCGGCCTCATCCTTGTCGCCGAGAAAGGCGGGCGTGACCTGCACGTCGAGCGTGGCGCGGTTGTCGACGAGAATGCGACCGTAGCGGTCGTAGATAATGCCGCGGTCATGCGCGACGCGCTTGCGCTGCACAAAGTTGCGTCGCCCCTTGCTCGTGAGCTCTTCGCCGCGCAGCACCTGTAAGGTGTAGAGGCGCGAAGTGACCACGAGGAACACGAGGCCAATGGCCCACATCGCGAAGACCAGGCGCGTCCGCAGGGCGCGCACCGCCTGACGCCCATGGTGGTCGCCGCTCAGCGCCACGAGAGCTCCTCACGCCTTGCGGGCGTGACCACCTGCTCGAGACGGAGCATGACGGGGTGCGAGACCAACGCCAGCAGGAAGGTCACCGCGGCGCTTGGCAAGAGCAGGGACGTCGCAAGACTCGAAAAGCCCACCGCGGCGCCGCCAAGCCACAGCAACACGGCCAGCAACACGTGATAGGCCACGACCGAGCCCGCGGCCACTGCGGCAAAGAACACGGCGCCACTGCCAACGAGATGACCCGCGACGAGCTGCAGGCCGAGAGCACAGAGCACCATGGCGCTTTCGTGTAGGCCCACCGGCGCCAGCGCCTGTCGTCCAACGACGTAGCCGAGCGCCACGGCGGTCGCCGCTAGCGACAGCGGGTTGCGGCGCACGGCCAAAAATGCCACCGTCATCACCGCAGCATCGGGCATCACATGGCCCCAGTCGCAGCACGCGCCAACGGCGCTCCAGACGGCCACGCCCAACGCGCCGAGCACGATCCAAAGCGCGGTTCTCACGGACTCTCCACGCTGCCTGATCCCTCGGCCGTGGCCGTCGCCTGCGGGTCCTCGGCGTCACCGGCGAGGATCAGGAGCTCTTCGATACGCCCGAAATCCACCGCGGCACGTGCCGCGGCGCGCACGTACAGACCAAATGCCGGCCGCTCGACTTCGGATACGACGCCTACGAGGAGCCCCTTCGGGAAAACCTCCCCGGCGCCGCTCGTTACGAGCACATCGCCGGGCACGACGGCCGCGGTGCGTGCAAGGTGCTGCACTTCAATCTGGAGCTCGCCGTCCCCACCGGTACCACGGGCCCGCGCGCGCGCGCGGGAGCTACCCACGAGCACATCCATGGAGCTGTTGGCATCGACGAGCAGCATCACATCCGCGAACCGACTCGATACCGCAGCCACGCGCCCGACGACGCCGTCCTGATTGAGCACCGGCGCGCCCAAACGCACGCCGTGGTGAGTCCCCCGATCGACGCGCAGCGAGCGAAATAGCGGGCTTGGCGATACGGCGATGACGCGCGCGTAGATCTCACGCCGCCCCTGGACACTCTCATAGGCCCCGAGCAGGCGTCGCAAACGCTCGTTTTCGCGTTGTTGCTCGGTGCGCGCCGCGAGCATCAGCTTGAGCTCGGAGTTTTCGCGGCGCAGTCGCTCGACCTCGCGCTCGACGCCCATGAGGGCGACGTAACGGACCCACGCGTGCGACACACTCTCGAGCGACGAGGTCACGAGCCATTGAATGGGCGCAGAGATCCACACGACGACGCGGTCGACGCCGTTGTGCTCACGCACCGTCCTGCTATTGGAGACATAGAAGACGAACGGCAGCACGAGCAGCAGTGCAACGCCTATGGGACCCCGGAAGCGTCGCAATGCCTAGCTTACCGCCACGAGCTTGAGCAACTCGAGCTCGTCGAGCACCTTGCCCGTTCCCAATACGACGCACAGCATCGGATCCTCGGCGAGCATGACCGGCAGGCGCGTCTCTTCACGCAACAGCACATCGAGGTTGGTCAGCAGGGCGCCACCACCGGCGAGCACGATGCCCTTGTCGACGATGTCGGCGGCAAGCTCGGGAGGCGTGCGTTCGAGCGCCACACGCACGGCGTCCACGATCGCACCGACGGGCTCCGCGAGCGCCTCACGGATCTCGTCGGACGTCAGCTCGACCGTGCGCGGCACACCGGCAATCATGTCGCGGCCCTTGACCTGCATCGAGCGCGGCTCATCGAGCGGAAAGGCATTGCCGATGTCGATCTTGATTTGCTCGGCCGTGCGTTCACCGATGAGCAGGTTGTATCGCCGCTTGACGTACTGAATGATCGCCTGGTCCATCTTGTCGCCACCGACACGGATGGAGCGCGAATAGACGATGCCAGCGAGCGAGATGACCGCGACCTCGGTGGTCCCACCGCCGATGTCGACGATCATGTTGCCCGAGGGGTCGGCAATCGGCAGGTCAGCACCGATGGCTGCGGCCATCGGCTCTTCGATGAGGTAGACCTCACGCGCCCCGGCGCTCTCGGCGCTCTCGCGCACGGCGCGCTTTTCGACCTCAGTGATGCCGTTCGGGACGCAAATAACGATGCGTGGCTTGACCATCGTGCGGCGGTTGTGTGCCTTGACGATGAAGTAGCGCAGCATCGCCTCGGTGACCTCAAAGTCGGCGATGACCCCATCCTTGATGGGCCGGATCGCGTTGACCGCGCCGGGCGTGCGCCCCAGCATCTCCTTGGCTTCGCGCCCGACCGCCACGATCTTACGCGAGCCGCGCTCGTCCTTCTGCACCGCAACGACCGAAGGCTCGTTGCACACGATGCCCTTGCCCTTGACGTAAATGAGGGTGTTCGACGTACCCAGATCGATCGCCAGGTCGCTCGAGAACATGCCCGATAGCCAGTCAAAGATCATCAACGCCTCCCCATGGGCCGCACTGGATCAAACATCGTAAACGCTCGTTCCTACAGACAAATCACCTTTTCGGTGATTCACCGTGTGGGCGCTACAAATAGCACCTTCACGATTGCACAGGCAAGTCTGTGTCCATTCGTGTCCAGACGCCGCCGAGTGTTGTTGCCTTACGACCGAAGCCGTGATCTCATCGCGCCTACCGTGCTGCTTCTCGGTCGACTTTTGCATGCTCTGCCCCTGACGTGGGCTCTCGCCATCGGTCGGTTGTTTGGCCTCGTGTGGTTCTACCTGCTACCGATTCGCCGGGGCGTCGCGCTCGCGAACGTGCGCCGCGTCTTCGGTGCGACCCTCGATCGACGGGCGCAGCGTCGCATCGTCCGCAGCGCCATGGTGAACCTCACCACCATGGGTGTCGAGCTCTTGCAGCTTCCGTGGATGACGCGTGACGAGGCCGAGTGGCGCGTGCGCCGCGAGGGCTTTGAGCATCTCGAGGCAGGCCTGGCGCGCGGCAAGGGCGTCATCACCGTGTGCCCGCATTTTGGCAGCTTCGCGTCGGTCGTTGCGAGCGAAGCGCTGCGTGGCCTGAAGATGAACGCCATCATCAAGGAGGTGCAGTGGGGACCCGCCCAGCGCTTCTGGACGGAAGTCCGTCGTCACACGGGCATTGTCGACATTCCGCCCCGCCGCTCGAGCGAGCAGATCCTCGCGGCCCTGCGCCGCAATGAGATCGTGGTGATCATGATTGACCAGCACATGCCCCACTACCGCGGCATCGTCACCGAGCTCTGCGGTCAGCTGGCCTCGACCACCACGGCACCGGCGAGATTTGCGCTCGAGACCGATGCGTTCATCGTGCCGGGCATCGCGTTACGCACAGGCGAGCCGGGGCGCCACATTTTGCGCGCCGAGCCTGGGTTCGAGGTGGATCGTCGCTTTGCGACGCCCGAGGCAAACGTTCGCGCCACCATTGAGCGCATCAACCGCGTCTTTGAGCACTGGCTCCGCGAAGCACCCGAGCAGTGGCTGTGGCTCCACAAGCGTTGGAAGGTGCAGGAGCATCCGGAGGGCTGGAAGATCCCGGACGAGCTACGGCATCTGCTCGCGTCGTAGCGCGGAGGATCAACACCGCCGCAGACGTCGCGCCCGCGAGCCGGCACCGCCGCCGCCGAGAAACATGCTGGCCCCGAGGAGGTAGCCCAAATCGTACCAGCCGCCCGCGTTCGGAAAGGCATAGATGCGGTAGTCGGTAAACAGGCTGCCGATAAAGCCAAACATGATGAGAAAGCCGTGCAATAGCCCGGAGAAGAAGCCGGGCAGATCTTGCGATGGCGGGGCTGGCTGCGTCGCGCAGCTCATCAAGGTGAGGACCACGGCGCCCGTGACGAGCACGTCAAGCGTACGCCTCGTAAGTGACCAACGTAGGTGTCTCATGCATCCCCCTCGTACTCGCAGTGGGTACTGCGGCGCGTGCGATGGTTGCTTGGCCTGGCTTCTAACCTGTCCTACGATGGCGCGGTGCCAAACGCCACACTTCTTACTCTTGCGCTCTTTTTCTCCACCCCACCCACGACGCCTCCCGGCGCTGGCTTGCAGGGCCTCGGGCCGCCAGGGACGGGCCTGCGTCCAGCCGTGGGGGCACAGGCCATTGCCTGCGAGGACGAGGTCGGGAGCGAAATCAATCGCCTGCGCACAACCGACAAGCAGCCGGCCCTGAGCCCCGATGAGCGCCTGCGCGCGTTTGCGCGCGAACAAGCCGAATGGGCAGCCAAAGGGGACCCGCGCGCGAAGCAAGCGGCCGATCAGATCCGTCGCCTGGGTCTTGCACCCTATGGGTACTTTCTCCAATACAGCTTCGGCGAGCGTGGCCGCGTGGCCCTCGCCTCACTCGTGCGGGACACGAACGTGCGGCGTGAGCTGTCGGGCGAGTATGCGCGCCTCGGCGTCGGGGCCTTCTGGGTGCCAGACGACAAGCCATACTGCCAAGTGGCTGTGCTGCTCGTGCGCGACCCCGACCCGCGCGCGGGCCAGCCGGGGCTCACGCCGGCGCAAACCGATCCGGTGATGAGCGCGGCTGCCACGCGCATTTCACGCCAGTGCTACGACCCGGCCCTGGTGCGCGACCCCAACCTGCGCGGCGACCTGCTCTTTCAGCTCACCATCCTCGGCGACGGCTCGGTCGGAGAGGTCAAGCTGCTGCGCAAGCTCGGCTCGGTGATCATGGAAACGTGCGCCGTCGAAATCGTCGCGGCGCTGCGCTTCCCCCAGCCATACAAGGGCAAGCCGGTGATGCTCAGCCATCCCATGCGCTTTGTGCCACCGCAGGGCGAACGGCGCATTGGACGGCTTTCAGACATCGACATTCGTACGACGTTTGCCGGCGCCGCGGCGCGATTTCGTGCCTGCTACGAAGACGCGCTCAAAAAGAAGCCCGCCCTGCGCGGTTCGGTGACGCTCAAGCTCAACGTCGCCATCGACGGCGCCGTCAAGCGCCCGGAGCTGACCACCAACAGCTTCGGCGACGGGGAGCTGTCGCGCTGCGTGCTGAGGGTCGCCGAGGAGCTGCATTTCCCGCGGCCGCAGTTCGACGGCGAGGTCGAGCTGACCTACCCCCTGTCCTTCGAGCCGCCGACCGCTAGCCAGGCGGCTCCGTGAGACTGAAAACTATCATTGCGGCCGGTCCGGGTTGGCCATAGAGTCAATACAGGTACTTCGGGGCACGAGGGCGTCATGGACGAGATGAGAGAGAGAATCGTCGCGGCCGCCAAGCGCCATCGTGCGCGGGTCGCTGATTTTGCGCGAGAGCTGGTCGCCATCCCCTCGCCGAGCCGTAACGAGGAGGCCGTGGCGCAGGCGGTGCGGCGCGAAATGCTGCGCCTGGGCTATCCCGATGCGGATATCGATCGCTTCGGCAACGTCGTCGGACGCATCGGCGACGGGCGCACCAAGATCATCTTCGACGCCCACATCGACACGGGCGGCATCGGCGACCGCAGCAGCTGGCGCTTTGACCCGTATACGGGCGACTTGAAGGCCGGCAAGATCTTCGGCCACGGTGCCTCCAACAACAAGGGCGGGCTCGCGGCCATCGTGCACGCCGGCGCCATCATCCACGAGCTCGATCTCGCCGCCGACGCGACGGTGTACGTCATTGGCTCGATCCAGTCCGACGAGTGCGAGGGCCTCGCCTACAAGGCACTCTTCGACGTCGAGAAGCTCTATCCACACTTCGTGGTGCTGTCGATGCCGACGGGCATGCGCATCGCGCGAGGCCAGCGCGGGCGCGCCGAGATGCGTATCACCTTGCGTGGCCAGCCGGTGCACGCTTCGACCCCCGACAAGGGCTTTAACGCCATCTACGGCATGACGCGCATCATCGAAGGCGTCGAGGAGCTGAACAAGAAGCTCCCCACCGACAAGCTGCTCGGCAAGGCGACTATCGCCGTCACGCACGTGGAGTGCGACTACAACGGTCCCAACCAACTGCCCGAAGCCTGCCGCATCGTCGTCGACCGGCGTCTGGTTCCCGGCGAGAACCCGAAGCGCGTGATGGCGCAGCTGCGCGAGCTGTGTAAGGGAACGCGCGCCAAGATCGAAATCGTCGAATACGATCGGCCGAGCTATCGCGGCCTGCGACTGCCGATGGAGAAATACTTTCCCACGTGGACCCTGCCCGAGCATCATCCGCTCGTGCGCGCCGCCGAGGAGACCTATCGCAGCGTCTTCAAGAAGAAAGCAGTCCTCGACAAGTGGACCATGTCGACGGCCGGCGTCTACACCATGGGCATGGCCAACGTACCCACCATCGGCTTTGGCCCGGCCGAAGAGAGCTTTGCCGGACCCATCAACGACCACGTCCGCATCGACGATCTCGAGAAGACGATGGCGTTCTACGCCAGCCTGCCCGGCTACCTGCCCGACACCGAGCCCATCAAGCTGCCGCGTCGGCGACGCTAGGGCCCTCGATCTCGATGACGCGCGGCCGATAGTCGGCCCGCCGCGCCCACCAGAAGAACGCGCCCACCAGCGTCAAGGCTTCGGCCGCCCAAAATCCGAGGGCCGCGGAGAGGATCGACGCGCTCGTGCCGATGTGGCGCGCGAGCAAGAGCGCCTGCACGATCTCGCGCACCCCCTCGCCAGCGATCGTGAACGGGCTCATGACGGTCGCAAAGATCTGAATCGACGAGGCAAACGTCACCTGCCAGAAGCTCGCGTGGGTGGCGCCTACCGCACGGGCGGTAAAGTAGTACATGTCCGCGGTGGCAAAATGCACGACGAACGACAGCGCCATGACACTTGTGAGCAGCCGCGCCTTGCCGCGATAGGCGCTCGCCGCCTGGCCGACACGACTGACAAAGCGCTCAACGCGCCCGCCAGCGAGGCGAGGCAAGAGCGCGAACAGCGTCTCGATGAGCCGCGGGCGAAAGAGCACGAGGAACAGGGCGCCGATCACGCCGACCGAGAGGGGCACCGTGATCCACGCCGTCGGCGCCGCTGCGTCGCCAAGCACGGCGTAGCCAAGTGGCAGCGTCACGAGGAAGGTGAGAAACACGCCGCCAAGGCCCATCACTTTCTCGACGGCAGTCGCGGCCGCTGGCTCGACGAC
>CAYHNK010000203.1:0-8842 GCA_964357695.1 uncultured Bdellovibrionales bacterium | reverse complement strand
CTGGTGCAGGCCGGCGGACCTGCGCCGGCCGTCGAGCACGCGGCCGGTGAACTCGTCGATGATCTTCACCTTGCCTTCATCGACCATGTAGTCGACGTCACGACGATAGAGCGTGTGCGCGCGCAGACCCTGATTGACGTGATGCAGGATCTCGATGTTCTCCGGATCGTAGAGATTGTTGACCGCGAGGCGCTTTTCTACCTCGTGCACGCCCTCTTCGGTGAGCACCACCGTGCGTGCCTTCTCGTCGACGGTGTAGTCCTGCTCGCGGCGCAGGCCCGGAATGATGCCGTCGATGCGCACGTATTTGTCGGTCGATTCTTCGGCCGGGCCACTGATGATGAGCGGCGTGCGTGCTTCGTCGACGAGGATGCTATCGACCTCGTCCACGATGGCGTAGTGCATGCCGCGCTGCGTGTAGTCACGCAGGTACAGCTTCATGTTGTCGCGCAGGTAGTCGAAGCCGAACTCGCTGTTGGTGCCGTAGGTGATCGGCGCCTGGTACGCCTTCTGGCGCTGCGCGTCGGTGAGACCATGGTTGATGACGCCCACGTCCATGCCGAGAAAGCGATAGATCTGGCCCATCCACTCGGCATCGCGGCTGGCGAGATACTCGTTGACGGTGATGACGTGCACGCCACGGTCGGCGATGGCGTTGAGATAGACGGGTAGGGTGGCGACGAGCGTCTTGCCTTCGCCCGTTTTCATCTCGGCGATCTTGCCCTCGTGCAGGACGAGACCGCCCATGAGCTGCACGTCGAAGTGACGCATGTTCAGCGCGCGTCGCGCCGCCTCACGCACGACGGCGAAGGCATCGACGAGGACCGTGCCGAGCGCTGCGTCGATGCGGGCCCGCTCCTTCTTGATGTCGTCCTTGGTGCCCTCGGTGACGCGGATCTTGGGATCACCGCCGAGCTCGGCGTAGGCGCGACTGTAGCGCTCGCGAAACTCGGCGGTCTTCGCGCGCAGCTCAGAATCCGGGAGCGCGCGCATCTTGGAGTCGAGCGCGGTGATGGCCGCGACCCGGGGAACAAGACGCCGTACTTCGCGCTCGTTTTTCGTCGGGATGAATTTGCGCCACACAGCGGGCATGCAGGACTCCAGCGTGCTCGGGCGCCATGCGCCCCCGAGATCCGCGCGCAACGTATGCACTCAGGCCAGAATAATCAAGCAGTTGTGCAGCGTTGGCGTTCATCGCCGGAGTGCGCTAACGTCCGCCCTCGATCATGGTTGCCTCTTCGCGCGTTCAGCAGCATCGCCGGCGCCACCGCAAGCCGCGCATTCTCATTTGCACGCCCGAGGTGACCGAGCTCCCCGAGGGCATGGGCAACGCCGCCAACTACATTCGCGCCAAGGGCGGCGGTCTCGGAGACATTTCGGCGGGCCTCATCCGCCACCTCTTTGAGGATGGCCGCTTTCAGCTACACGTCGTGCTGCCGAAGTACGACCACAAGTTTCGCGATCTGGCCCATTTTGGCGCCCGCGAGCTCGATCTGCTCGTGCCCCTGCTCAGCCGCAAGGGTGTGCACCTGGTGAGCGACAGCGCCTTTTCGTACCTCGAAGGCGTCTACGACGAAGACAGCGCGCACCCGCGCGTGCGGCGGGCCCAGGCGTTCCAGCGCCACATCATCAATCAGCTGCTCGACGAGCTGCAGCCGGACCTCGTGCACGCCAACGATTGGATGACCGGGCTCATCCCCGCGGCGGCGCGCGCCAAAGGCATCAAGAGTCTCTTTACGCTACACAACGTGTTCACGGAAAAAGAGACGCCGCGCAATCTCGACCGTGGTGGCATCGATGTGCGACGCTTTATCAATCTGTTCTACTTCGAGCGTTACCCGCACGACAGCCTCGATACCTGGGAGAACAACCGCATCGATTTCCTCGCGAGCGGCCTCATGGGCGCCGACGCCGTCAACACGGTGAGCAAGACGTTTTTGCAGGAGATCGTCGAGGGCGCCTTCGGGGACCTCATTCCCGACAGCGTGCGTGAGGTGGTGCGCGAAAAGTATGCCGAGGGCCGGGCCTTTGGCATCATCAACGCACCGAACGACACCGTCGATCCGCGTTTTGCCCGCCACAGCACGCCGTACGATGAAGACGACGTTATGGAGAAAAAGCGCCTCAACAAGGTCATGCTTCAGGAGCGCATGGGCCTGCGTGCCGAGCCCGACGCGCCGCTGTTCTTCTGGCCGAGTCGCCTCTACGGGCAGAAGGGGCCGGAGCTCTTGGCTGCGGTGGCGCCGCGTCTCATCGCCAGCGCCGGCATTCAGGTGGCGGTGGTCGCGAACGGGGACGCGGCGATCGAGCGCGCCTATCGACTGCTCGCCGTGCGTAGCGCCGGACGCTTCGCCATCCGCCCGTTTACCGAGGACCTCAGCGAGCTCGCCAAAGCGGGCGCCGATTTTGTGCTCATGCCGTCGCGCTACGAGCCGTGTGGTCTGCCGCAGATGGAGGGGCCGCGCTTTGGCACGCTGCCGGTGGCCCGGCTCACCGGCGGCCTACGCGACACGGTGCAAGAGCTGGATATCATGCAGGGCACCGGCAACGGCTTTGTCTTTGAGCCCTACACGTCGAGTGCCCTTGAGCTGGCCATGCGCCGCGCGGTGGAATTTACCGCTCTCGCACCCGAGCACCGCCATGAGATCATCCGCCGTGTCATGCGCGAGAGCCATGAGCACTTCAATCTCAATCGCACCGCCAAGGCGTATACGGAAATCTACGAGTCACTGCTCGAGTAGGGGAGGACGGCCCGATGATGGACGCGCACGAGCTTTCGCGCCTCATCGAGGCCGCGTATGTCGAGCCGCAGCGCATTGACGAGGCGCAGCGCGGCGCGGTGCATGAGGTCATCGCACGACTCGATGCAGGTACGTTGCGCGTGGCTTCGCCGAGCGGCGACGGCTGGCAAACGCATGCCTGGGTCAAAGAGGCCATCCTGCTCTACTTTCGCATCGCCGAGATGCAAGTGATGCAAGTGGGACCGTTCGAGTACTTCGACAAGATCCCGCTCAAACGCAACTTGGCCGCCCTGGGCGTGCGCGTCGTGCCGCCCGGCACCGTTCGCTACGGTGCGCACATCGAGCCCGGCGCGGTGATCATGCCAGGTTACGTCAACATCGGTGCCTACGTCGGTGCACGCACCATGGTGGATACGTTCGCCACCGTTGGCTCGTGCGCGCAGGTGGGCTGTGACGTACATCTGTCGGGCGGCGTCGGTGTGGGGGGTGTGCTCGAGCCGCCGCAGGCGCAGCCGGTGGTGATCGAAGATGGGGCCTTTGTCGGCTCGCGCTGCGTCGTTGTCGAGGGCGTGCGTATCGGTGCGCGCGCGGTGCTCGGCGCCGGCGTCGTGCTCACGGCCTCGACGCCGATCATCGATGTGACGGGATCACGGGAAGTCGTGCACAAGGGCGTCGTGCCGCCTGGCAGTGTGGTCGTGCCTGGGTCACGGCCGAAGGATTTCCCCGCGGGTCGCTACGATCTGCCGTGTGCTCTGATTATCGGCCAACGCCAAGCGAGCACCGATTTGAAGACCTCTCTGAACGACGTGCTGCGGCGCTTCGATGTGCCATTGTAGTCGCCACCCATGAAGGAGAAGCCGTGATGTCGCCCTCGTCGGGCTCGGATGTGCGCGAGCGTTTGGCCGGTGCCTGCTTGGATCTCGTACGCATCCCCAGCGTCACGGGTGACGAGGCGGCCGTGGCGCGCCATCTCGAGCGTTGGGCGCGTGCACAACGACAGCTCGCGGGCGATGACGTCATTCGCCGCGGTGACGCACTCATCGTCGGCCAGCCCGATGGCGAGCGGCCGGTGGTTGCGCTTGTGGGACACCTCGATACCGTGCCGCCGCACCCGGACGATGGCGCCCCGATGCTGCGCGACGGGCGCGTGATCGGCCGGGGTGCCTCGGACATGAAGGGCTCGATCGCCGTCATGCAGGTGCTCTTTGAGACGCTGCCGCTCGAGCAACTGCCGTTTGCGCTCATGCTGGTGCTCTACCCGCGCGAAGAGGGTGCTTACGCCGACAATGGTCTCCAGCCGCTGCTCGAGACGTACGATATGCTGCGCAGCCTCGACTTGGCGCTGGTCATGGAGCCGACCGACAACACATTGCAGCTCGGCTGCCTCGGGACCTTGCACGCGGAGGTGACCTATCGCGGGCGTGCGGCGCACTCGGCACGACCTTGGGAGGGTGAGAACGCCATCCACGCGGCCGCGCCGCTGCTTGCTCGTCTCGCGGACAACCGCCCGTGGCGCGAGGTGGACATCGGCGGGCTGGTCTTCACCGAGGCGATGAGCGTGACCATGGCGCACGGCGGTCGTGCCCGCAATGTCATCCCCGATGTCTTCGAGCTCAACGTCAACTACCGCTTCGCGCCGGTGGGCGACCCGCAGACAGCCATGCGCAAAGCCGTCGCCGAGGTGACGAAGGTCGTGGCGCCCGCCGAGGTGATCGTGCGGGACATGGCGCCGCCCGGTCCCGTACCGCAGGGCAATCCCATCCTCGCGCACCTGCGCAAGCGGGCCAACCTCGCCGTTGGTCCCAAGCTCGCCTGGACGGACGTGGCGCGGCTCGCCTCCTACGGTGTCGATGCGGTGAACTTTGGCCCCGGCTCGGGCACGCAGGCACACCAGGCGGGAGAGTGGATTGGCGTCGATGCCATGGTGAAGAGCTACGAGGCGCTCGTGACGGCACTCACCAGCTCGCTGGGCTCGTACTGAGCTATTTGACCTGTGGCGCTGCTGGCTTTGCGGGCGCATCGGCGACGGGGCGCAGCACGCTGACGCCGTCGGGGATCTCGAAGTGGAAACGCTCGCCCCCGAGCTTGAGGCCGAAGTGAAACGCTTAGAACGCGTAGTCGGTGCGGTTGCCGAGCGCATCGTAGACCCGCGCCGCGCGCACGCGGTGAGTCGTCGGCTCGATGGCGAGCAAGGCCCGCTGCACCGTTGCCAAGGGTTGTCGCGGCGTGAGCTCGAGGATGCGATCGCCTGTGACCCCGGCTTCACAGCTCACCTGGCAGAGCTTGAGATCAAAGAGCTCGCCGGTGCTGCCCCGACCCCAGAGAAAGCGCAACGCCGACCACAGGGGGCTCTGCTCAAACTGCTCGAACACCGTCACCTGCGCGTTCTCGGGCTCGTAGAAGTAGGCCTGCTGGCCATCGAAGACAAAGTCCTTGGACTCCGGCTTCGTGTAGCTCCAGCGTACGCGGCCGTCGGCCTTGACCCACAGGTTGCCGGACTCGGTGCGGCTCTTGCCGCGCAGCTTGTCGGTGTAGGTTTGCGTGAAATCGGCACTGAAATCGCCGCCACGCTTGTAGGCCGCAGCCATGTCGGTGGCGAGGCTCTGGGCGCTCGGCGCGGCGAGCAGCACGGCAAGCACAAAACCCATCATCGCAGCTCTCCTTGCGCACTTGGACGGTGCGCCAGGGTGATAGATGCAGTTGCCAGGGGGGTCAAGCGCGGGTCGCCTGTTGTCGCTCGTGCGATCCGCGCTTAGCGTACAAGCGGGACCACTTGCTGGAGGCGTCGCATGGCGGTTGCAGGAATGTTGCAGAGAATTCAAGAGCGCGCTGCGCTCGCGAGTGTGCAAGATGCCGAGCGCGTGACGCGCGCGGTGCTCGAGAGTCTGGGGGCTCGCCTCCTGGAGATCGACGCGGAGGTGGTGGCGCGACGCCTGCCGCCAGCGTGGGCGGCCTGGTTGCGCCGACCGCACGAGGGGGACTTCTCACTCGTCGAGCTCTATCGACGGGTCGCCGAGCGCCAGGGAGTCGAAGTACGCGAGGTGATCGAGCACGTGGCTGTCGTCTGTCAGGTGGTCGCCGAGTCGGTCGACGAGGTGGCGTGTAAGCACCTGCGCATGCGTCTACCCGAGGACTTTGCAGCGCTGTTTACCTCGCGGCAGCGGCGGTCCAATGTCGCGCACGTACCTGGCGGACGGGGCGCGCTCCCCCATCGCCACTCGGTGATGCGCAGTGACAATCCGCATGCGGATCGCAAGCTCTCGAGTACCGGCAAGTCGTAGGCCGCGCTACTCCGCGGAGAACTTCATCCCGAGCCCGTAGCAGTCGTGCTCTTTGCTGGGGCCAAGCCAGCGCACCGTGGCGACCACTTGCACGGGGTCTTCAAACGTCGTCTCGTAGCTCAGGATCACGGCATCGTCGCGCTCGATGAGCGGTCGCTTGGCAAGGCTCTCCAGCAGGCCGGGCTCCGACAAGTCGCTGCGCGGCTCGAAAAAGGCGCCGCTGCTGCTGACGTCGCGCAGTCGACCGCCGAGCCGGATGCCACCCAGCGTCGTCCAGGCGAGCCAATCGACCTCGGTGCGTTGCTCGTCGCGCTTGAGCACGCGCGCACGGTTCTGACGTCGTTGCAGAGCATCCAGGGTCTTGTTGCGTTGTCTCAAGATGCGCATGGTGCTGCCTCCCCGAGCCTACGATGGGCTCGCTTGTTGACATGGTCACGGGAACCGCTTGCGGCAAGGCTCGCGGCGACCACGCGCTCTCGGCCTTGACCTCCCATCGCACTCGGGCCATCAATGCACGTTCGGTCGCGTTCACTGTCGATTGGGAGGATGCGCTCTGGTAACAGATGATCTCGACCTGGCGCTCGACGGCTTGACGCAGCCGGACGAGAAGCCGTCGGCTGCCGGCAACGCTGCGGCGGATGACGACGAGCAAGGGCACGGGCGTGACGCGGCGCAGGTGTCCCCGCCGCCACGCCCGCGTTCCCCGATTGACCCGAAGACCTATGTCAGCCGCACGCGCTTTGACGATCTGTTTGTCTCCGACAGCAAGGGGTCGCCCGCCGTGCGCGCCTCGCTCGAGGAGAAGATTGAGTACTTTCGCGAGAAGGTGCGCAGCGCCGAAGGCCAGGTCGCACGGGTGCGTCATGCCTGGGAGGTCCGCGAGAGTGAAATGGACGCGCTCGAGACGCTGGTCGCCGAAGCGCGCGCGGCTGCCGAGGAGCACGCCAACAAGGTGCGCGCACTCGAGGGCATGTGGGCCGAGAAAAAGGGGGAGGTCGACGCCTACGGAAAGAAGGTAGGTGAGCGGCTCGCGCACCACGAGCGCAGCGAACGCGCGCTGCAGCAGGACCTCACGGCGCTCGGGGACAAGGTGGAGTCGCTGCAAGCCACCATCGCCGAGCGCGATCGGCAGGTCGAAAGCGTCGTCGCTGAGCTTATCGAGGCCCGCGCGGCGATCGAGGAGCGCGACGGGCAGATCGAGAGCTTGAGCGCGCAGCTCAAGGAACAGGGCGACGCAACCTCGCAGCGCAGCGAGGAACAAGAAGGGACGGTGCTCAAGCTGAAGATGGCGCTGCAGAGCGTGCGCAACAACGTGTCGGGTGTGGAGGAAGAGCTCAAGCAGGCACGGACCGAGCTCGAAGAGCGCGACGAATCGATTGCGCGGCTCCTGGCGACGCTAGACGCGAAACAGGCCGAGCTGACGAGCGCGCAGGGAGAGCTTACTGCCGCCCGCGACGCCCTTCACGATCGTGAAGGTAGCGTGACCCAACTCAGCGACGTGGCGCAGCAGATGAAGGCCCGATCTGCGGAGCTCGAGCGCGCGTTGCGCGAGGCGCGCGGGCAAGCGGACGCGGGATCACAGCAGTCGGCCCAAGCGCAGGACCAGCTCGCAGGAGTACAGCAAGACGCGCAACGTCTCACTCAGGAGCTTGCCGACGCACAAGCGCAGCTGCGCGAGCGTGACGCGGCGCTCGCAAAGCTCAACAAGAGCGCCGGTGCGGTCCGCGACCGAGCGAGCGCTGCCGGCAGCGAGCTCGAGCAGGCGCGCGTTGATCTCGCCACGCGCGAAGACGAGATCGGCAAGCTCAAAGAGGGCTTGCAGCAGGCGCGCCACAAGCTCAAAGCCGCCGGTGAAGAGGTCGTGCGCCTACGAGAACAGAGCGCCTCGGCGCCAAGGGCCGAGCTGCCGCCGACCGCTGTGGCCTATCTCGCCAAGCTACAACAGGTGCTGACGGTCTCCGGCACGCTCGCGGCCGACCTGCGCAGCGAGCTCGCGTCGGCGCTGCGCCAGGTCGACGCCGGGCGCACCGATCAGATCGAGGCGGTGCTCGCGCGTTTGCAGAAGAGTCTCGAGGTGACCCGTCAGCTCGCGACGGCGATAGAAGCGGCGGGATCGACGGGCGACCGTTGATATCGCTGAATGCGGGGGAATCCTTGTATGACACCTCAGCGATTGATAGCCTAGACGCGGGAGTCACGAGCCACCGTGAAGGGTTCATTGGATCTGGAACGCTTTCGTCGCCTGCAAACGTCCGGCACCCGGGTCAAGCACGACATCCCGGGGCTGCTCGTCGCCGCCGCGCGTCATGGTCTCGAAGGCCGACTGTTGCTCAAGGACGAGTCCGCTACTCGTGTGATCGGCTATCGCGCCGGGCGGCCCGTCATGGTGGCGTCCAATATGGTCGCCGAGCGCCTCGGTGGTCGCTTGCTCGCGACCAGCGCGATCACCGTCGAGCACGCTGCCGCCATCGATCGCGTGATGGAGCGCGACAAGCTTCAATTTGGCAGCGCGTTGCTCAAGCTCGGCATCATGACGCGCGATGCGTTCATGCAAGCGCTCGATGAGCACCGCGCTTGGTTGGTGCAACAGTGCGTGCAGATGGAATCGGCGCAAGTCACCCACGACGCTACCGGCGCGGTCACCGGTGACGCCTCTGGCCTGCGGGTGTTGACGGCCATCGAGCTCGGTGTGCGCAGCTATCGCCAGGCCGACTCTCGAGCGCTTCAGACACAGTTCCAAAGTGCGCGGTTCGCGCTGCAGCCCGGTGACCTCGAGCTTGCGCAAGAGCTCGGTTGCTCGCGCGCGCTTTTGCAACCGCT
>CAYHNK010000202.1:0-8848 GCA_964357695.1 uncultured Bdellovibrionales bacterium | reverse complement strand
CTGCATCACCGGCGATTGCCACACCTCGGCCAAATGCGACGCGACGCTGCGGCCATCGAGCGTCACAAAGAACAGCACGTAGACGCCGAGGGCGAGAAACACCGTGCTGACCGCCGTGCGTACGATAAAGCCCATCGATGCGGATGCTAGCACGGGGCGTCGGGGCGCCCAAAAAAGTCGCCGCCGCTAGCGTGGCTGACCGGGTGGCGACAGCACTCCGCCCGAGATGACCAGCTTGAAGGCGTCGTCGACGGCCATGTCGAGGTCAACGACGTCCTTGCGGGGCACGTAGACGAGCCAACCACTCGTGGGGTTGGGCGTTGTCGGGAGAAACACGCCGATCACACTGGGCTCGGTCCGCTGTTGCACCTCGCCCTTCGTCTCTGATGTCACAAAGCCGAGTGTCCACAATCCGGGGCGCGGATACTCGACCAGCACCACGCGGCGAAACGCCTGCCCACCGCTCTTTGAAAAGGTGTCGACGAATTGGCGCGTCGCCGAGTAGACGCCACGTACAAAAGGCACCTGCATCACCAGGCGCTCGAGACCGCGCAGGATCTGCCGTCCCAGCACGTTGCCGCCCACAAGGCCGAGCAACGAGATGAAGATGAGCGCCAAGCCGACACTCACGAGCGGCGCGACATAGTTGACCCATGCGAGCTCGCTCCACTCGCCTAGACCGACGAGGCGAATGAGCTGGACGACGACGGGCGGTACGGCGCGATCGATCTGCCCGAAGATAAATCGCACCACCCAGACGGTGACGAGCACCGGCAAGACGATAAAGAGTCCCGCGACAAAGGCGCTCCGAAAGGTCTTCTGCATGGCGTAGGCCCTCAGCCGCCAATGGCGCTCATCGAGCGCTCGAGGCCATAGCGCTCATCGCGATATTCCAGTGGCTTGATACCAATGGCGTAGCGCAACAAGCGATCGAGCCCGGCGTCGTCGATTCCCTGACGCAATGCACTGCGAAGGTCAAGCGTTCCCTCGCTGAGCAGGCATCCCTTGAGCTCGCCCACGGGAGTCAAGCGCATGCGGTGGCAGCTCGCGCAGAATTTCTGTGAGCGTGGCGCCACCATGGCGATGCGTCCTCGCAACGCGTCGCAGCGGTAGACGAGCTGCGCGGCAGCACGGAAATCTTCGGGCGCCACGCGCTCGAGGGGGTAGATCTTACGCAGGCGCCGCAACATTTCGTCGGCGCCGAGAAACCCGCGCTCACTCTCGCCATCGAGCGGCATGCGCTCGATAAAGCGCACCTCGATGGGACGCTCGCGTGCGAGCTCGGCCAAGGGTACCAGATCGCCGTCGTTGACGCCCGGGACGATGACCGCGTTGACCTTGACGCGCTCGAAACCGACCGCCAGCGCGCGATCGATGCCGCGTAGCACATCGGATAGATGGTCACGGCGCGTCAGCGCGAAGAACCGCTCACGGTCCAAGGTGTCGAGCGAGATATTGACGCGATTGACGCCGACACGTGCGAGCTCACCAGCAAGCTCCTCGAGGCGCGTGCCATTGGTCGTGAGCCCCAGCACTGAGTCACCGACGACGCGTCGCAGACCCGCGAGAAAGACGAGCACGTCACGCACGACGAGAGGCTCGCCGCCGGTGACGCGAAACTTTACGAACCCGAGCCGTCGCGCGGCGGCCGCGACCCGCCAAATCTCCTCGAAGTCGAGCAGCTCCTCTCTCGGCGCCAGCGCCACGCCCTCGGACGGCATGCAGTAGACGCAACGTAGGTTGCAGCGATCGGTGATGGCGATGCGCAGATAGTCGATCACCCGACCATAGCGGTCGACGTTTCCCTCGGGTACCTCGGCCGTACTCAGCTCGCCGATGACCGGGCGGTTGGAAACGACACGCAGACTGGCAGAGGGCATGGGCGTCGCTTTCACCGGGGGAGGCTCGCTTTCATGTGGTGGTGCCACGCGGGACGCAGCGTGTCAAACGCCAGCGGGTCACCGAATCGACATGACGGCGGCACAGCGCACGAGGTAGGGTCGGCATCATGACGCGCGTCATCGTGCACGTGGACATGGATGCCTTCTACGCCGCCGTCGAGCAGCGCGACGACCCGCAGCTGCGTGGACGCCCCGTGCTCGTCGGGGGCTCGCGCCATCGCGGCGTCGTGGCGGCGGCGTCCTACGAAGCGCGCTCGTACGGCGTGCACTCCGCCATGCCCATGGCCCAAGCCCTGCGCTTGTGCCCGCAGGCCGTCGTCTGCCCGGGGCGTCACGAACGCTACGCACAAGTGAGCGCGGCCGTCTTCGAGATCTTCCATCGCTACACGCCACTCGTCGAAGGGCTGTCGCTCGACGAGGCCTTTCTCGACGTCACCGACAGCCGGCGTCTGCGTGGCTCGGGTCCAGAAATTGCGCGCAAGATCAAAGCCGACATCGCGGCGACGACAGGCCTCACCGCGTCTGCCGGGGTCGCACCCGTGAAATTTGTCGCCAAGATCGCGAGCGACCTCGAGAAGCCGAATGGGCTCGTCATCGTGGCGGCGGCGGCGGTCGAAGGGTTCCTCGCGCCGCTGCCGATTGAGCGCATGTGGGGTATTGGCAAAGTGTCGGCGCGCCGCCTGCACGACGCGGGTTACGAAACGCTCGGCGATCTGGCAGGGGCCGATCCGTCCGCCTTGCGCACGCTGCTCGGCGCGTTCGGGCTCACGGTGAGCGAGCTCGCGCGCGGCGTCGACCCGCGCCCCGTGTCACCCGAGCGCGAGGCCAAATCGATTGGCAGCGAAGAGACCTACGACATCGACCTATGCGAGCGTCGCGCGATTGAGCGCGAGCTCTTGCGTCACGCCGAACGGGTGGCCAACCGGCTCATTCACGCAGGCGTGCGTGCGCGCGCCGTCACCGTGAAGCTCAAAGATCATGCTTTCCACCTGCACACCGCGCATGAGCGCCTCGCTGCTGCGGCGCAGGATACACCGTCGCTGTATCGCGCGGCGTGCGCAGCCCTCGACCGGCTGCACTACGACGGCACGCCGATGCGCCTGGTGGGCCTTGCCGCCAGCGATCTCGGCGAGCACGACGCGCAGGGAGAGCTCTTTCCCGATGCCGAGCTCGCGCGCCGTGCGCGACTCGAAGAGACCGTGGTGGCTGCCAACGATCGCTTCGGCGCGAAGGCACTCGGGCGCGCGGCCACCTGGCACAGCAAGGGGCCGGGATCGCCGAATCGACGAGGCTAATCGATGGGCGGTTTGACGTCATCTCTCAGATCACGAGTCGAGGTCGCAACGGCCGCGCTCACTCCATCGCCGCCAGCAGGTCGTCGAGCGAGACGGTCGCAAAGCTGGTAGCGTAGTCGCTCATGGCATACGGGATGACGAGCTCGTTACCGTGCGTCAGCGCGCCGCAGGTGTACACCACATTCGGGACATAGCCTTCACGCTCGGCTTCGTTCGGCGACAAGAGCGGCTCGCGCAGGCGCCCGAGAACGCGCGTGGGGTCTTTGAGATCCAGCAGAAACGCGCCGAGGCAGTATTTTCGCATCGGGCCGACGCCGTGACTCAGCACCAGCCAGCCAGCGTCAGTCTCGATGGGGGAGCCGCAGTTACCGATCTTGTAGAATTCCCACGGTCGGGCCGGCTGCAGCAGCACCTGCGGCGCTTGCCAGAAATGGATGTTGTCGGAAAACATCAAGAGAACGTTCTCGTCGTCCTGGCGTGAGAGCATCGCGTAGTGACCGTCGATCTTGCGCGGGAACAACGCCATGCCCTTGTTCTGCGCCGCGGGGCCGTTGAGCGTAGCGAATCGGAAGTGGACAAAGTCCGGCGTCTCGAGCAATTGCGGCAGCGTGATCCTGCCATCGTAGGCGGTGTAGGTGGCGTAATACGTGAAGCTGCCGTCGTCGTTCGCGAAGCGGACGAAACGTGCGTCCTCGATGCCATTGCGTTGGCTGGCCGTGGACGGAAAGAGGACGCGCTCGGAGACTTGGCTATCGGCAGCGAAGTGCACCTCGTAGTTCGACTCGGCCAAGAGCAGGATGCCACGCACGGCACGATCGACCGCGTCGTCGCCCGACTCTGTGTGTCGGCGCTCCTCCGTCAGGGCGCGGTGGAGATCGTCTTGAACGAAAGTCTCGGGGAGCTGCGTTAGCACGCGCTGACAGAAGTCACCTTGCACGCCTGCCTCCTGGAGCTTGCCGGCAAAGAGCGACTTCGCATAGGCAGCACTGGGTACGCGCGTCGCCTCCGTCACAAACGGCACCGGTCGTGTCAGCGTGATGCGATGCTGCGCGCTGATGATGCCCGTACGGAAGGTGATGGAGGAGATGTGCCCTTCTCCTGTGGCGCGCAGGCTCAGGACAAAACGCACGGCCCCCTTGGGCAGCCCGCTCTGGTCGGGGTGCGGCACGATGGAAGGATTGAACAACGCGGTGGACTCCGGGGAGTACTCGTGCGTGAAGTGCGCGCCAATCAGCGCCTCTCGCGCGGGCGAAGTCTCCCACGTCTCGCCAAGGTATTGGCGCACCTGCGCGAAACGCTTGCAGAGACCTTTCTCGAGCTGTTCGTGCCGGTCCTCGAATTCACCCAACGTCTGGCTCAACACCTGGGCGACGTCTTCGTCGGAGAGGGCCAGGACGCGGGCGACGATCCGCCGCGCGATGTCGTCGCTGCTCGGAAAGAAGGGACGCATCAACACCCGCGAATGATCCGGGGTCAGGGTCGGCCCGACTCGCTTCGCGTGGACGGTTGGCGACGCCATGGTGGTCACGACTTTCTTTCTGCTTCCGGCTTCCGGCCGTTTGGGCGCTCCTCGCTGGGCGGATCCTTGAAGCTGATGAGTGTGTTTTGCAGCACCTGCATTTGCGCGAGCGCGAGCAGGAAGGCCAACGTGGACTCGGCGCCCTGATTCTGGCTCACGCGGTCCACGTGCAGGCCATCGCGACAGCCTCCCGTGCTCGCGTCGTAGAGCGTCAGGCCCAAGTCATTTCGACCAAGGAACCACTCGAACGCACGACGTGCTTCCCCCACCCACAACGCGTCGCCCGTGGCGTGATAGGCCTGAATGCACGCAGAGACCGTCGTCTGCGCCTCGATGGGCTGCTGATCGAACAGCGCGCGAGCTTTTCCGCGCGGAAAGAAGCCGTTCGATCCGACGGGGCGGAAATGACCAGCATCCGAGGTCTGAGCCTTCATCAACCAGCGCAAGGCGGTGAGCCCGACTTCCAGCATGGCGGCGTCGCCCATACGAAAGCCACTGAGGATCAGCGCATGCGGCAGCTTGCCGTTCGCATAGGAGACTGAGTCTTCAAACCACCGCCAATCGTCGGTGGCGGCGTTGGCGTAGCGCTGCAAGAGCTTCGCGGTCAGCGCTTCGCGGAGCTGGTGTGCGCGGCGGTCGCCGCTGAATCGCCGCAGATACTCGTCAATGCCGATGAGTGTGGACGCCCACGCGCGTGGCGATGTGAAGTCGACAGACACGGGCAGGGCTTGCTCGAAGAGCTCGGCCGCCAGCATCTGGAAGCTGTCCTGACCCGCCTGTGCCACACACAAGCCCAGCGCCCACAGCGCGTGCCCCTGGCAGTCCTCGGAACCGACGACGTCGAGCCAGCGGCGCTCGAAGCTCATGAAATTATGGAAGCGCCGGCTCGTTCGGTCGAAGGCGTGATTGAGAAATGCCGCGCAGGTCGTGGCGAATGTGCCAATCAGCGGCGAATCGTTGCCGAGCTCCTGCAACACAATGGCCAGAACCAAGGCGCGGGCATTGTCGTCCGTGCAGTAGCCTTCGGCGAAATTTGGCACGGTGAAGCTGGCGTGCTGAAAGATGCCGGTCGAGTCGGTCAGTCGGAACAGATGATCGAGCTTCATCTCTGGCAGGAGACCGGGCTGCCTGTCGAGGGTCTTGATGACCGACGGTTTGCGACCCAGGAGGTTGTGATCCTCGCGGGCCGTCTCGAATGCCTGCATATAGAGCTCGGCCACGCGGCTCCACACCATGTTGCGTCCCAACTTGTAGGCATTCTTCCGCATCGAGTTGCGCAGCGGCGCGTCGCGTAGCAGCTCTGAGACGGAACCGGGGATGGCCGCGGCGTCACGGAACGGTACGAGCTTGCCGCGCTCCCCCGCCAAGAGCTCCGTCGCGTGCCAGTAGGGCGTGGACACCACCGCGTTACCGGCGCCGAAGGCGTAGGCCAAGGTCCCCGAGGTGATTTGCGCCTCCGTCAGGTACGGCGTGAGATAGATGTCCGCCGCGCCGATGAATCGCACCAGCTCGTCCAGCTCGACGAACCGATTGAAGAAGACGACGTGTTGCTGCACGCCGAGGTCATGGGCCAACCGCTCCAGGCTCAAGCGGTAGGCTTCTCCCTCCTCGCGCAGCAGATTTGGATGCGTCTGGCCCACCACGATGTAGACGAGATTGGGGAGCTCCCGGACAAGGTCAGGCAATGCCCGCAGCGCGTATTCGATGCCCTTGTTCGGCGAGAGCAACCCGAACGTGAGCAGTACCTGTTTTCCCGCCACGCCGAACTCGTCCTTGAAGTAGTTGGGATCGGAGAATGGCGAGTCGGGGATCCCGTGCGGGATGAGATCGATCTTGGACGCGGGCACTTGGTAGACTTCGCGCAGCAGATCTCGACCCCGCTCTGCCATCACCACGAGCCGCGTCGACAGCCGGGTCAGCTCGCGCATCACGCGTCGTTGGTCCACCGTGGGCTCGCGCAGAATCGTGTGGAGCGTCGTGACGATGGGCATCTGTAGCTCGCGCAAGAGCGCCAGAACATGACTGCCGGCGGGCCCGCCGAAAATGCCGAACTCGTGCTCCACGCAAACGACGTCTACGTCCGTGATGTTGAGGAAATCGGCCGCGCGCAAGTAGGACGACAAGTCCTGCTCCGCTATCTCGAATCGCACCTCCGGCGGGTAGTCGTAGCCTTCCGCGCGGTCGTTGACCGGTACGACCAGGCATTGCATCGCCGGAAACTTTGCCGCCACCGCGCAGCGCAAGTCTGCGGTGAACGTGGCAATGCCGCACTTCCTCGGCACATAGTCGGCGAGAAATGCGACCTTGCGGATGGTGGATGGTTCTTGCATGAGGGGCACCCTACCCTGTGCGGCGCTCGATGACGACACACTACGATCGGCGAAAGGCCGAGGGCCAGGTCGGGCGCGAGCAGCTCTCGCTCACTGAGCACCGCGTCGACGCCGCGCTGACTGAGCATGCTGCGCGCGAGCCCCACCCCACCCCGGGCCAAACGGGCAAAGCGGCCGATGCCGCGGCCCGGTCCCGTGCTCGACTCCCCGCGCAGGGCGCGGTCGTCACTGCGGGGCGAACGTGGCGGGGTGGCTGACTGAAGAACGGCCTCATGCGACCTCGCGGGCGGCGTTTTTCGATAGGATCGAGGACGCTGAAAAATGCACCGATCGAACCTGCCCACGGCGCAACCTTGTCCCCACGGGTCCGATACTGGAAGGTAGCGGACTCCACCGCGGCAACAAGGCAGGTCTTTTATGCAGGCTGTCACTGGGATCGGACGCGCGCATACACGGGAAGTCGACACGTATCGCGCCGAAGATGCGTCGCAGACGCGGGGTCAGGCAAAGCGGCAGGTCGCCTACGACGCGGCCATGCCGCCCAAAGGACACCATCGCAAGGTGTACACGCCGCCCGTGCGAGCCCTGTCGCCCGTCGAAGTCGCCGCAGATGCGGATCCCATGACACACATCGAGGTGCTCGCCTCCGACGCCATGCGTGGCCGCGACAGCCCGTCGCCCGAGCTCGACAAGGCCGCTGCCTACATCTCGGCTTTTGCACAGAAATACGGCCTCATCGGCCCCAATGCCGCCGACCCCCAGGGGCCATACTACCAAACCTTCAGCATGTTCGCCTATCCGAGCTCGCCCTTCGAGCGCTCGCCCTATGGCGGCGACCTGGGGAACCCAGTTCCGCCCCGTCCACGCCTGTTCGAGCGCGGCTTCTTCCTCGACAGCACCACCAAGCAAGAGGACCTCGACGTCGTCGCCGAGCGACTCAGCGAGCGGTTCCCCGGAGGAGTCCCGCTGCGCACGCCGCTCAAGCTCGTCGGCGACGCGGCGACACGCGCACGCATCCTCGCCAAGCTAGCCAAGGAGCTGCCGCTCGCGGGGCAAGTGCAAAACGTCGTCGGCCTCTTGCCCGGCGATGGTCCACACAAAGACGAGGTGATCGTCGTCATGGCGCACTACGATCACATCGGCGCGCGCGGCACGCGCATCTACAACGGCGCCGATGACAACGCCTCGGGTAGCGCCGTGACGATGAGCATGCTCCCCGCACTCGCCGAGCTGAAAAAGCAGGGTAAGCTCGACCGCTCGATCCTCTTCTTGTGGACCGCTGCCGAAGAGAAGGGTCTCGTCGGCGCCTCCTACTACGTCAAGCATCCGCTGCCGAAGCTCGGCCTCAAGGAGATCGTCGGTGTTGTCAACGTCGACATGATCGGGCGACTCAATGCCGAGCAGGTGTCCTACATCGACTCGTCGAACGGTGAGCGAAACTACTTCCACGCCGTGCACGACGCGGCCAACAAGGGCCTCGCCAATCCCTTTGACCATCAGAACCACGACGTCGACCAGTACGTGCGACAGCAAGACGGCTATGCCTTCACCCGCGCCGGCGAAGACGTGCTCTTCGTTTACGAAGGGCTCACCAACTTGACCGGCGGCGGCTCCGAGAATCCAGACTACCACACGACACGCGACACCATCGACGCCATGAAGAAGGACAACGGCGGCACGAAGGCACGGCACATCTCCGAGCTTGTCACGCGCATCGTGGGCCTCGCCGCCAATCGACCCTAGGGACCGGGTGCGGTTCCCGGCCGTCGGGGCGGCCCCACCCGCCTCGCCCTTCGAGACGCC
>CAYHNK010000201.1:0-8860 GCA_964357695.1 uncultured Bdellovibrionales bacterium | reverse complement strand
TGCCGCGACCATCCTGTGCCGCTTTCACTACGGCGTCGATCTTGTTGGCTCGGTGGCGCTCGTGGCGCTCTCTTTCGCGCTCGCGCCGCTGCTGCCGTACTTCGCGCTGCTAGTTAAGGCGCCCGCGGTCGCTCCGGCCCGCTGAGCCCCATCGACGTTCGACACGCATGCGCCGCCTGCCCCACTCCTTCTATGACCGAGACACGACGCTCGTCGCACACGAGCTGCTCGGTAAGCTCCTCGTGCGCATCGAGCACGGTGTCGAGCGCATCGGCCGCATCGTCGAGGTGGAGGCGTACCTCGGGTCACACGACAAGGCCGCGCACTCGGCAAGGGGACGCACGACACGCACCGAAGTGATGTTCGGCCCCGCGGGTCACGCGTACGTCTACCTCATCTACGGCGTGCACCACTGCATGAACGTCGTTACCGAGCCGCAGGGCGTCGGCGCTGCCGTGCTCGTACGCGCCGTCGAGCCCGTGCGCAACATCGGCGCGCGCACCCAAGGACCGGGCCTGTTGTGCAAGGCGATGGGCATCGACAAGCGTCTCAACGCCCACGACTTGACGAGCGACGACTTCTTTCTCGCCGCGCCTCGACGCCCACAACACTTTGATACCGTGCGACGCCCGCGCGTGGGTGTCGACTACGCGGGATCTTGGGCCCGGCGGCTGTTGCGCTTCTATGTGGCGGGTAGCCCGTACGTGTCGCGACCGTAACCCCAACGCGCAGATCCGTCGCACCCATCAGATCTCAAGCTCCACCCACAACGGCAAATGGTCGGACAGATCGCGCCACGGGTGACCGTTTAGGCGACGCGTCCGTCGCACGGTCACGTTGCGCACGTAGACGCGGTCGAGGTTGAACAACGGCCGTCGCGCATGCCACGTGCTCGATTCCGCGCGCCGCAGGTGCGCGAAGGCGTTCTGAAACGCGAGGCCGTGGGTGATGAGGCTATCGAGCCGGCGCGTCCAGTCGTTGAAGTCCCCCGCCAGGATCACGGCATCGTCACTTGCGCAACTGAGCGCGATGATGGTCTCGATGCGACTGATCTGGGTGATGCGCTGCCGCTCGTTGAGGCCGAGGTGCACGTTGAGAATATGCAGCGGGCGGCTGCCGAGCTGCAGTTTCAAATAGAGCGCGCCGCGCCGCTCGATGCGATTGGTGGAGATGTCGTAGTTCTTGAGCCGCTCTACCGCGAGGCGGGTGAACGTGGCGTTGCCGTGGTGGCCGATGCGCCGCTGCTTGTTGGGCTCGTAGTAGGCACGCATGTCGAGCGCCTGCGCCAGCAACGCGCTCTGCGACGCTCCCGGCGTGCGCGTGTGGAAAACCTCCTGACACAGCACGACGTCGAGCTTGTGCGACTCGAGCGCGCGCCCCAGTGCCGTGATCTGGCGCTCGCGTCCCGAGGCGCCTTTGCCTTTACGAATGTTGTACGTGACGAGGCGAACGCGTTCGCCCATCGGCACCTCCGTGCCCCCGACTCAGCGGGCCTGTGCCGCCGCGCGCGCAGTGAACACATAGCTGCGCTGTAGGGGGAAGCTCCAAGCAAGAAAGACCGCCCCGCGCACGAGCACCCACGCGAGGCGATAGTCGAGCGACGGGATAAATAGCATCACCAACACTCCACCCGAGTTGAGCAGCGCACTCGTCACGCTCACGAGGGTATAACGGCCCATCTGCGGTAATCTCGTACCGCCCGGGCCGCCCGTCCACACCCTCATCAGCGGAAAATGCAACATTCCGCCGACGACGCAGCCGACCGCGGTGGCCCACGGTGGCAGCATGACACCGCTCGTCACGAGTGCCAGCACCACAACAAAGTCGAGCGCCGTCGCGAGCGACGAGGCCGTCATGCGACGCCCGAGCGGTCCCCCGCCACTCCAGAAGTCGTCGGGACGGATCCGCTGTCCCAAGGCAGCCAAGAGGTAGATGAGCCGTTGCAGCGCGGTGAGCTGCGTCGACACCGCGAGCAACACCAACGCAGCAATGGCCATGCGATGTGGGGGATGCGGATCGTTGGGCGCCAAGAACACCTCGACGATGGGACTCAACGCCACGGAGATGCCGAGATAGACGATGCGCTCGGCGCGCTGCATGACACCCACCTTGATACTCACGCCCACGCCTTCACCGCGCGCGCGGATGTAGGGCACGAGCGATGAGCCGACCAGCGCAAAGAGCACGACCAGAAGCACCCAGCTGTCGCGGTAGTACCACCCGAGGCCCACGAGCACCGCGGAGTCGCTGTAGCGATCGAGGATGGAATCGAGCGCCGCGCCGGCCAGCGTGGTGCTGTTGGTGGCCCGTGCCAGCCGACCGTCGAGAAAGTCGCACATGCCCGAGGCGATGTAGAGCCAGCCCGCGAGCGCGAAGCGGCCGCTACCTGCGGCAACGCCGGAAGCGATGCCGAGCAGCGCCGACAAGGTCGTCACGGCGGTCGCAGGAATGCCCGAGCGCACGAGCACACGCCACAAAGGCTGCATGACCCAAGCGAAGTAGAGCCGCAGCCACATGCCAGCGAGCACCGACGAGCCTCGGCCCTCCACCTCGGGATCGCGGTAGGGCCCGCGCACGGCGACGCGCACGGCATACACCGCCAGCGCCACGACGTAGTACGTCATGAGCACGAGAGCTGGAGCCAGCGCGGTCCAGATACGTGCCGTAGACGAGAGCTGCCCGGACAAATATTGAACAAAGGTTTCCATGTGACCGAGCAAGTCGCACACAGCAGACCGCGCTGGCAAGCGCAAAAGCGAGCGCGCCCTTGAGACCTCGCGACCGCCATAGTATGCGCACCGAGGACGTTGGCACGGAGGGCTCCTATGACCCGAACCATTCGCGCGCCGCGCGGCACGACACTCAGCTGCAAAGGCTGGGTGCAAGAAGCAGCCCTGCGCATGCTCATGAACAATCTCGATCCGGACGTCGCCGAGCGCCCCGCCGACTTGGTGGTCTACGGCGGCACCGGCCGCGCCGCACGCAGCTGGGAGGCCTTCGACCAGATCGTCGCCACGCTCAAGCAGCTCGAGAACGACGAAACGCTGCTCGTGCAATCGGGTAAGCCCGTCGGCGTCATGCGCACGCATGCCGATGCACCGCGGGTGCTCATCGCCAACTCGAACCTCGTACCTCACTGGGCTACGTGGGAGAGCTTTCGCGCGCTCGAGGCGAAGGGCCTCACCATGTACGGCCAGATGACGGCCGGCAGCTGGATCTACATCGGCACGCAAGGGATCTTGCAGGGCACCTACGAGACGTTTGTCGCCGCTGCGCGCCAGCACTTTGGCACGACCGATCTGGCCGGTCGTGCCATCCTCACGGCCGGGCTCGGGGGCATGGGGGGCGCGCAGCCTCTTGCCGCCACCATGACCGGCGCTTGTATGCTGGCCATCGAGGTGGACCCGCATCGGATCCAGCGCCGCCTGGAAACTGCCTACTTGGATGAGGTGGCGACCGATCTCGACGACGCACTGGCCCGCATCGAGGCCGCAAAACGGTCACGACGGGCTGTCTCGATTGCCCTGTGCGCCAACGCCGCCGACGTCTTTCCCGAGATCGCGCGGCGTGGCGTGTACTTCGATCTCGTCACCGATCAGACCTCCGCGCACGATCCGCTCGCCGGCTACATTCCCAAGGACCTCACGCTCAACGAGGCGGCAGCGCTGCGCACGAACGACCCCGATGGCTACGTCGCCCGCGCGCGCGCCTCCATGGTGGAGCACTGCGGCGCCATGCTGACGATGCACGAGCGCGGCCAGCACGTCTTTGACTACGGTAACAACCTGCGCGGCCAAGCCGAGGTCGGCGGGCTGACGAACGCCTTTGCCTACCCGGGCTTTGTGCCCGCCTACATCCGTCCGCTCTTTTGCGAAGGCATGGGCCCGTTTCGCTGGGTGGCGCTCTCGGGCGACCCCCAAGATATTGCCGTCACCGACCGCGCTGTCATGGACACCATCGATCGACCAGAGTTGCACCGCTGGCTAGAACTTGCCAGCAAGAAGGTGCAGTTCCAGGGACTGCCCGCCCGCATCTGTTGGCTCGGCTACGGCGAGCGGCGCAAGGTGGGACTGCGCTTTAACGAGCTCGTGCGCGAGGGCAAGGTCAAGGCGCCCATCGTCATCGGGCGTGATCATCTCGATGCCGGCTCGGTGGCCAGCCCCAATCGCGAGACCGAGGCCATGCGCGACGGCTCGGATGCCATCGCCGACTGGCCGATCTTGAACGCGCTCGTCAACACGGCGGGCGGCGCCAGCTGGGTGAGCTTTCATCACGGCGGCGGCGTCGGTATCGGCTATTCGCTGCACGCCGGCATGGTCATCGTCGCCGACGGCACGGCCGCAGCCGACGCGCGCCTCGCACGGGTGCTCGACAGCGACCCGGGCATGGGTGTCATCCGCCACGCTGACGCCGGATACGAGAAGGCGATCCAGGTGGCCAAAGACCGAGGCGTGAAGATCCCCGGCGTCACCACATGACGACCGGCAGCCGCGCCACGCTCTATGTCGGCATCGCCAGCCTGGCCTTGCCGAGCGCCGACGAAGGCGCCGATCACGCGCCCGTGCGCACCGTCACCGATGCGGCGCTGCTCGTCGCAGACGGACACATCGTCGCCGCGGGCCCCCGAGTCGATGTCGAAGCTCAGGCCGACCAGACCAAGCGCGTGGATCTTGGCGGTTGCGCCGTCGTACCGGGTCTCGTCGATTCGCACACACACCTCGTCTTCGCCGGTAGCCGTGCCGACGAAATGGAACGTCGTAGTCGCGGCGAAACCTACGAGCAGATCGCTCAGGCCGGCGGCGGCATCGTGCGCACCGTCGAGGCGGTGCGCCATACGAGTGACGAAGAGCTCTTGCGCCTCGCCGAGGCTCGTCTGGCCGCCATGCTCGCTCGCGGTGTCACGACGCTGGAGGTCAAAAGCGGCTACGGCCTCACCGTCCACGACGAGCTACGCATGTTGCGCGTCGCGCGCCGGCTCGGCACCAAGGTTCCGCTCGACATTCGCACGACGCTGCTCGCCCACGTCATCCCGATCGCTCGTCGCGTCGAGCGCGAGGCCTATGTACACGAGCTCTGCGAGGAGCTCATCCCGCAGGCCGCTGCCGAGAAGCTCGCTGACTACATCGACGTGTTTGTCGAAACAGGCGCCTTCACCGCAGACGACGCGCGCACGATTGTGCACGCCGCGACGTCGTTGGGCCTGCGGGCCAAGGTGCACGTCGATCAGCTGCGCGACAGTGATGGCGCTGCCCTTGCCGCCGAGCTCGGAGCACTTTCGGCCGACCATCTCGAATTTGTCAGCGCCACGGGACGTGCTCATCTCGCGCGCGCGGGCGTTGTCGCCACCGTGCTACCTGGCTGCGCGCTCTTTCTTGGCAAAGGACCCTGGCCCGATGGGCGAGCGCTGCGTGACGCGGGTTGCGAGGTGGCCGTCGCCACCGACTATAACCCCGGGTCGTCGATGGTGCGTGACCTTGGCTTGTGCGCCACGCTTGCCGCGACCCGCTGCGGCCTCACCGTGCAAGAGGCGCTCTGGGGTATCACGCGCGGCGGCGCCAAGGCGTTAGGCCTTTTTGACCGCGGCACACTCGCTGCTGGGGAACGTGCGGACTTCGTTGTGATCGAAGCCGATGATTGGCGCGCCCTACTCTACGAAGCCGGACACGCGCGCGTGCAGGCCGTATACGTCGGTGGCAGGCGCGTCGTACCGACGTCGCACGCTACTCGTAGGTCGCCTCGATCCACACGCCACTAAAGGCGCGGTAGCCGCGCACGAGCACGTACCAGCGACCCGCGGTCGGCGTCGCGACGTGCACACTTTCCTCATTGCCCGTGCGATAGGGTCGATAGTCGTACTGTGACGTGCTCACCTGGGACAGAGCGCGCACGTAGAGGTCGGCATCACCACTCCCACCGCCCATGGCAATCGTGAGCCCTTCGATGCCACTTGGCACGTCGACGGTGAAGTAGCGCTCGTCGCCCTGCACCCCCTGCAAGCTCTCGATGGCGACGCCGTTGGACAAGACCCCGTCTTCGCCGGCTGCATCATCGCGGCGCGCGACGAGCGCTACCCCCGCAAAAGCGCTGTAGCCGCGCACCATGGCGTACCAGGTGCCGGACGTCGCCGCCGCGGGCACGACACGCTCGGTGTTGCCACTGAGATAGGGCCGGTAGTCGTAGGTGCTGGTCGTCGGTGCGGCGCCATAGCGCACGTACAGATCGGCGTCGCCACTACCGCCGCTCATCTCAAAGCGCAGCGTCGAGCTGCCGGCTGGAACGTCGAAGCGATAGGTGTGCGTCTCGGCTCGCTGGCCGGCGATGTCGCGCATCGGCTCGCCATTGCGCAACACCTCGGCCGCACTCCCGCCCCCAGCGCCGACGTAGGAAGCGTTGATGGCGACGCCATCGAACGCCCGGTAACCGCGCACCATGGCATACCAGGTGCCAGCGGTCGGCGCGGCAATATGCACCGCTTCGTCACTGCCGGTAAGATACGGGCGCTCATCGTACGCCTGCGGCGTTGCCGGCTGGCCGAAGCGCACGTAGAGATCGGCATCCCCCGAGCCACCCGCAAGCGCCAACTCGAGCTGCATCGCGCCAACCGGCACAACGACCCGATAGTGTAGCTCCTCGCCCGCCGCGCCAGCGAGGCCGCTGACCGATGTACCGTTCGTGAGCTCGACGGAACTGCTATCCGAGGTCGACACGACGCCGCTGCCCACGCCGACGGCGTCCCATGCCGCATGCACCGAGCTAGCAATCGAGCCGTCGTACAAGTCGTGCGCCGCCTCCGCCGTAGCGTAGCGCGCGCCTTCGAGATTGGTCTGGGAGGTGAAGTAGCTCGTGAGCGCGCGATAGAAGATGCGACTCGCGCGCCAGATGCCGATGCCGGGCACGACCGTCGAGGTCTTGCCACGTGGATGGGTGCCGCCGGAGGCGAGCAGGGTCCAAGCGAGATTGACGATGCCTGAGTTCCAATGCACGCCGCCGTAGTCTTGGGTTCCGACGTAGCGATCCGGATAGAAGTCGCGCGAGCTGCCATCGAGCGTCGGGTGGTACAAATAGCGCAGAGCATCGCCCGCGACGCCGGGCGTGAAGATGTCTTCGCCGATGCGCCAGGTCGCAGTGCTCGTCCCGCCTTGCACCCACGCCTCGCAGGTGGCGCCGAGCACGTCGCACAGACCCTCGTTCAGAGCGCCCGGCTCGTTGGCGTACACGAGCACGGCGCTGTGTGCGATGACGCCGTGGCTAAGCTCGTGCGCGGTGACATCGAGGGCCAGCGTCATGTTGCCGAACTGCACCCCGTCGCCGTCCCCGTAGACCACTTGCTCGCCCTGCCAAAAGGCATTGTTGTGGCGCACGCCGTAGTGCACCGAGCCCACCATGGGGCCGCCCTGCGCATCGAGGCCGTCGCGCCCAAAGAGACTCTGATAGCATGCGTGGGTCTTGCCAAAGTTGGCATAAGCGGCGGCCACAGCCGCATCGGCCGGCACCGCACCACCTTCGTTCAGCACCAAGCCGCCGGGCAGCGTCGTACCATTGTGCACGTCGTAGATGGCTCGCTGGGTCGCCGTCTGGATCTGCGGCTCGCGTGCCACAATGCGCGCCGGAGCGCCGACTGGCCCCGTGACGAGCGCATCGACGAAGACGATGTCATCGACAGGATCACCCCCGGGATCGCCCGTGAGACGATAGCGCCAGGCGAGCGCCACCTCGCCCGTGTCGCTGCGCCGCACCAACGCCAGGCCAAAACGCTCGGTGACCTCGAGGCCGTCGGTCTCTGGATCGTCGCGCAACGACACAAATGCCGTCTCCTCGTCGACCTGCGGTGCGGCGGCGGGAGTCGCCTCGCCTCCTGCCTCACCGTTGACGGCGTACAGCGTCCCCGTACGATCGATGTGCAGCATGAGCTCGCTACCGATGACGGCGAGACCCTGCTCGACCTGTTGATAGCGCGCGTGGCTGTAACCGAGCGCGTCTTGGCTCACGTGCGTAAGACGCAGCTCGCTGCTGCTGAGCCGGAACACCGGCGCCAGAGTCGCCACCACCGCCGCAAGGCTCTCGGGCCCGGACATCTCATCGATGCGCCCCGGCACGGCCCCCAGGTCCCCGCGCACAAATCCCGGCACGCCGTCCGGTCGCGTGCCCACCACCTCAGCGCGCGGCAACGCCTCGATGGCGCCGCGAACGTCCTCCGCCAAGCCACCGTCGCCGACCGCCTGCCACAAACGCGATTCGAGATTCCCGCCGCAAGCGGAAGCCAAGAGAAGCGCCAGCGTCGGCAGTGTCGAGACAACACCACGAGCCATGGGCATGAGATCTCCGCCCCGATTATCGGCATCGCGCGACGGGTGTTGCCAAACTCTGGCCGCGCAAACTACCGCACGACGAACTGTATCTGGCCGTGCCCGTCGTTCTCCGCCTCGTCGCGCACACGCACGCTGAGCATGTGCGTCCCGGGCGTGAGCTCTCCGAGCTCGAGGACGAAGCGCTCCACGGGACCATCGAGCACACCGTCTTGCGGTGCCAGGGGATGAAAGTCATCGCCGTCGAGAGAGTACTCGGCGAGCACCAAAGGACCGACCTCATCGCTCGCCTCGGTGCGTGCGCTGACCGAGCGTCCGCGCACCTTGACGTCCGGGGCGGCGACCTTGGGCGGCGTGTTGTCGACGAGCACCGCGCGGCTCTCGCGCGTGTCGGTACGCTCGAGGCCTTTGGGATTGGAAGGCGCATCGCTGGCATCGACACGGAACTGGTAGTGACCATCGGGCAACTGCGAGGAGTCGACCGAGTAGAACGGGTCGGCCAGCTTGTCCTTGACGAGTCGCCAGTCGCCCGCGTCGTCGACCCCGCGCACCGT
>CAYHNK010000200.1:0-8917 GCA_964357695.1 uncultured Bdellovibrionales bacterium | reverse complement strand
GTCGAGTCAGCGGCAAGCGGCAGCGCTAGCGAAGCTACTCATTGCGCTCGGCGTGCCGAAAGAGCGCGTGCGGGCCATCGGCAAGGGGGACATGGGCTGGGACGCGCGTCGGGTCGTGGTCAGCATCGAGCGTGATCCTCGCGAGGCGATGCGCCTTGCGGCGCTGTCGTACCCAGGGTGGCTGAATCTGGGTGATGCGCGGACTGTGGCGCTGGCGGCCGACGGGTCGCTGACCGTTGACTTGCGCGAAGACAGCGGCCGGCGCGTGCGCATCGTGCGTCGCGCGCCTTGGGACGGGGATGATGGCGCGAAGGCGGCGCCAGTGGCGGTGCCCATTGCGGGCTCGCTTGCCGCGGGGCAGCTCGATGTCGGTGGGGTTTCCTTGCCTATCCCGGCTCTCGCGGCGCGATGTCTCGTGGCGCCACAGCCGGCGCGGCTCGCAGCGGATGGGCTCGAGACACCGCTCGTGTTCAGCATCGAGGAGGCGGGGACGCTCGACAGCTGGAGCGTCCGCCTGCTCAATGCCGACGGCACCGTGCTCAAAGAGCTCGCGGCGTCCGGCACCGAGCCGATCACGTGGGACGGGCGCACGGCCTCGGGGCACTCGGCACTCGTGCCCGGCGGCTACACCTATCGCTGCATGCTCGTCGGGGGTGCAGGGAATCGCGCCCTGCTCCCAGTAGCGGCGATGCAAGTTGGGGCCGGCGCCGAGACGCTTCTCGACGAAGTGCTCAGCGGCAAGCAGTATCCACCCGACGAGCCCGGTGGCAGTGCTGCGGCGGCGTTGCTCGAGCGCGCCATCGAGCTGTGGCGGGCACGGCCGAGCAGCCGCATCGCTCTGGAAGTGCACGACGACGACACCGGGGGCAAGCTCCAGGCCCAGATCCGCACGGCGCGGCTCGCCGAGGCGCTCAAACGCTTCCTGCTCGCGCGCGGGGTGGGTGAGGAGGCGGTGGAGGTCCGTGCCGTGGGCGCCAATCGCCCCCTCGACAATACGGGCAGTCGCAGGGCGCGGGCACTCAATCGGCGTGTGCTCGTGCACGTCAGTGCTCCACCGCCAGCGCTCGCGCAAGCGGGCGAGGCGGCACACGTGCGCGTGGCCGGCGCGGACATGCAGACGGCGGCAGACGGCAGCTTCGCGGGGGCAGTGACCGTGGCCAGCGACGCGATCGTCACAGTCGATTTGCTGCGCCAGGATGGCACCGCCGTGATCATGACCGTGCCGCTCTACGAGGGTCGGCCGCGTCAGGGTGGGGGTGAGCCGCCGCAAGGAGCGCCTCCTAGTGATGGCTCGCCGCGACTCGGGCTCGCGCCGAGCACGGCGCCAGCATTCGAGCGGACGGCGACCGTGCAAGCGTCGGCCGTGCGTTCTACGGAGACGTTGGTGCCCAACGGTGGCCGGCTGTGGCTGCCGCCCGATGGGGCGACGCTGCCGGGCGAGCGCGTCACGGTCATGGGCGAGGTGGATGCAGGCAGCCGCGTCACGGTCAACGGCAAGAGCGCGGCGGTGGACGAGCGGGGGCGCTTTGCTTCGACGGCCACGCTTGCGTCGGGGACATCGGCGCTGGAGGTGCGCATCGAGCGGCAGGATGGCGCCACCGCCACGATTACGCGCTCGTACCACGTGCCATCGTCGGAGTGGTTCCTGTTGGCCTTGGCGGACGGGGTCGCCGGGCGCGGGCCGAAGGTCGCCAGTATGACGGAGGCGACGAGTGTCGACTTGCCGCGCGAGATCTATCTGCACGGGCGCGCTGTGGCGTACTTCAAGGGTCGCATCCGCGGCGACGCGCTGCTCAGTGGCTTGCCGTTTGACGATGTGCGTGTCACCGCACACGTGGATACCGGCAAGGAGCGCGACCCCGCCCTGCTGCGCCAGATCATCGATCCCGAGCGCTACTACCCGGTCTACGGCGACAGCACCGAAGAGGTGCAGGATGTGAGCTCGGCGGGGAAGGCCTACCTGCTCATCGAAGCCGATCGCTCGCGTGCGACGCTCGGCAACTTCAAGACCAGTCTGCACGGCGTCGAGCTCGTGCGCTTTGAGCGCGGCTACTACGGCGTTGCCCTCGATGTCGACGAAGCCTTCGTACCCGAGCGGCACACCGAGGTGCACGCGTGGGTCGCCTCCAGCGCCGCAGGTCTCGCGCACCGCCAGCTCGCCCTCCAGGGTACCGGTGGGGCGATGTACTTTCTCAAGGACGATGCGCTCGTCGAGGGCTCTGAGCGCGTGAGCATCGTCGTGCGTGATGCGACGAGCGGCATGCTGCTTGAGACGCTGCCGCAGGCGCGCGATCGCGACTACGCCATCGACTATCGCAACGGCCGCGTGGTGTTCACGCAGCCCGTGCCCGCAGTGGTCACGGCGGGGTGGCGCCTCCAGCAGAACCCGGTACGCACGCTGGACGGCCACGCGGTCTTCGTGGAGATCGAGTACGACCACCAGGCGGCGGTGGGCGAGGTGGGTGCGAGCGCGCGGGCGGTGCAGGTGCGCCAGGAGCTCAATCGCTTCGTGACGATTGGGGCGAGCGCCATCGACGAGGATCGCGGCGACGCCGGCGGCGCGCACTATCGTCTGTTTGCCGGTGAGGCTCGTTTGCACCTGCCGGGCAACACGACGCTCGAGGGCGAGGTGGCACACTCACAGGCCGTCGATACCGAGCACTGGGTCAGCGTCGATGGCGGCGTCACCTATGGCAAGGTGGGTCGACCTGAGCGCGTCGACGGACGCCCGCCCGAGGGTTGGGCGATGACGGCGCGTGCGAGCGGGAACGTCGCCAACGCGCCTTACACGCTCTATTTTCAGCGTCAGGCACCAGGGTTCTATTCGGGGGCGAACGTCTTTGAGCAGGGTCAGACCAAGGTGGGTGGGCAGGTGCGCGCGAGTCTCACCGAGCAGGATAGCGTGCGCCTGCGCCACGACGGCGTTTGGAGCGCTCTGTGGGCACTCGGTGAGCGACGCACGAGCAATCGGCAGCTCTCGGTCGCTGGCTACGAGCACAAGCGACTCGGGTCGCTCGCGGGCCTTGAGCTTGGGCACACCTACAGCGACGACGGCAAGCGGGTCATCAACACCGATCTCGCGAGCGTGTATGGCGAGCGCCAGGTGCTCACGCGTCTCGTGCTCGAGTTGCAGCAACAGGCCATCGTGCGCGGCGATGAGCGCGTGCTGCGCGAGACGAGCGATCGCTTCGCGACGACGGTCGGGGCGCGTTATCAGCTGGGGGAGAAGCTGTGGCTGACGGCGAGCGAGTCGCTGCGGTGGTCCGGGACCAACAGCGCCCAGGTGGGGTTGCGTACCGAGCTCGGCGAGGGCCTGAGCATGTACGCCTCGGAGCGGTGGCTTGCGGGCACCTCGCGCACCGTCAACACGCTCGTCCTCGGCGGCGAGAGTCGCGCCATCCCCGGATCGCGCTCCTACGCCGAGTACCAGCTCGACGGCGCCGCGTCGGCCCAGAGCGGCCGTGCCGTCTTCGGCATGGAGAACAACTGGACCATCGCCTCGGGGCTGACGTTGCAGCTGTCCTATGAGCGGGCGCAGCTCGTCGGTCGCGATTCGGCGCCTTATGCGGCGCAGGCGGGCTATGCCGCTACCACCCCGGGGGTGACGGGTTACGGCTCCGGGGCCCTCGCGTCCGAGCAACAGTTCGCCGCCTCGAGCTACGCGGCGGGCGGTGTCTTCCCGGTCGGCGTCTCCTCGCGCGACGCCATGTCGGTAGGCTTTGAGTTTCTCGGGATACGCACGCTCAAGCTCGGCAGTCGCTTCGAGCTGCGCTACGACCGCGGCGCCAAAGCCTTGGGCACGCCGGATCGCATGACGATGTACCTCCAGGCGGGTGGCGACTGGCGCGTCGAGCGCGATTTGGTACTGCTCGGCCGTCTGCGCGGCGCCACGGTGCACAATGTCGACGCACCGACCGGCGAGGGCGACGTGGCGGGCTTTACCGAAGCAGAGTTTCTCGACCTGTCGATTGGCGTGGCGCTGCGGCCGGCCCACACCCAGCGCTACAACGCGCTGTTCAAGTACACGCGGCGCTACGAGCGGCGACCCGTCGTGGGCCTCACGCAATATCAGCTGGAGATCTCCGATGTCGTCAGCCTCGAGCCGGTGGTCGAGATCGGCTGGGGGCTGCAAGCGGTGGGCAAAGTGGCTGCCAAGCTCTTCCAAGTCGTCGATGCTGATCTGCCGGCGGTGACCTCGACCACCGTGCTGGCACTCTTGCGCCTAAACTACCATGTCACCGCGATGCTCGACGCTGGCGCCGAGTACCGATGGCTCGCCAACATGCTCGCAGCGCAGGTCGAGCAGGGAGCGCTCGTCGAAGTCTCCTGGCTACCGCGTCCCGACGTCGCGGTCGGCGTCGGCTACAACTTCAGTCACTTCTCCGACGATCTGCTCGTGCGCGCGCCGCGCAGCGACCATGGATTCTTTGTGCGGCTGACGGGGCGATACTGAGCCAGGGCTGTGAGCCTCGCAGTGCTCTACTCGACTAGGTCTCAGGCGCCATGGCGCCTAAGTACGTGCGGCGCAGGTGCTCGAGGGTGGCGTGTTGCGTGGCGGGCGCTCGCACGACGACGGTGCCGTGTACGCGCAAGGGATCGAGTACGCGTCCAGCGAGATCGCGCAGCTCGTAGTGCAGGTGCGCGGCGCTTGAGCGCCCGGTTGAGCCAACGGTGCCGAGAAAGACGCCGGCAGGAAAACGCACCCCGGCGTGCACGTCGGGGGCGAGCTCGTGCAGGTGCAGAAAGCGCGCCACCGTCGGGGAGGGCAGCTCGTCGGTCGTGTACTGCACCTCGATACAGTTGCCGTTGATGCGCCGATTCCAGTTGGTGCGCACGACGCGGGCCTCGAACGGTACCAACACCGGCGTACCTTCCGGCGCCTTGAGATCGACGCCGTGGTGACGGCGCTTACCGCGGCCGCTTTGTACCACCTCGGTGATCTGCACGTAGCTCATCACTGGGGCACGGCGCAGGCGAGGCACGACGCACACGTCGTCATCGTCGTAAAAGCGTGCGACACCGCGCTCATCGTTACAGCGCACCGCGCGCAGATTGATTTCGGCGCCGCGATACCTGACGGCAACGAGCTCGGGCTCGGGGCTGCGTTCGAAGGCGACGTCCAAGTGGTCGCCGGGGTGGATGTTGCGCACCACGTCACCGCGCCAGCTCACCAGACGCGCCACCTGGGCCGCCAGCGCGCTGCCTGTGGCGGGCTCGACGTCGAGCAGACTTGCATCGATGGAGCCGCGGATCGCTGTCGAGATGGTGCGTACGGCCTGCGCGACTTCAGCCATGCTCCGTCGCATAGCAGCGCCTACCGAAATCCGCTAGCCCCGGCGGCACTTCCCCATAGGGCGTCATTGCGCAAAGCTGGCGTACCGACTCCGGAGCGCTTATTCTCATCCCTGCTGGATGTCGGCCGGTGACCCTCGAGTTGGCCGACAGCGACACCCCATTCGAGGACTGTGAGTCGATTTGAACATGCTGCACCTGTGGCTAGCGACGGCGCTCGTTGGCATGCCGCCGCTGATGCCGCTCGAGGACATCGAGCGCGGGCAGAAGGGCGTGTGCGAGACCGTCTTTGAAGGCACCGCCATCGAACCGTTCCCCTTCGAGGTCAAAGGGCTGATGAAGAACTTTCTCGGCCCCGGCAAGGACGTCGTGCTCGTGCGCCTGCTCGGTGAGAAGGCCTCGTTTACGGGGGTCGTCGCGGGCATGAGCGGCAGTCCTTGTAGCATCGATGGCAAGCTACTCGGGGCGCTGTCGTACTCGTTTGCGACGTTTGCCAAAGAGCCCATCGCCGGCATCACGCCGATCCGCACGATGATGGAGGTGACGCGTCTGCCCAAAGAGGAGCGACCTTGGCGCCTCGGGGGCGGGACGGACGACTGGCGTGCCATGCGCGACGGTCGCGCGGAACGCGAGGCACCCGCGGGTGACAGCCTGCGACCCATTGCGACGCCGCTGTCGATGGCCGGCGTGACGCCGCGTGTGCGTGAGCATTTCGCCGCGTCGCTGCGCGAGCTCGGCTTTGAGCCCGTGGCGGGTGGCAGCGCCGGGACCGGTGGCAAGGCGGGCGCGCTGCATCCCGGATCGGCCGTGGCCGCAGTGCTGGTCAGCGGCGACGTCGATATTTCGGCGACCGGGACAGTGACCTCGGTCGATGGTGACGAGGTGCTCGCCTTTGGACATCCGTTCTTTGGCCTCGGGGCGATTTCGCTGCCCATGGCCCAGGCGGAGATCTTGAACACCATGGCTTCCGAGATGCGCTCGTTCAAGATGGCGGCGCTCGGCCCCATCGTCGGTGAGCTCACCGAAGACCGTCTGACGGCGATTGCGGGGCGCTTGGGTGCGGCGCCGCCGACGGTTCCCGTGCATGGCACCGTCGCGACGCCGAGCGGCACCTCGAGCTTCTCCCTCAACGTCGCACGCGATGTCATGCTCACGCCGCGTTTTGTCGCCATCGGTCTGGCGAGCGCGCTGTCGGGCCGCATCGAGGTCGCCGAGCGCGGCACGCTGCGGCTCGAGGCGACGATCACATCCGAGGGCCTGGCTCCGGTGCGCGTGCGCAACGTCTACTCGGCCGAGCGCGACGGCAATCTGCTCGTGTATGCAGCCATCGATGTCGCGCAGACGCTCGCGACGTTGTGGAGCACGCCCTTTGGCGCGCCACCGAAAGTCGCCATCGAGCTGCAAACGATCTTTGACTCGATGCCGGCCGAGGAATGGGTCGAGGCGCTCGTTGTGCCCCAGCCGCGAGTGCACGCCGGCCAAGCGCTGGAGCTGACGGTGCGTCTGCGCCAGGTGGACGGTCCGGTGCGCGAGCAGCGCGTGACCCTGCATGTGCCGCGCGCGTGGGCCGGGGAGAAGGTCGTGTTGACGGCCTCGGGGGTGGCGGCGGCCCAGGAGCTGGCCGACGATGTCGATGGTGTACCGCAGCCGCAGTCGCTCGCGCAGGTGGCTGATTGGCTGCGTGCGCGGCGAAGCGATGGCACGCTCTATTTGCAGGCCGTGCGCAAGGGCGCCGGCCTCAATCACCAGACCGAGGCCATGCCATTTCTGCCGCCGTCGGTCGTGCCGTTGTTTGCCACGGTGCCGGGGACGGTGGCGCAGCGCCAGGGGCTCGCGTGGGAAGAGCGCGTTGCGCGCCCAGGCACGGTGCAGGGCGCGGCGCGGCAGACGATCGAGGTTCTCGCTTACTGACTCAAACGGATGAGGACAGCCAGGATGAAACGAACAAACGGTGCCCTCGCGCGCATGTGCGTGGGCGGTGGGCTCGTGCTCGGCTTTGCGACGCTTGTCGTGTCACCGAACGCCCGCGCCGAGACGACGCGCTTTTTCGACTTGGAGGGGTTCGGGACCTTTCTCGACGGCAATCCCGAGTCCACCGCAGTGACCGAGGATGGCGCTGTGGCACTACCGCCGCGCACGCGTGATCGCCTGGTCGATGCGAGCGCCGTCTGGAGCGCCGCCACGGTCGCCGGCGACGACGTCATCGTTGCCCGCGCGGATACCGGCGAAGTTTTGGCCGTGGACGCAAGCGGCAAGAAGCGTTCACTCTTTCAGCCTCCCGAGACGATGGTGACGGCGCTGTGGCACAGCGGTCGTGAGCTCTATGTCGCGACGGCGACGCCGGCGAAGATCTACAAGGTGGACAAGCAGGGCAAGGGCAAGGTGTTCTACACGCCGACGGCGGCCTTTGTTTGGCAGATGACGGGCGGCCCTGACGGCTCGTTGTTGTGCGTCACCGGGGAGCCCGGCACCGTGACGAGCATCGACAGCAAGGGCCGCGGCAAGGCCATTTTCGAGAGCGAGCAGACGCATTTGCGCTCGCTGACGTACGACCGCAAGCTCGGGCTGTTTGTCGGCGGCGGCGAGCACGGCGTGCTGTTTCGCTCGAGTGACATGAAGAGCTTTCGCGCCATTTACGACAGCGGCTTCCCCGAGATGACCGCGGTCTTGGCCCGCGATGGCTTTGCCTACGTCGCCGCCGTGGACGGCGCCGAGGCTCTGGCGCAAGCAGGCGAGGAGGGCACGCCCGAGGGCAAAGGCGGTCCGACCGTGCGCAGCCAGCTCGCGCGCGTAGGTATGGACGGCAGCGCGGAGGTGCTCGCGGGCTCGAACGACGAGGCCATTTTTGCCTTGGCGTTTGACAAGGCGGGCAACGTCATCGTCGCTACGGGTGCCACCGGGCGGGAAGATCCGCGCGGACGTCTCTACTCGGTGACGCCGCGCGATCGCATCATTGCGCTCTTGTACCAGTCACCCTCGCGCCGCATCACGCAGGTGGTCACCCGATCGTCGGGCGATCTGGTGGTGCTCGCCTCGGCCGGCGGGCGCATCACGGACGTGGGTGCCGAGCTCGCCGAGCGCGGGGAGTTCTTCACGACCCCGTTTGATACGGGCATCACCTCGCGCTTTGGACTCGTGCAGCTCTTTGGCCTTTGGCCCAAGGGCACGGATGTCAGCGCGTCTGTGCGCACCGGGCAGACCGAGGATCCAGACGCCGCGTGGAGTGCTTGGAGCGATGGCGTGAAGGCGCCCGGCGACAAGAGCGTCGCGGTCGACAACGGTCGCTATGTGCAGGTGCGTCTGACACTCGAAGGCGATGGGCGCGCGAGCCCGAGGGTACATCGCGTCCGTGTGGCCTACTTGCGCCAGAATCTGCCGCCCTTTGTGCGCGAGGTCGTGGCCTTGCGCAAGGGCCTCGCACTGCGCCCGATTCTGCGCGAGGACAGCAAGTCCAAGACCGTCTCGCTCGGCGACAAGGCGGGCAAAGAAGCGCGGCGCGGCAATGGCAACGGTGACGACGACGAAGAAGACCGTGGCCCGGCGACGCGCGCAAAGCAAGTAGAGGCGCCCGGATCGCTGACGCTCAAGTGGCTCGCGGACGATCCGAACGGTGACAACCTAACGT
>CAYHNK010000199.1:0-8967 GCA_964357695.1 uncultured Bdellovibrionales bacterium | reverse complement strand
CGCTCCGGATCGCGGGGCTTGCGCGGCAAGAACATGCGCGAGCTCGGCGGTGTGTCCCTGCTCGCGCGCGCCATTCACCTGGCGCACGCGAGCCGCCGTCGCGGGGAGAGCTGGTCCGTGGTGGTCAGCACCAACAGCCGGCGCTATCGAGCGCTCGCCATCCGAGAGGGCGCGGACGTACCGTTTCTTCGCCCGCCCGAGCTGGCGCGCGATGACGCCCGACTGATTGACGTCGTCCTCCATGCGCTCGTCGCGCTCGAAGCACACGGGCGCTTCTACGACACGGTCGTACTTCTCTCACCAACGACGCCGTTGACCTCGCCCCGAGACGTCCGGCGGGCGTTGGCGCTGCATGGGGCGCACGAGGTGGCCGTGGTGTCCGTGCAGGCCGAGGCCGTACCGGCAGCCTGGCATTTCTCCGCCGCCGCCGACGGGCGCCTACACGCGATCTCACCCGAGCCGGTGGGTCGACGGCAACTGGGAAATCGATTCATGCTACTCAATGGCGCCATTTACGTGGCAGCGCCGTCATGGCTGCGCACCCATCGACGTTTCCTCGTACCCGAGCGCACGATCGGGCTGGAAATGCCTGCTGCACGGTCGCTCGACATCGAGAACGCGGCTGATCTTTCCCTGGCCGCAAAAAGGTTGTTTGACACGGACGTCCCGCGTGGCTAAAAAACCTAGATTGATCGTAGGGTTTCTAATACACACGGGTGCAGCTCCTGGTCGATTGGACGGTTAGTCGTCATCCGGGCCACGAGGAACGCCCGCTCGTTGCGAGGGTGTGGGGGTAACGTCTTGAGCATGTGGCCAGTGCCGCACCCCCGCCCAGCGCTCGTTGTCGCGCTGCTCGTCGGGCTGGCTACCAGCACCACCGCTGTGGCGCAGTCGCTCGATCGCCCCGAGGGCATCGGCCTCAAGGTGGGCGAGGGACGCTTGCACGCGTCAGTGCAGCTCGAGACGCACTACGTCTACAACCCAGGCTACATCGCGCCGGACGGCAGCTACGTGACCGGCGTGCTGGTCACGCCCTCCGATGCTTTCGTCCTGCTGGTGCGACCCGGCCTCGACTACAATCGCCCGTCGCCTCGCCTGGAGCTCAGCTTCGCTGGCGATGTGGATCGGCACGAGTATTTTGGCATGCGACGCTCAACGAGCGGAGGCTTCAGTGGGACGTCGGGGCACGCCACCGCAGCCGTGGTCATCAACAAGGAAAGCTGGGTGAGCGTGCGCCTGCGCGACGCGCTCGTGCGCGACGACGAGCCCGGCAACCAGACACTCTACGATCGGATCAAGCACACGAGTAACGAAGCGGGCGCTGGCGTCGACATCGCCCCTGGCGGCGGCGCGCTGCGCCTCTCGCTCGACTATGCCTTCTTCTTCGACACCTATGACGAGCAGGGCATTCTCAACAACATCCAGCACCGACCCGCCCTCTCCGTGCACTGGAAGTTCTTGCCCAAGACCGCCGCCTTCTTCCAGGCCCAGGGCACGCTGACCAGCTACAGCGACGCCCAAAACGTCGGCTCGAATCTCGTGCAGGCGTATTTCGGCCTCACCGGCAGCCTCACGCCCAAGGTGACGACCCTGCTCAAAGCTGGCTACGGCAACACCTTCGTCGGCAGCGGTGACAACTTCAGCTCGGTCCTCGGACAAGTTGAGCTCGGCTACGCCATCAGCCCGACCGCGACGGTGAAAGCCGGCTTCGTGCGCGCGGTACAGCCAACGAGCGTGTTCAAGTACTTTTCGATGATGCGCGCATACAGCCGTGTCGACCTTGCGCTCGGCTCGCGCATCGTCGTCGGTCTTGCCGGCGACGGCGCGCTCTTGAGCTATGGCGCCGCCACCGTGGTGATTCCCGTACTACCTGGCGAAGATCCAAACCCCACGTTTCGCAAGGATCTGCAGCTCACAGGAAGCCTTGAGGTTGGCTATCACGTGACGCCATGGCTCGTGGCTTCGCTCGTCGACCGTCTCGACCGTCGCAGCTCGAACATTGGGCAAGCCAACGGCGGCGTCGGCTACGTGTTCAATGATCTGTTTCTCCGCCTCGAAGGTCGCTACTAGACCCTAGCGCTGCCAGTCCTGCGACTCGTCGTCCGTCGGCGCGGCGAGGTGGTGGTAGCGCCCCGCGAGATAGTCCGCAAGCCAGCGATCGTAGCTCGGAGCGAAAGGCGAACCGTCGATGCCGCCGGGAAGGCTCGTGTACAGGCCGTCGTCGCTGAGATCTGCCACCATGCGATAGGCGGGCGCGGTGACCGCCGTCTTGCCGTCGAAGCGGTGCACGTTGGTCTGGCGCACCGTGGCGCGCGAGCCCGGGAGCGCAAAGGGGCCGCGGTGCAACCGCAGAGGCTTCGGGAGGGCGCCAAAGACGATGTGATCGAGACGCACCTGCTGCACGCTACCCCAGGGGCGTGGCAACTCATTGGCAATTGTCGCGAGTGCCGCACGCAGCGCCCCGCTGAGAGGGCCTCGCCACGTCGTCGGATCTTCGAGCAGCCGATCGAGCCCGCCCGCCCACCAGGTGCCCAGCTCCGACTCGCGTAGCATGGCGCGAAACCATGCACCGCCGAGTGCCGGCGCCAGACCGTCACGACCCGCAAGGTAGGCGATCTCGAACGCGTGCGCCCCGGTGCTGTCAACGTCGTAGCTTCCATCCCACGCGCGCAGTGCCGTGCGCACAGGTCCGTCGGGCAACGCCTCGACCATCACATCGCGCAGCAGGAGGCCCTGAAGCGACAGCACATCGAGATGCATGGCTTGCATCGACGCCACGTCGTGGTCGAGACGCGCCCGCAACAACTGTTCAATGCGATGCAGGCGGTACGGCGGCTGCGCCATGGTCGCCAGCACGCCCCCGTCGGCGGCCAAGCGTGCCTCGTTGGCGCTGGCCACAAAGCCGTCGCGCGTGTCGCAGCGAGGGAGCGACGCACCCTCGTAGAATCCCATCCACCGTCGCTCGCCACCTGCCGGCACGGGGTAGAGACCCGACCAACCGTGACTGCGGCGCGGGATGCGGCCCGCCTGGCAGTAGCGCACGTCGCCTGTGGCGTCGGCAAGCACGAAGTGCAGACTCAGCGTGTGCGCGCTCTGCAAGATACGCTCGGCCTCGCGTGCACTCGTCGCACAGGGCAGCTCCATGTACGCTGCCAGGGCCTCGCCGACCCGCGCGCTTCCCGCCCATTGCACGGCAAGCGTCGCGCCGCTGTGGGCATCCTCCGTGAGCAGCGTGCCGTGCTCGCTGGACCAAAATCGCAATCGCAGGGCACGTCGCCAGCGACGCCGCACCTCCACTTCGCGCAGCGCCAAGGCGCCGAAGCGGTCCCCGCGCTGTAGCTGTCCCGCCTCGAGCTGCTCGATCGTGAAGTCGACGTTGTCGGCGCAACCGAACGTGCCACTCCAAGCGACGCGCCGATTGCGGCCCAGTGCCAACCCTGGGAGTCCCGGAATGGTGGCGCCAAGCCAGGTGTCGTCGCCCACGCGCGCACGCACCTCGAAGAACAGTGCCGGCATTTGATTGAAGCTCAGGTGCGGATCGCCCGCAAGCAACGGCGAGCCCGAGCCACTGCGGCTCGCATCCACCGCCCACGCATTGCTGCCACCGATACTCGGCAGACCATGTGCGGCAAAGCCGAGTGGCGGACGGCGTCCCAGGCCACGCATCGCCGACGGCTCCCAGCCCTCGAGGTGAGGACGGAACATCGTTTCGAGCACGCCCGCCTCCGCACCGGCATCGAGTGCCGCCAAGAGCGCCTGCTCCATCCGCTCTTGACTCTGGGCAAGTCCCAGGTGGGCCGACACGAGCAGCCCCCCGAGGACAGCCGCACGGTCGGGGGCGCGTACCCGCACGCCGAGCAGCGCGAGCTCCCAGGGTCGTCCCCGTTCATGCAGCCCGTGGCGAAAGCCCGCAAGGTAGGCGTCCAGCCACTCCCCCGCGCGCCGGCTCACGTTGCGTGCTTCGGCCGTCGCACGCTCGGGAATGCCCAGTCGCCGCACGAGTGCGTCGATCTCCACGAGCTCGCGCGATGGCACGAGCGTTGCCGCAAGCTCAGCGCGTCCTGCGGCATGCACGAGCCAACTCTGTAGCGGTCGGTGGCGCGCGTGCAGCCAACCCAGTCCAAAGTACGCGTGGGTGACGTCACGCGCCGAGATACCGGGCGTGCCATCGCTGGCGTAGGTGAGCTTGGGAAGGAGCGTGTCCATCATCGGCGCCCTCGGTGTCACGCCCACTTAGCGGGGTTGCGCAGGGGAAACAAGCACGCGACAGGAGAGGGGCAGCAGATTCCTTGACTCCGAGTTGAACCAACCCCTACACTCCAAGCGAACGGCGGCTCCGAACAGGCGATGAATCGCATCATTGGTATAGACCTCGGCACGACGAATACGTGCGCAGCCTCCGTCTCCAACAAGATCCCGCGCGTCATTCCCATCGAAGGTGGCTACAGCACCATGCCGTCGTGTGTGGCGGTCGCCATCGACGGCAGTGTGCTCGTCGGCCAGAGCGCCAAGGAGCAGATGATCCTCGCGCCGCAGCGGAGCATCTACGGCGTCAAGCGTCTTGTCGGCCGACAGTTCAACTCGCGCACGGTGCAAGAGTATCGCCGCTACTTTAGCTACGACATCATCGCTGGAGAGCACGGCGAGGCCGCGATCCGTATCGGCGAGCGCATCTGGACGTGCGACGAAGTGCAGTCGCGCATCCTGTCCCAGGTCAAGCGCTACGCCGAGATCCATCTCGGCGAGGACGTCCCCGAGGTCGTCATCGCGGTACCGGCCTACTTCAGCGACCACCAGCGCGCTCTCGTCAAGCAAGCGGGCGAGCGCAGCGGCTGGAACGTTCGCAAGGTCATCAATGAGCCAACAGCCGCGGCCCTGGCTTATGGATTCAATCGCGGTTTTGATCAGAAGGTGCTCGTCTATGATCTCGGAGGCGGCACGTTCGACGTGAGCATTCTCGAGGTCACCGGCAATGTCTTCCAGGTCATCGCCACCGGCGGCGACATTTTTCTCGGCGGCGCCGATTTCGACAATCGCGTGCTGACCTGGATGGTTGAGCAGTTCCGGCGCGAGACCAAGATGGACGTGCTCGAAGACCCCCGCGCGCTACAGCGTCTGCGCGACGCGGCCGAGCGCGCGAAGATCGAGCTCAGCCTGCTCGCCAACACGCAGGTGAAGCTCGGCGGCTTGGTCGAACGGCGCGGCAAGCTCGTCGATCTCGATCTCGTCTTGGACCGCGAGACACTCAATCGGCTGACATCGCCGCTCGTCGATCGTACCATCACGCTCGTCGACGAGCTCCTCGCGAGCGTGGGGCTGGCGAAGGAATCGATCGACGAGATCATTCTCGTCGGTGGCCAGACGCGCATGCCGCTCGTCGTCGATCGGCTGACGAATCATTTTGGCAAGGGGCCCCGCAAGGGTGTGCACCCCGATGAGAGCGTCGCGCTCGGCGCGGCGTTGTACGCTGACTCGCTCGCCAAAATCGACGCGGTGACGCTGCTCGATACCCTGAGCACGCCCGTTGGCGTCGCCTCGAGCAAGGGTACAATTGAGGTGGTCGTACCGCGCAATGCCCGACTGCCGCATGCAGTGACCATCGCCTTGCCGGCAACACGCGACGCGCAAGGCAACGGCGTCATTGAGGTGTACCAAGGCGATGCCGGACCGGTCAGCGGCGGCGACTACCTCGGCACCCTCGTGTACCCGGCCGAAAAGCTCACCGGGCACGAAGGAGCGCTCCTTCAGGTCACCTTCGCGCTGGACGCCGAAGGCATGTTGGAGGTTCGCGCCACACACGACCCCGCCTCCGAGCCCCAACAGGTGCAGCTCGCCACGATCGAGCGCCCGTCGCTGCCGCAAGACGGAGTCGATGCGAGTGTGCGCGCGCCCGAAGCGCCGACCGCGGGCGGCCGTAGTGGCCTGCGCGATCTCGTCAAAGGCCTGTGGGGTGGCCGCTAGCGACAGCGACTACTTCCAGTCGCTGTCTTTGAGCAGCAGGATCTTTTCGACCGACCCTGACTTAAGCATCTTGACCTCGCGGTGGCGCTTGCCGCTTGGGCACTCGACGACCACCGCACAGCGGCCGACCGGCGCATCCTTCTTGAAGATGGGCGCAATCCCCAGGTTGGCGCTGCCCACGGTCACCTTGCAGTTGGGCTCGCTGGCCATGACGGAGATCTGTGCGCCACTGCCGCCACAGCTACCGCCGCCACCACCACCACCGCCGTTCTCGCCACCTTTGCCTTTGCGAGCCTTGCGCGGCGGCGACGGTTGACCACGCGCGCCAGGGCGCTTCGACTCGTCAAGCTCGGCGTAGAGCTCGGCCACCGTGGCCCCCGACGCAAAGCGCACTTCTTCGTCGCGGCGCTGGTATCCGTCCTTGACGACGGACACCTCGACCATCTGGCCCACGTCCAGATCGGGCACCTCGCACGGGGTCGTGCACACTTTGCGCTTGCCCACAAAGACGGTGGCACCATCCGGGTCGGACGTGACGACGACCTTCCCGCGAGGCGCACCGCTGGGCGCATACCCCGGGCTCGTGTAGCCACTGGCGGGTTGCGGCAAGAGCGACAGCTTGACTGACTTGAAGAGCTGTCCAGGATCGAACGTGATGATCGTCGACTGTGGCAAATAGCCCGTCTTGCTGAGCTCGACGGTGAGTGGCCGTGAGGGGTCGATATCGCGCACGGTGACGGGCGTCTCGCCGCGACTCGTGCCATCGATGCGCACGAGCGCCTGCGGTGGATCGGAGAGCACTTCGACGCTTCCCCCCCCGCCTCCGCCGACGAGCTGCAGATCGAATGTCACCGGCACCGGTTTCTCGGAACCGAGATCGAACTTGAAGGCCTGCGGTGCATAGCCCGTCGCGCGCGCCATGAGCACGTGCTCACCCACCGGCACATCGTTGCGCACGAGCGGCGTCTGCCTGCCGATGATTTCGTCATCGAGGAAGATGTCGACCGCTTGCACCGGTGCGGAGTAGACGATGAGCGTACCCTTGCCGCCGCCGCTGAGCAGCACGATGAGCACGATGAGCAGGGACACAAACGCAGCGAGAGCCACCACGATGGCGCCGAGGTGACGCGGCGCCGTGCTCGCCCCAGCCGCGGCGCCCCCCCGCCTGCCGCTCGCCACCCCGGATCGGCCCCTCGCCTCAGCTCGCCGCGGCCCTGACGCGGAGCGACTCGCCATCGTACCGTACGGCGCAACACCGGTGGACACGTCGACGTCCTGAGCGTCGGCGACCTGCGTCGGTGCATCGGCCAAATCCGCGAACCCCGATTCGAAGATCACGGTCTTTTCGCTGGTGAACTCCTGCTTCGCAGGCGCACGCGACTCGGCGGCACTACTCGATGACGCGGCCATTGAGACGAGCTCGGGAGGGGCGGAAAGACGTACGAACTCCTCCATCTTGAGCATGTCCGCATCGATCTCAGCCTGGTACTCCTCCTTGAGCATCGCTGCGAGGCGCTTGGCGTTGTAGATGGTGTTGTCTTCAATGAGAAACTGTTGCAGGTCGTCGTGCAGGTCGGAAGCCGCTTGGTAGCGATCTTCACGCTCGCGCGCGAGGGACTTCAGGAGAATGCGCTCGAGCTCGGACGAGATGTCGGGGTTGTACTGCGACGGCGGCTCAACGTGCGCGTTGCGCACTTTCTCGAGCGTGGAGAAGTCACTCTCGCCAAGAAAGAGCCGCTTGCCGGTCACCATCTCGTAGAGCAGGATGCCGACCGCAAAGATATCGGAGCGGTGATCGATTTCCATGCCCCGAACTTGCTCGGGCGACATGTAGCCGAACTTGCCCTTGAGCACGCCCGCCTGCGTCTTGGACGCACGATCCTCCGCCTTGGCAATGCCAAAATCGGTCAGCTTCACCGCGCCCTCGTAGCTGACGAGGACGTTTTGTGGACTAACGTCGCGATGAATCAGGTTGAGCGGCTTGCCGGTCGGGTCACCCTTGCGGTGGGCGTAGTCGAGCCCCTCACAGATCTTCGAGGTCAAGAACGCGGCCGCGGGCAGCGGCAAGAGCTGCTTGCGCTGGCGAAAGCGGTCGAGCACCTGCCGCAGGTCTCGACCGAAGACGTACTCCATCGCGATGTAGTACTGCGTGTCGACGCGACCGAGCTCGTAGATCTGAACGATGTTCGCGTGACTGAGTTGCACGGCTATGCGCGCCTCATCGACGAACATGTTGATGAATTCGTCGTCGTCCGCCATGTTCGGCAGAATGCGCTTGATGGCGAGAATGCGCTCGAAGCCCTCGACACCGAAGGCCTTGGCTTTGAACACCTCGGCCATACCGCCGATGGCCACGCGCTCGAGCAGCAAATATCTGCCGAATGTGATCGGATAGCTCATCTAGGGACGCGCAGCAGCAGGACGAGCAGCATGATAGAAAGCCACTAGAATGATTGTCAAAGCCTCGATGGCAACTTAGCGCGTCGCTCAAGCTCGAACAAGGTACCCGACGTGGGTGAGACACCTACGTCGACAATCTTTGCCCCGCGAGGCTCTGGCGCCGTCACTCCGGTCCGCCTATGGTAGACACATGGAGCTCAACGAACTGCTGGCCGTGGCATTGCGGGGCGGCGCCTCCGATATTCACTTGAAGGCCGGCCTGCCACCCATGTTCCGCGTACACGGGACACTCGTGCCGCTCAAAGATGCCGCGCGCATGGCTCCTGAGGACGTCTCGCGCATCGCCATCACCATCATGAACGACGTGCAGAAAGAGACGTTTCGCACCCGCAGTGAGGTCGATCTCGCGTACGGCGTGCCTGGGCTTGGCCGCTTTCGCGTCAGCATATTCCAGCAGCGCGGCAGCGTCGGCGCAGTATTTCGCGTCATCCCGCTGAAGGTGCAGAGCATCGAGCAGCTGGCGCTGCCCAAAATCCTCGAGACCATCGCGCTCGAATCTCGTGGACTCGTGCTCGGCACCGGAACGACGGGGTCCGGCAAGTCGAC
>CAYHNK010000198.1:0-8982 GCA_964357695.1 uncultured Bdellovibrionales bacterium | reverse complement strand
ATCGCCGTCGTCGAGCCCTGATTCGTCACCAACGCCGTCAACGAGGCCGTCGCACCTCTCGGGCTGTTCTATGCCGGCTACCCGATGAGCGTCGAGATGTGCTTTGTCGGCGGCAACGTCGCCGAGAACGCGGGCGGCGGCCGAGCGGTGAAATATGGGGTCACGGGTCGCTACGTCATGGGGCTCGAGGTGGTGCTGCCCACCGGCGAGATTGTCGAGGTGGGCGGCAAACGGGTCAAAGACGTCACCGGCTACGATCTCCTGCATCTGCTCGTCGGCTCGGAGGGGACGCTCGGCATCTTTACCAAGATCCTGCTGCGCCTCGTGGCGCTGCCCGTCGCGCGGGCCGTGCTGCTCGTGCCATTTGCCGACGTTGCGCAGGCCATCGCCGTTGTGCCGCGCGTCTTCACGGAGGGTCGCATCGTGCCCTCTTCGATCGAGCTCATGGACCGCCTGTCGATCGAGACCGCCTACGCGTACCTCGGCGAATCGCCGCCCTATCCTGCGAGCGGAGCCATGCTGCTCTTCGAGGTCGACGGCGCGAGCGCGGCCGACGTCGAGGCGCAATACGAGGCCATCGGCGCGTTGTGCACCGCGGCCGGGGCGCTCGACGTGCTCGTCGGCGAGACGCCGGACAAGGCGCGCAAGATGTGGCGCGCGCGTGCGGTGTGCGCCGAGGCGCTCAAAAAGCTCTCCCCCGATCAGAGCCTCGAGGACGTCGTCGTGCCGATTGCGCAGATCCCGGACCTCGTGGACGAGATCGGCCGCCTCGCCGAGCGCCACGGCGTGCGCATCCCCACCTTCGGACACGCGGGCGACGGCAACCTGCACGCCACGGTGCTGCGACCTACCGAGATGACGCGAGAAGCGTGGCGACGCACCCTGCCGCAGGTGCTCGCGGACTTGTATCGCGCGGTGGCGCGGCTCGGCGGCACCCTAAGCGGCGAGCACGGCATCGGCAGCAAGCGCCGCGGCTACCTCTCTCTCGTGCAAGACGAGACGCTGATCGCCCTACAGCGGCGCATCAAGCAGGCCTTCGATCCGGGCAACATCCTCAACCCGGGCAAGATCTTCCCGGAAGGGTGATGCCGTCCTGACGTGCTCACTACTGATCTTCGTAACAGTCGCAGTCGTAGCCCGCGTGCTCGTCTTGGCACATGGAGGCGGCGTCATCAGCGCTCGAGGCCTCATACCAAGTCGTAGAGACGCGCTCGTAGGGGCTGAGCGAGTAGATGTCGCACTGGTACTTGCTATCGCCGCATGCTCCCAAGGCGCTCATCGCGATTAACAACCCCATCGCGCGTCCCAGCGTGACTTTCATGGCAACCACTCCTCGAGCCCTTTGTTGCAGGCCCGTCGATATTCCCCGCACCTTGGTATCCCGATGAACGCACGGGCACAAGGTGCGCGCTGCGGCGTGCTGTGCCGAGCACGATTGCGGGGAGCTCGTGGCTGGCCGTCATCGGCGTCGTCGATAGTGACGCCCGTGCGCCTAGGCGCGGCGCTTGTACGGCATGACGGTCAGCACAAACAGCGCGGCTGCGAGGATGGCCTTGAGGGTCGCGTCGCGGTCATTGCCCAGGCTCGTCGAATAGAGGGCCAGTCCCTGGAAGATGACGAAGGCCATCGCGAACAGCGCCTTCACCACCGTGCGCAGGACCACGGTCTTGGTGTCGACGGACGGCACCTCGGGGGCGTCGTCGCTTGGCAGCTCCCGCCAGGCACCCACGGCACCGACGATTCCCAGGGGAAAGAACGCAACCGTGCCGCAGAGCGCGAGGATTGCGCCACTCTTGCGCCGTCCTGTCGCGATGAGCGTCGTGCCAATCATCGACACGGCGAAGATGACAAAGAGCGTGTTCGCGACGATGTAGAATGGCCAAACGTCGGTGACGAACGAGCTGGCGATGCGGTCGAGCCCGAGTGACGCGAACGCCAGCAGCCGGGCATAGAACATGGCCGAAACGAACGACACCACGCCCTCGAGCCACGTATCTTCACTGCCCGTAAAGTCCGCCATAAAGCCCGACTCAAAGCGCGCGTAGCGGGCCACCACCAGCAAAAACAAGAACATCAGCGCCACGTAGACGCCGTTGGCGATGAGGCCTGCCTTCAACAGTCCATTCATGCTTCTGTCGGCATTCATAGACTCTCCTTGTCCACGACGTTAGCATTGCCGGCACGCCCGTGACAGCGATGATTGACGCCAGACGACTCGCACCGTCTGATTAGGTGTATTGCTATAATTTATAGAGTGTCTATAATTAACCACTGAAATGTCTTTGTTTAACATCGATGCGTCGATTGCGCGTGCCCGAGAGCGCTTTGGCGAAGCGCCGCTAACCGTAGGTGGAAAACGACGCCCGCGCAGTGACCGGGGTCGCCCGCGGGTGCCAGCCGTGGTCATCGAGGCGATGGCGCCATCGTTGCATGCGCTGGAGCGACCGCCGTTTGCGCAGATGCGCGCGGCCGTGGCAGCGCGGTGCCAAGAGGCGGGGTGTAAGACGCCAGCTCGCGCGACGCTCTACGCCCTGATCGCGCGGGCGCCGGCGCCGTCTTACGCGCCAGCAGATCTGCCGGCGTATGTGCGCGAGACGCTCTACAATCTGCCCGGCGTCGCGAGCATCCCCGCGCCGCAGCTCGTCTTCCATTGCTTTAACTACGGCGGCGTGACGGCCATGAGCTTTGCCTCCGGACTGCCTTGGCTGGCACTCTACCAGGCAGCGCGCCTGCGCGGCTGGCGACCCAAGAGCCGCGGCGTGCTGCTCGCGGTCATGCGACTGAGGGGCATATGACCTATCCACCGGAACGCGTCATTCCTGCCGAGCTCGCGGCCATCGTGCAGCCACTGTCCTACTGGTTTGTCATCGGTGGCCATGCGGTGCGCTGCCTGCGTCCCTATCGGCCGAGTCGGGACGTCGATTTCGGCGTGCCCGCCACCGCCGAGCTCGAAGATCTTTTGGCCGTGCTCGAGCAGCGGGGCCGCGTCGAGGTCCTCGAGCGCGCCATCGACACCGTGCACCTGCGCTGGGATGACATCAACGTGTCGATCTTTGTGCTCGAAAACCTCGTCCCGTTTGTCGAAGGGCGACGCCTCGGCGTGCAAGGCATCCTCGCCACCAAGGTACACGCGATCCTCGATCGGGGCTTGCGTCGCGATTTTTTCGACTTGTACGTGACGCTTCAGGACCAGCAACTCGGCATCTCGGAGTGTCTGCACGCGCTGCGCACCGTCTATCAAAAGCCGGTCAGCGATGCGCTGCTCTTGCGTGCGCTCACCTATTTCGACGACGCCGAGCGCGAAGCCCCCCTGCCGGGCGAGGGCCAGCACGACTGGAGCACCGTCACGTCGTTCTTTCAAACGCGGGTTGCGAGCCTGCTCGTGCCGCCGGCGAAGGTGCTCGAGATCCAACGCTGCGTCGTCGACCTGCGCGAAAAATGAGCCGGGCGGTGTGATGCAGGCGTCCCGCCCGAAATATGTGTCTGGCACTGTGTCCGGTGCCTGGATCGTCGGCGGTTCGCGCGCCGTTGACAACAACTAGACCAGTCTACATAGTATGCGACATGGGCAAGCGACGGGACACCAAGGGCCGCATCCTCGAGACCGCCGCCGACCTGCTGCGGCGCCAGGGCTACGCGTCAACGGGGCTCAACCAGATCCTCGAGGCGAGCCGCGCACCGAAGGGCTCGCTTTACTTTCACTTCCCCGGCGGCAAGGAGCAGCTCGTCGCGCAGGCGCTCGAGAAGTCGAGCGAGTCGCTGACGCAGGTGCTCGAGCAACTGCTCGCCCCCGCCCCCACTGCCGAGCTCGCGCTCGAGATGATCACCGCGTACTTCAGCAGCCAGCTCGAGAGCTCGCAGTTCACGCAGGGCTGTCCGCTCGCCACGGTCGCGCTCGAGCAGGCGGCGACCTCCGATGCGCTGCACGAGGTCTGCTCGCGCACGTATGCGCACTGGCAGGCCGCGATCGCGGCGCGGCTCGTGCGTGATGGCCACTCGAGCGAGCGCGCCGACACACTCGCCAACTTCCTCCTTGCAACGATTGAAGGCGCGCTGCTGCTGTGCCGCGCGCACCGCTCGATTGAGCCACTGCGTCGCGCGAGCTCCGAGCTCGCGCGAACCTTGAAAGGAGCTCCATGAGCGTTGCCTTGGTCACTGGTGCCACGGGACTGGTCGGCCGCTGGCTGATCCCCGAGCTCACGCGCCTCGGTCACGACGTGGTCGCGATCGTGCGCCGTGCTGGAGAGCGCCGCGCCGAGTACCTCGCGTGGGTCACGCGTCACGACGGCATCGCCGCGCGCGTCACGCTCGTCGAGGGTGACCTCGCAACCGACGGGCTCGGGCTCGACGCCGCCGCGCGCACGTCGCTCGCATCGGTGACCGACGTGTTCCACGCGGGTGCGCTGATGCAGTTCGGGATGACCGAAGCGATCGCGCGGCGTGCGAACGTCGACGGCACGCGCGCGCTGATCGACCTCGCGCTCGAGTCTCCCTCGCTGCGCCGCTTCGTGCACATCTCGGGGTTCAGGGTCGGCGCCGACGTCGCGTTTCGCGAGCTCGGCCTCGACGCCGAGGGGCCGTTCGAGCCTGCCCAGTACGATCGGCTCTACAAGCAGCTCGGCGGCTACGAGGCATCGAAGATGGAGGCGGATCACCTCGTGCGCGACGCGGCTCGCAACCGCGGCCTACCGCTCGCACGGATCCACCCGGGCGCGGTGATCGGTGACTCGCGAACCGGCGAGACCACGCAGTTCTTCGGCTTCGCGCCGATCGTCGAGGCGATCTGGCGCGGCAAGATGCCTGCGGTCCCCGGTGGTGCGGGACACTGGCTGCCACTCGTCACGGTCGATTTCCTCGCGGCGCTCATCGCGAGGGTTCCTTCGACGGGCTCGTACACCGTGCTCGACGATGCGAGCCCACAGCTGCTCGAGCTCGCCGCGCGGGTCGCGGAGCGCGTCGGCGTGCGCTCGCCGCATCGGCGGCTGCCCGTCGGCCTCGCGAAGTTCCTGCTCCGCGCGCGGCTCGCGCCCGGCAACGCGCGTGACGCCGAGGGCCTGGCGTTCCTCGCCGATCGCCGATACGACGCGACCGCTGCACGCCGGCTCGCCGCCGCGAACAACCTCGCGTGGCCCGAGCTCGGCGCCGCGCTCGATCGCTGTGTCGACTTCCTGATCGCGACGCGGTTCGGCAAGCACCCGGCCTCGGCCGCGGCTCGGCTCGCGCGCATCGCCGGAGCGCCGGCCTACGTGGTCGGCGATCGCGCACGCACCGATACCGTGCTGCTCCATGGCCTGCCGCTCGATGCGGACTCGTGGACGCCCGTCGCGTCGCGGATCGCCGGCAATCAGCTGCGCGTCGATCTGCCCGGGCTGGGTCGCTCGGCGTCGGTCGGCGCGTCGCCGCTCGAGTGGATGCAGGCGTTACTCGCCGACACGCGCCAGCCGCTGCTGCTCGTCGGTCATTCGCTCGGCACGCGCTACGCGCTCGAGTTCGCGCATGCTCACCCTGAGCGCGTGAGCGCGCTGGTCCTGATCTCGCCGTTCTTCGTGCAGACGCCGCCGCCGGCGATCATGCGGTGGACGCCGAGCGCGTGCCTCGCGGCGCGTGGGATGCGCCGCCGCCACCTCGAGGCGCTAGTGGCGGGTGACAAGCGGGCGACCACGCCGGTGCTCGATGGTCCCGCATCGGACCTCACACGTCCCGATGCGCGCCTGCGGTTTGCTCGTCACCTCACCGATGCCCACGCGCACCGCGACGAGCTGCAGGCGATGCTCTCGGCGACCGCGATCCCGGTGCTCGTCATCGCGGGTGCCGATGATCCGATCGTCGCGTCCACGGGCAATTCCGAAGTGCTGATCCTCGACGGTACCGGCCACTTTCCGCAGCTCGATCGTCCCGACGAGGTCGCGGCCGCGATCGAGTCGTTTCGCGCGCTTCATCAGGGCGGCGCATGACACCCTCGACGACGGGCTCATCGGCGTCTGCGGCTCGTCTGTGGCGTGGGCGCAGGAGCTCTTCTCTTTCTCCGGCGGCGGGATGAGCTCGGCGAGGCGCCCCACGAGCGCGACCCCTGACAGCACGATGTAGCTCGTGCCGTCACTCCAAGGCGTCTTCAAGCGAACGCTGTAGGGGCCGTCATCCAGACGTGTGAGTCGCTCGTTTCCGAGAGGTGGGCACACGAGATAGCGGCACAGCCGCTCGAGATGGTCCCGGTCATGCGCCGAGACCCGGACGCCGGCATGTAAGTCGAAGCCATAGCCATTGCGTTGGGGGCGCATCGGCCGCGCACCCGCGTTCGGTCCCATCGCCAGCGTGCCCGTCAGAGACACCGTGTAAAGCTGCGCGAGCAACGGGTCGCTCTGGGCGAGGGCGTCCTCGCTAACGGGTGCTCGCGATGGCCGGAATACGCCGCTTATGAGCCCCGCCCGATCGCGTCGTCGCATCGGCCTGGCGGCGCGTCGAGTCAATGGCCTTCACGACCGGGAAAGGAGAGTCTCAGTCACAACCAGAGCAACGAAATCGCGACGGTCGCGCTTGGCCGAGGGCCCGCGTGTTCGCCGCCGATTTCGACTCGCATCCCAGGCGCCCCTCGCTGGGCTACGATCCAGGGGTTGAGCGGAACTTCTGCGTTGGCGACAGAGCAGACAACGACTCACCCCAGCGGTCCGATAATGACCTCAGAACGCGATAGACCGGAGCTTTGCCCACAGAAGGTCGACACGAGATGGAACGATTGAGCACAGCTGGACCTAACGAGTCGACGGCACGCGTCTTGGCCAGTATGCAACGGTCGTTGCCCGAGCAGACCGTGGTCCAGGCTGATGAACGGGCGGTGCAAGCGACCCAGCCACGTGGCCATCGGAATTCGGACATCTTCGGCATTGCCCCGAGGCGCGGCGCTGTGCTCGGGCGCACCGTCGGCCCGCGTGAGCAACTGGCCCGAGGGCGGGGGGTCAAGTGGCTACTGCATTTCCTCCCCGTCGAGCATCTCGACGCGGTGGTGCGCCACGGCGCACTGCTTTCGAGGATGGCTTTCAACCAGGCAAACGGCACGCCGATGACCATCGAGGACCCCGAGATCGTCGGCGTATTCGACAAGGTCTACGTGCTGCCGGTGATGAAGGGCTGGGGCGGCAGGCAGATCTTCCCCAACCGACAGACACCCTACTTCGAGGAGGACGTGGTGGTGATCTCGTTGCCCGTGCGCACCCTGGATGCTCGCAGCGACTTCCACGCGACGCCATCTTGGGGATTTGGCCTGCGGGGTGACGACAGCTTCGGACCCGACAACCTCGCGCCGTTTCTCGACCGACTGGAGCAGAAATACGCGCTCGAGTCGCAGACCGCCCCGCCGGAGAAGGTTGGCCCGGGCCACTGGGGCACGGTGGCCGCAGAGGTCGTGTTCAACGATACGCTGGCCATTCCCCACGATGCCAAGATCTGGGTGCGTCCCCACCTGCGGGCGCAGGCCGCCCGTGTGATCGAGAACGCCACCGGGCCAGGGTCTCGCAACCAGTGGCTGGAGCGTCTCGAGGTGCGCTCCAAGCTGCCCGCTGCATGAAGAGGCCGCCGAAATATGTGCCTGGCACCGAACCCGAAATATGTGCTTGGCACCGAAATAGGCACCGAAATAGGCACCGAAATAGGGCACCGAAATAGGGTGGCTGCGCGTCGGCTACTCTTCGCACGGGACGCGCACCGCGATGATCGGCACGCCCGAGCCGTCTTGCGCGGCCACACAGGCATCGCCGATGAGTGTCAACGTGGACGTGCCGGCGTCGTAGCCCCACGCCGCATCCGCGATGGGCACTGGGTTCGAGCCGTCGCGCGGATCGAGGTAGAGTGCGTAGTCGTACCCACTCCATGGCTCGCCATAGCGGTGGAGATACACGCCGACGAACGTACACTGTGCGCTGATGGGCTGCTCGAGCTTCTCCCAAAAGGTCAGGCACGCGCCGACGAGCACGCAGTCGAAGCGCGAGCTGCACATGTACTCAGGGCCGCAGTTATTCGGGTCAGCGCATGTACCCACGGGAACACACGCGTCGGCCCCCCAGTCGCAAGCTTCGCCCGCCAGGCAGCCATCGCTGCACGATCGCTGGGGCACACAGGCGTAGTCAACGCAGGCGAAGGCGCCGGGCGGGCAGTCATCGCGCGTAACGCATTGCCCTTGCCAGATACACACTCCGGCAGTGCTGCAGCGCTCTTCCGGCCAATAGCAGCATGCCTCGCCAGCCGGACAGCACCACAGCTCGTTGCTCTCGCAGCCAAGGGTGGTGAGCTCGTTGGTGGTGCACGGCAGACCCGCTGGGACGCACGTTTCATCCTGGCAGGCATGACCCGGTGGGCAGTCCTGGTACGTGTCGCATCCGCCAACGCCGTGGCAGTGATGAGCGCTCATGCAGGCCTCGCCTTCGGCGCAGTCGCGCTCGTCGCCGCACTCGCCGACCGGCAGGCAGCTGGCGCTCGCGGCGCAGTAGCGGCCATCGGCGCGGCAGTCGTCATCGGCGATGCAGTAGCCGAGCGGTAGACAGGCGCCCGCGCTGCCGCAGAAATGCTCCTTGCTGCAGTCGATGTCCTCGGCGCAGGTGTCGGCCGCAAGACAGTGACCACTCGGCGAGCACGCCCGTCCGGACGGGCAGGCGCCGCTCGCATGCTCGGGGCTGCACGGGTACGGCGAGCAGGCGCCGTGCACACACGTGCGCTCGCCGGGGCAATACCCCGACGGGGCATTGACGGAACAGGGAGTGGGACCCGGGTCGCTGGTCGTCACCGGCGTGTCGCTGCCGCATGATGTAAGCGCCGCGAGTGCTGCAATGATGGCGATTGTGCGAGCTCTGCCGAGAGGTCGAGAGCGTTGTGTCGCCACCATGGGAGCCCCCTCTTGTGCTGCGCGCGCCGGTCCAGTCAGCGTAGCACAATGCACGGTTGAGAGCGCTCATCAGCCGAAATATGTGCCCGAAATATGTGCCTGGCACCGAA